>CAKTFW010000009.1 GCA_934561175.1 uncultured Oscillospiraceae bacterium
GTGACCCCGGCCGGCGGCGACTACTACTTTGTCTACAACAATGTGCTGTTTATGGTGCTCAATACCAACGATCTCTCCACAGCCGAACACAAGGCATTCATGGAAGATGCCATTTCCAAGAACACTGACGCCGCATGGAAAGTGGTCGCTATGCACCACTCGGTGTACAGCGTGGCAAACCATGCAACGGAAAATGACATTCTTCAGCGGAGAAACGGACTGGTTCCCGTATTCAAGGACTTGGACATCGATGTAGTGCTGCAGGGTCATGACCATGTGTATGTCCGCAGCTACATGATGGACGGACTGACTCCCGTTACCGATGCAGCGGAGTATGATACCGCCGAAATGAACAGCGTCACCGATACGAACAACATTCTTTACATTACGGCAAACTCTGCCTCCGGTAGCAAGTACTACGAAATTAAAAACGAAACATTCAACTATGCGGCGGTGAAGAGTCAGGAACACACGCCCACCTATTCCGAGGTTTCCGTTTCCGACACCCAATTCCAGATTACCACCTACCGCACCAATAACGGCAGCGTACTGGATACCTTCACCATCAACCGCACGGCGGAGGAAACCGGACACACCGTTACCTTCAACAAGGACGAGCGTGCCACGGTGGATGTGTACAACACGCAGGACTACACCACAGCCAGCGCAACGAATGTGACCAGTGCGGTTGCCCGCAATTCCGATACCGGTGAAATTGATATGTCTGGTGACGGTCAGGTGAACTTCAAGGTGAATGTGGCAGAGGGATATGAAATTGCCTCCATCACAGCGGATACCAATTTTAAGAACCTCAAAGACCTGGGCAACGGCATGTACCGTCTGACCAAGGTGACCGGCCCTGTGACGGTGACCATCACCACCAAGAAAGCAAGCACCACCAAGCCGGAAGAACCGACTTACACCCCCGTTGTCACCGGCGATACCCGGGTGCAGGGATTCTACAACAGCGATGCCGCGCTGAAACTGGAACTGGCGGGACGGTATAACTCCGGTGCCATGAACGCAGACGGCGGCAGCCTTGAAATTGTGCAGTACAATGCAGAAAACGGCTTTGCCTATGCCGTCAGCGGTGTGAAAGGCAAGCTGATTGCCGTGGATCTCAACGATAGCATGGACGGCGACAAATCCGCTGCCCTCTCCGGCACGGAATATGACATCAAGTCCATGGTCAATGCAGAGGGTTTCACCTACGGCGACATGACTTCCGTGGCCGTTTCTCCCGATGGCAGCAAGCTGGCAGTGGCCATTCAGGCGGAAACCTACGAGGAGGCGGGAATTGCAGCACTGTTTGCCTGCAATCAGGACGGCACGCTGAAATTGCTGGGCACAGCGAAAACCGGTGTTCAGCCGGACATGGTGACCTTTGCGGATAACAGCACCCTTCTCACCGCCGATGAGGGCGAACCCCGCCAGGGCACGAACGGAACGGATCCGAAAGGCTCTGTAACAGTGGTGACCATCGGCGAGAGCAATGTGCTGACCGCCAGCACCGTGACCTTTGATATGTTCGACAGCCAGAGAGAGGCACTGGCAAATTCTGGTGTGCTGATTCAGAAAGAGAAAGCTCCCTCAACCGATTTTGAACCGGAATACATTGCGGTTTCCGGCGGCAAGGCCTATGTTTCTCTGCAGGAGGCCAACGCTATTGCGGTTCTGGACATTGCATCTAAGACCTTCACCGGCGTTTATCCCTTGGGATTCCAGAATTACGGCGTGACAAAGGTTGATCTTCAGAAGGACAAAAAGATCGATCTTCAGACCTACGACAATGTTTACGGCATCAAAATGCCCGATGGTATTTCCGTGACCACCATCGGCGGCAAGACTTATCTGCTGACTGCCAACGAGGGCGACAGCCGCTCTGACTGGGCCGGACTGGATAACGAATCCGAGGGCACAACCTCCCCCACCGGCAATGTGACACTGGGTGAGGATGTCGTCTGGTTCAATGCTGCCATGTGGGACGGTCTGAATCAGAGCAAGGCCTATGTTTTCGGCGGCCGTTCCTTCTCCATGTACGAGGTCACCGATTCCGGTCTGACGCTGGTATTCGACAGCGGCAGCGACTTCGAAACCATTACGGCAGAAAAGCTGGCAAATTACTTCAACTGCTCCAACGACAAAATCAAACTGGACAACCGCTCCGGCAAAAAGGGTCCCGAACCGGAAACAGTGACCACCGGCACCGTGGACGGCAAGACCTACGCATTCATCGCCCTGGAGCGCATCGGCGGCGTGATGGTCTATGACATCACCGACCCGGCTAATGGCAAGTTTGTCAACTACATCAACTCCCGTGAGTTTGAGAATGCCATTCAGGGTGATGTATCCCCCGAGGGTCTGTGCTTTGTCCCCGGGGCAAACGGCAGAAAGGCCATGCTGCTGGCAGCTTGTGAGGTGTCCGGCACCTTGGCAGCCTATGAGCTGACGCCTGCACAGAACAGCACTTCCGGCGAATCCTCTTCCGGCGGCCACCACAGCGGCGGTTCTTCCTCCGGATCTTCTTCGGGCAGTAAGCCTTCTCAGACCATTCCTGAGCAGAATGAAACCGCTGTGACCTTTGCGGATGTAAAGAAGAATTCCTACTACTTTGACGCAGTTGCATGGGCGGTGAAGAAGGGCGTTACCAACGGCAAGGACAATGGCCTGTTCGGCTCCAATGACCCCTGCACTCGTGCCCAGATCGTCACCTTCCTGTGGCGAGCGGCAGGTAGTCCGGAGCCGAAGGCTACCGTCAGCCTGACGGATGTCCCCGCTGATGCTTATTACGCCAAGGCGGTGGCATGGGCCATTGAGAACGGCATTACGCTGGGCACCACAGCAGCAACATTCAGCCCCAATGCGACCTGCACCCGAGCCCAGGCGGTCACCTTCCTGTATCGGGCGGTCAAGACATTTGCAGCCGGAACCCCCGCCTTCAGTGATGTGCCGATTAACGCCTACTATGCGGCCCCAGTAGTTTGGGCCGTGGAAAACGGCATTACCAATGGCACGGATACTGGGCATTTCAGCCCCAACAACATCTGCACCCGTGCTCAGATCGTTACCTTCCTGTATCGCACTTATCAGGGGTGATGCCCCTCATTAGCTGATATAAAAAGAGCCGGAGCGCGTACCAGACTCGGTACGCGCTCCGGTTTTGCTTTGCTCTGAGTGGCTAATAATGTTGTTCTTATGCGTAGAGGCCGTTCAGGCCGGGGTCCTTTTTTATTCCGCAACTGGTGCAGAATATTTTTTACAGATTCACAATCCAGCCATGGGGATCTGCGATTTTGCCCCACTGAATGCCGGTCAGCGTGTCATACAGCTTCTGAGACAGCGCGCCAATCTTGCCGCCATTGACAATAACCTTGCGGTCCTTCCAACCCATCTCGCCAATCGGAGAGATAACAGCAGCCGTGCCGGTACCCCAGGCTTCTTCCAGTTTTCCATTCTCGGCCGCGTCAAACAGCTCCTGCGCTGTAATCAGACGCTCCTCCACCGGAATGCCCCAGCTGCGGATCAACTCCAGGCAGCTCTTGCGGGTAATGCCCGGCAGAATAGAACCGGTCAGTGCCGGCGTAATAACTTTGCCGTCAACCTTGAACATGACATTCATTGCGCCGACTTCTTCAATATACTTGCGCTCCACACCGTCAAGCCACAAGACCTGTGCATAACCGGCCTTTTCCGCCTCTGCACCGGCACGGACGGACGCTGCATAGTTGCCGCCACACTTGGTAAAGCCGGTACCGCCGCGGACCGCACGGACATCGTTGTTCTCCACATAGATGTTCACCGGATCAATACCGTTGGGATAGTAAGAACCGGACGGGCTCAGGATGATGCAAAACAGATAGCTCTTGGAAGCGTGAACGCCCAGATGGCAATCAGTTGCAAACACGAAGGGACGGATATACAGGGAAGTACCCTCCTGGTGCGGAACCCAATCCTCATCCACCTTGACAACCGTTTTGACAGCTTCAACAAAGTCATTCTCATCGATCATCGGAATGCACATACGCTCGTTGGAGTTCTGCAGGCGGCGTGCGTTCTCAATCGGACGGAACAGGTGCACGGAGCCATCCGCCCAGCGGTATGCCTTCAGGCCCTCAAAAACCTCCTGCGCATAGTGCAGTACCATGCAGCTCGGATCCATCTGAAGCGGCGCATAGGGCACCACGCGGGCATCATGCCAGCCCTGGCCCTCATCGTAATTCATCAGGAACATATGATCCGTCATCACACGGCCGAAGCCGAGCTTGGACTCGTCCTGCGGCTTTTCCTTCGGAGTTGTCGTTCTAGTAATTTTGATTTCCATAATTAAAGGAGTCCTTTCTTCATCTGGAATATCGCAAAAGACGGGCGGTCAATAGGCGGCCTCCATATCTTTTATTGCCTTATAGAGAAAATCGTTAAATGGGGTGGGAATTCCATGTTTGCGTCCCAGACGAACAATGGTTCCGCCGAACAGCTCCACCTCAGACGGTCTCTTTGCCTCGGCATCCTGCAGCATAGAGGGCTTTCCGGCAGGATTCAGGCTATCAACCAGCTTCACCATGGAGTCCAGATCCGCCTCTGTCAGCGGAATTCCTTCCACCTGCGCAACCGCAAGCACTTCCCGCATGGCGCTGATCATCGTCTCCCGCGGCTGCCCCGATGCCTGCACACCGCCGTAATCCCGGTGGAACACAGTACATGCCTGGTTCACACCCACATTCAGCAGCAGCTTGTGCCACAGGCGGCGCTGCATATCCTGTGCCAGCAAATGCGGCACCTCCACCCGGCGCAAAAACGCATCAAGTGCATCCGCGCGAGGATTCGGTTTTCCCTCCGCGTCACCAAAAATCAAATATCCCATACTGTGATAGGTTAAATGATTGCCCTCTTTGACGGCATCCATCCCCTGTGCTACGCAATAGAGCACCTTTTCCGCACCAAACGCCAGAGATAGATACCGCTCGGAGGAAATGCCGTTGAGCAGCGAAACCACCGTTGTCTGCGGCCCCACAATCCCCTGTGCTGCATCAATCGCATCCTGCAGTCCATTGAACTTTGTAGCAAAAATCAGGAGATCCACCGGTTCCTGCGCCTGTGCGCGATCCGCATAGGTCAGGGAGCAGGCTCTGCCGTTGCAGTAGACACCCTCGCGTCGATAACGCGCAATCCGCGTCTGATCTGCCACCACCCGGCACATTCCCTCCGGCAGCATCCGCGTCATTTGGTCGGCATACAGCACGCCCAGCGCGCCCAGGCCAATGATGGCAACCGTCTTGATCTCCACGGCAGTCTCCTCCTCTTTTCCACTGAAACGGTGTATCAGTTTTATTTTATCTTTTTTGTAGAGATTGTCAATGATGTTTGTGGATTTCCACCGGATCAGTTTTCTTTACAGCGCTGCACATCCGTACTATGATATGGATAGATTTAATTCTGCCGGAATTCCCGGCAGAATTACAAGTGGAGGGGAATATGAAACAGTTTGGATTTGGAACCATGCGTCTGCCAACAACAGAAGACGGCGCCATCGATCAGGCACAGGTCTGTGAAATGATCGACCAGTTTTTGGCCAGAGGCTACACTTATTTCGATACCGCCTATCCCTATCATAAGGGAAAGGCGGAATTGGCCGTGCGGGAGTGTCTGGTCAAGCGGCACCCGCGAGACGCCTTTCTTTTGGCGGACAAGCTCCCGCCCTGGAATATCCGCACAGAATCGGATCTGGAGCCAATCTTTCAAAAGCAGCTGAATAAATGCGGCGTTACTTACTTTGACTACTATTTACTGCACAATCTCTCGGCAGATAATGCAGTAGTCTTTGATAATTGCAACGCCTTTGAATTCTTGAAAAAGGTCAAGGCTGACGGCCGCGCAAAACAGGTTGGCTTCTCTTTTCATGATAAGCCGGAGCTGCTTGAGCAGCTGCTCGCCGCGCATCCCGATGTAGATTTTGTTCAGCTGCAAATTAACTGTCTGGATTGGGAAAATCCCACGGTACAGGCACGCCGCTGCTACGAAATCGCGCGCAGATATGACAAACCCATTATCGTAATGGAGCCGCTCAAGGGCGGTGGGCTGGCCAATCTTCCGCCAGCCGCAGCCGCAGAGCTGAACGCGCTGCCCCATCCGCAGTCCAGCATTTGTTACGCCCTGCGCTACTGCGCTCAACTGCCCGGCGTTATGATGATCCTCAGCGGTATGAGCACGCCGGAACAAATGGCGGAAAATCTGGACATCATGGACACCTGTCAGCCGCTGAACCCGACGGAACAGGCCGCATTGGAGCGCGCCGTCCTTGCCATGCAAAAAAGCGGTGCAATTCCCTGTACCGCCTGCCATTACTGCGCCGAGAGCTGCCCGAAACATATCGCCATTGCAGAGGTGTTCAGCGCCTACAATAACTTCAAGCAATTCGGCGAGGTCAACTTCCCAACGATGTTCTACACGGTTTACACCAAAAACCGCGGAAAAGCATCCGACTGCATTGCCTGCGGTGCCTGTAAGACGCATTGCCCGCAACATCTGGAAATTCCCAAGCTAATGAAGGATGTTGCAGCGCAGTTTGAAGCATAAGAGGGACTCTTATGAACAGCTGTAAAATTGGGATGATTCAAACTCTGGTAGAACCGGAAAAGCAGAAAAATCTGGATGCAGCAGCCGCGTTGATCTGCACTGCTGCATCGGACGGCGCCGACTTTGTCGTTCTGCCGGAAATGTTTGACTGCCCGTATAAGACGGACAATTTTCCAGTCTATGCTGAACCGGACGGCGGCAGCGTCTATACGCAGCTGGCTGCAATGGCCCGAAACGCCGGTGTATATTTAATTGCAGGCACGGTTCCGGAACGGGACGGCGATCAGATCTATAACACCTGTTACATCTTCAACCGCCAGGGCGAGCAGATTGCCAAGCACCGAAAGATGCACCTGTTCAATATCAGCATTCCCGGCAAGCAGGCGTTCCGGGAATCGGATACACTGAGCGCTGGCAATCAGGTTACAGTATTTGATACGGAATTCGGCAAAATGGGCGCTGCCATCTGCTACGACATCCGCTTTCCGGAGCTTTACCGGCTGATGGCGCTTGCCGGGGCGCAGATTATCTTTACCCCCGCCGCCTTCAGTATGACCACAGGCCGTGCTCACTGGGAGCTGGCCTTCCGCAGCCGCGCGTTGGATAATCAGGTATTCACCGTCGGTGTAGCGCCGGCCCGCAGCCACAGCGGCGGTTACACCAGCTATTCCAAGTCTATCATTGCCGATCCCTGGGGCAGCATTGCCGCGCAGATGGATGAGACGCCCGGCTATCTCGTCACATCCATTGATCTGGCGGAAATTACTCGAATCCGTTCCCAGCTTCCGCTGCTTGCCCAGCGTCGGACCGATCTCTACGATGTGATTAAAAAGTAAAGAAGGTGCATGGCCAAGAGCCATGCACCTTCTCTTTTTACAGATTAGTCATTTACCATCAGAATACCGCCGCGGTTGGCGCTGGCCGCCAGCTTGCGGTAGCGCGCCATAAAGCCCTTGACCGGCTTCGGTGTGTAGTGCCATTCGGCACGGCGGCGCTCCAGCTCCTCATCGCTGACATGGAGCGTCAGTTCCTTTTTGTAGACATCAATGGAGATTTCATCCCCATCGCGTACCAGTGCGATCGGGCCGCCGGCAGCGGCTTCCGGCGAAACATGACCGACAAAGCAGCCATTATTGGTACCGGAGAAGCGTCCATCCGTAATCAGCATGACCTCTTCCGCCAGGCCCTGACCGGTCAGATACTTCATAAAATCGCACATTTCACGCATACCCGGCTCCCCCTTCGGGCCGCCATAGCGGATAATCGCAACATCGCCTGCCTTGATCTTCAGTGCCTTCAGCGCCGCTGTTGCATCGTGTTCGCTGTCAAATACCACTGCCTTACCGGTGAACTTCCGCATTTTCTCCGGGATACCGGCAGGTTTGCAGACAGCGGTGTCCGGGCACAGGTTGCCCTTGAGGATAGCAAGGCCACCCATGCCGAAGGGGTTATCAAGCGGGCGGATAATCTCCGGATTGCAATCCTTATACTGGTAGACATAATCGTCAATATTCTCTCCCATGGTCTTGCCGGTGCAAGTCATGACATTCAGGTTCAGCTTGGAGCGCAGGTTCTCCATTACGCGGGGTACGCCACCGGAGAAATAAAAATCCTCCATGACATACTGATTCGTGCCAGGAAATACCCGAACAATCTGCGGGATCTCATCACTGAGGCGGTCAAATTCTTCCATAATCACCGACGGATCATAGCCCAGTTCGTTGCCAATCGCGCTCAGGTGGAGCACACCATTGGTCGAACCACCGGTCGCCATCAGGAACATAATGGCATTCTGCAACGCCTCAAAGGTCATGATGTCGGTTGCCTTAATTCCCTTCTGAACCAGTTCGACAATCTTCTTACCAGACGCCTTGGCATGACGCAGACGCTCAGCATAGACAGCCGGAATACAGCCGCCGCCCGGCATCTGCAAACCGATAGCCTCTGTCACGCAGCTCATGGTATTGGCTGTGCCATAAAATGCGCAGGATCCATAGGTCGGCATAACAGTGCGCGCCAGATTGTATACCTCTTCGCGGGAGATCTTTCCAACCATCTGCTGGCCTTCCGCCTCCGCAACGGCAGTATACTCAGTCTTCGGCCGTCCGTCAAAGGCCGGACCACCGAGGGACGGACCGCCGGTGACAATCATCGCCGGAATATCGCAGCGCGCCGCCGCCATCATCATGCCCGGTACGATTTTATCGCAGGAACCAAGCATAATCACGCCGTCGAAGCCGTGGCATTTCACCATCAACTCAATGCTGTCGCAAATCGCATCGCGGGTCGGAAGCACATATCCATTCTGTGTAATATCACATACACCGATCGTGCCAAATTCCACCGGAACGCCGCCTGCCTGCGTAATGCCATACTTCACCGCTTCCGACACTTCACGCAAATTCATATGTCCGGGACAAATGGTGCTGTATGTATTGACGACGGCAATCACGGGGCGGTCCGTCATATCTTCCACATCCCAGCCTGTCAGGGAGAGCATCTGCCAGGGACCACGATAGGCTTTCATGCCCTTCTCAATTTCTGCTTCTGTCAGTTTTCTGCTCATGTGATTTTCCCTCCTGCGCAATCAGTCTTTTCAAAATTTCATTCACCTATCTCCCACCGGCAGCAATTCTGCCGGAAAAGATCTTCAATCCAACAGCAGCCGCTCTGCCGCGCGGGTCAGAACTCGTTCCACGCGGATCACATCGCTGCAGCGGACATATTCATCCGGCTTATGGGTCACCCCCATAATACCGGGGCCATAGGAAACACAGTTGTGATTTCCCAGAGAAGCCGCCGCTACCGCCGAATCTGTATAGCCTGGGAAGAAGTCCACCTTCGCCTGCTCCCCGGTCACCTCGCGGTGCGCCTGTACCATCTGCTGAAACAGCACAGAATTCTCATTCAAATCCACAAAGGGGCGGTGCTCCGTCACTTCCAGATCACAAGTTGCACCGGGCACCTTTGCCAGCCCCTCCGCAATGGCGTCTTCCATCAACTTGAGGTTTTGCTCCAGCGTCACCGGCGGAACCAGGCGGGTATCTACCCCCAGCGAGCAGTGATCTGAAACAGCATTAAAACAGCTGCCGCCGTCAATTAACCCAAAGGTTGCAGAGCATGCACCCATCGTAGGATGAACCGGAAGCTTGGCGATCCGTGCACGGATCGCCGAAATGATCTCTGCCATTGCACCAATTGCATCAATTCCTGCTGCCGGCATACTCGCGTGCGCCGCAAGCCCATGGGTTGTCAGTTTGAACCAATGCTTTCCCTTATGCGCCATTTTGACACAGCCGTCGGTCGGCTCCGCGTCCAGCACCCAACTGTTTGGGGTGATATAGCCAGAGGCAATCGCGTGCTCTGCTCCTGCCATACCGACTTCCTCATCCACCGAGGCAATGCAGACAAAGGAATGTTTCAGTTCCTTGCCGCTCTGCGCAATATTCCGAAAAGCCATCATCGCCGCCGCAAGACCGGATTTCATGTCGCTGGAGCCGCGGCCCCAGAGCCGGTCGCCCTCTACTGCGCCGTCCAGCGGCTCACGGGTCCACTCGTCGCCAAAGGGAACCGTATCCATATGGCAGATGAAAACCAGTGCGGGATCATCAATCTCGCCCTGTAATTTCGCCACAATATTATATCGGCCAGGAAACACTTCATCCCGCACTACCGGGATTCCGGCCTGCTCAAACCAGTGATACACAAAATCCCCCATCCGGGTTTCCTGCGGGCCAGGATTACAGCTGTCAATCTGTACGAGCTGCTGTGTCAGCCGAATCACCTCTGCGTTGCGTTCATCCATGCTTGCACCATCCGTATCGTTAGACTTTGCAGCCGTATTGGCTGCTATATTTTTATTCTATAGGCTGCCCGGATAATTGTCAATGAAATCGACAATTTCCAAAAGTGCCCTCAAAAACACAAGAACCGGCGGGGCTATGCCCGCCGGCTCTTTCTTTACGCCGTATGTTTTTTTCTGTGCAGGAATCCCAGATACACCAGCATGGCCGCCAGAATCCAGAAATACGACATCATATAAGGTTCTTCAAAGATATTCTCAAAATAGCAGTGCACCAGAACGCCGCACATTCCGGAGAAAATACCAACCGCCAGCGGATACATCCGGTCGCCGCGGCTGCGATAAATCGTCCGGCAGCCGGTAAAGACCAGGCACAGAAGCAGCAGTACAAATACCGCAAATCCGAGGTACCCCATCTCCACCATGATCTTCAGATAATAGTTGTCCACATAGAAATAGGAAATCCACTTATAGACCTTTGTCTGCATAGCCACCGCACCGCCGAACATGCCGAGCCCAAATCCAAAAATTGGATTGGTTGACAGATAGTCCAGCGCAATCTTCCAGCGGCTGCCGCGGCCTCCGTTCGAAGTAGACGCCGCAAAGTCATCTGTGAACAGATAGCCAATTCGGCTGGCTACAAAGGGCAGAAACATTGCAATGATACCCGCAATCAACACCAGCACAAACAGACGCCGATCCTGCAGCGCCGCAAAAATCAGCACTGCCACCGCCATCGCCATCCACGCGCCGCGAGACATGGTAAACAGGCACGCAAAGCACATACAGAAAGTGGCAATCCAGCAGAAGATTTTTGCCCATTTATCCTGGAAATAATAAGCCAGACCCGCACACATCGGGGCAAAGAGCACCATATAGTCTCCCATGATATTGGGGCTGCCAAACACCGAATAGACACGGGTCCGCACTGACGCCTCGGCCTGATCCGTCCAGTTCGACGGAATCGGTGCCGCCACAATATACTGGTAAATTCCATGCAGCGCAATCAGGACTGCAATCGCAACCATCGTCAGGTAAACCACCGAAAAATCCCGATCGTCCCGCATCAGACGCGTCACAATAAAAAACCAGAGCATATACTGCACCGTCGCCCGATAACCAGCCACCGCAACCGAGAAAAACGGGCTGACGCCAAACATCAGGCCCAAGCCCACACAGACAAACAGTAGTACCGGTGTGTCCATCACATTGGTCCGCGGCGCAAGAGGTTGGCCGCCAGTCATCCGGGTCCGTACAACCCAAATTACGCTGAGCAGCAGCAGTGCCTCATCCCACAGCGAAGAAAGTACTGGGATGCTAAGCACATCCCGCAGCACATAGTCAATCGGCAGATACATCGCAAGGGCAAACAGAATCAGCAGCGTCAGGCCGCCGTCAAAAAGCCAGCCGAACAGGCAGCTGTTCCGGCCCCAACGCATCACATCGGCGTAAGCCCGATAAAGCACGCTGCCGCGCAGCAATGCAAGCGGCTCTGTCCATCCTGCCAGCCGTTCGTTCAGCCGCACGGCTGTACGGCGCAGGCGGGAGAATGCCGTCTGCCGCGCCTGCGATCCCAGCGCGCGGCAACAAAGGCTGTGTACTGCGCTCTGTTTCCAAGCGGTATGCAGGGCATGGAACAGACGCCGCACGCCGGACTGCCGCCAAAGGGCTGCAATCGCCGCAAGCAGCCGGATTGCGATGCTGCTCTGCAGCATTTTATCCATTGTCTGCCTCCGTCACAACCTCCATCGCGGTAACCTGACCGCTCAGTTCAATCAGATTGGTCTTGACAATATGATTTTTACCGACGCGAACTTCCTGGGAGCCAACTGTATAGGTATTGGCCTCTTTTGCCACCTTGCACTCAATGGTAAAATAGAGCATCTGCTGCCCTTCCACCGGTACTGTCACCGCATTGCCGTCTGCATCCACCAGCGTTTCCGTCTGCGGTGCGGTCGTGCAGGCGGTAATCCGCCCATCAAGCAGTTCGCCGTTGCTCATCAGCTGGCCGTCATAGTTTTCCACACAGTAATCGGCAATCTGCTTATCCACCTGCGAGCACATCACCTCATAGCGGATGGTCACCGCATTACTCTCCGCCACCGCATTTGAAACACGGCCGCCTACCAGCTTCCAGGCCACCCCTGCGACCACTGCAACAATTGCCACAAGCACAACAAAATCAATTAAATTGATTTTGCCGAATAATTTTCCTTTTTCATCCATGATTTTCATACTTGGCCTCCCGCCAGGGGGTTGAATCTGGTTGACCCCCGGCTTTAATTATTGTAGAATAGGTTAAAAACGACTGGTTTTTATTGTATACGATTTTTTTCGGTTGTACAAGACATATTTCCAAAGAGGTGCCAGCAGCAATTATGAAAATTATCACCCTGATTTCCGGCGGCGATGTAGGCGGCGCCAAGACGCATGTGCACTCGCTTCTGCAGGGACTGATGCAGACCGAGCAGGTGCTTCTGGTCTGCTTTACAGACGGTCCCTTTGCCGAAGAAGCCCGGCAGCTTGGAATTCCCACCAAAATTATGGGCGGGCGCAATTTACCCGCCATCTGCCGCGCGCTGCAGGCGCTGATCCGGCAGGAACATTTTGAGATTGTCCATTGCCACGGCTCCCGCGCCAACATGATCGGCGCCATGATCCGGCCGCATATTACAGCACCGGTCGTCACCACTGTTCACTCTGATTACCGGCTCGACTATCTTGGACGGCCGTTGGGCAAGCTGATCTACGGCACCATCAACACCATCGCGCTGCGGCATCTTGACTATCGCATCGGCGTTTCCGATGCAATGGCGGATTTATTGCTCTCCCGCGGATTTGATCCGCAGCGGATGTTCTCTATTTACAACGGTGTGAATTTCTCCCCGGTAACACCGGCCAAAACCCGAACGGAATATCGAGCTGAGTTCTCCATTGCGCCCGATGCAGTTGTATTCGGCATCGCAGCCCGGCTGAATCCGGTCAAGGATATTGGCACATTGATTCGCGCATTTGCCAAAACAGCCGCAGTCTGTCCCAATGTGCACCTGATCATCGCCGGTGACGGTGAACAGCGGGAAGAACTGCAAACCCTTGCCACCGCATGCTGCCCCGCTGGAACCGTTCACTTTGCAGGCTGGATCTCCGATACGGACAGCTTCTACAACGCTATCGACATCAACATGCTGACCTCGCTGTCTGAAACCTTTCCCTATGCATTGACCGAAGGCGCGCGGATGCACTGCGCCACCATCGCCTCTCGCGTCGGCGGTGTGCCAAAGCTGATTGACCACGGCGTCTGCGGCCTGCTGTTCCAGCCGCAGGATGTGGAAGCCCTTGCGGCCGATATGATTCAGCTGGCCGGTGATGAAACACTGCGCCACACTATGAGCGAGCGGCTCTATGAAAAAGCGCGATCCGATTTTTCGCAGGATGCTACCGTTGCGCATCAAAAAGAGATTTATCAGACCATCCTGCGCCGGGAAGCGCGCCAAAGCACGCTGCAGCGCGACGGTGTATTGATTTGCGGTGCTTATGGCAAGGGTAACGCCGGTGATGACGCAATTCTGGATGCAATTATCGGACAGATGAAGGATATTGATCCGGATCTGCCGCTGTATGTGCTCTCCCGCACACCCCGCGCTACCCAGCTGCGCTACCATATCGGCGCGATTCACACCTTTCATTTTCTTAAATTTCTCCACCGGATGCGCAAAACCCGGCTGTATATCTCCGGCGGCGGAAGCCTGATCCAGGATGTTACCAGCTCCCGCTCCCTTTACTATTACCTGACCAATCTGCGCTATGCCAAGCGCGCCGGCAACAAAACGATGATGTACGGTTGCGGCATCGGGCCGGTTACACGGCCCAGAAATCGCCGTGCAGCCGCGAAGCAAATCAACCGCTATGCAGACCTGATCACACTGCGGGAAGATAATTCCCAGGAAGAGCTGATCCATATGGGCGTCACAACGCCGCAGATCCGCGTCACAGCCGATCCGGCACTATTGCTTGAGCCGGTCTCTCATAACGAGGCCGACAGCTGGATGCTCTCCAACGGACTTGATCCGAACGACCGTTATGTGATGTTCGCACTGCGCCCCTGGCATGGCTTTGAGGAAAAAGTTCCGGCCTATGCCGCCTGCGCCGAGTATGCCTATCGCGTTCACGGCCTGACTCCGGTTTTTCTGGCGCTGGAACCCAACCGGGATCTCGCGGCGTCCCACAAGGTCGCCAATCAGCTGCGCTGTCCCTGTCGTATCCTTGCCGCACCGGCCAGCGGCAGCATGATTGTTGCCCTGATGGAGCGGATGCAGTGCGTCATCGCCATGCGGCTACACGCGCTGATTTTTGCCGCCGGGCGCGGTGTTCCGCTGGTGGGCACGGTTTATGATCCAAAAGTCAGTGGATTCCTCCGCTACCTCGGCCAGAAACATTTTGAAGACCTTGCCGATGTCACGGAAGCCTCGCTCTGCACGCTGTTGGATCAGGCGCTCGCGTCCGGCGGGATCGACCAGGACACCGCTGCACAGATGCAGCAGCTCGCCATGCAGAATGAACAGGCCGCGCGCCAGTTGCTGGAGGAACCCGAATGAAACAAATTGTCTGTCTTTCCACTTCTCCCTGGTATCCAATTCCCACCCGCAAACAGCAGGTTATGAGCCGGATTCCCGATGCGGAGATTCTCTATTTCGATCCGCCGGTCACAACGATCGCCAAATATAAGGACCCCGCGGCAGCGGAGAAGGCGCAGGCCTGGAAGCGTCCCGGCACGCAGGTGCAGCCGAATCTCACGGTCTATGCGCTTCCACCGGTCTGGCCCTTTTTCAACAAATACCGTGCTGTCAACCGCCGCAACCAGAAAATGCTTGCAAAGTTCATCCGGGAGAAAATGGCGGAGCATGGCTTTGAACATCCGGTGCTCTGGTGCTACTCTCCGACCGCTTGTGATATCATCGCAGAAATTCCCCACAGCGCCCTGGTTTATGACTGTGTAGACCGCCACTCTGCCTACGGTGGACTGATGAATCCCGCTGTTGTGGACACAATGGAGCTCGATCTCGCCCGGCAGGCCACCCAGGTGTTTGCCACTGCAAAGCGGCTGGCCGAGCGACTCGCCGCAGTCAATCCCCACACAGTGTTCATTCCCAACGGCGCGAACTATGAACGCTTTGCCGAGGCCGCTGCGCCGCAGCCTGTTCCAGACGACCTGCAGGATCTGCAGGGGCCAATCTTCGGTTTCGTCGGTGCGCTGCAAGCCTGTATTGAATACGACTTTGTGGAGGCCGCTGTCCAGGCAAGACCGGATTGGAATTTTGTCTTTATCGGGCGAGAAAATCCCGGCATCGACCTGAGCACCTTGCGCGCTGCACCGAACACCCGGTTTTTAGGCCTCAAGCCCAACGAACAACTGCCGCAGTATCTGGCACACTTTACCGCCTGCCTGAATCTGTTTGACAACAGTGATCTCAGCAAGGATGTCAGCCCCCTGAAATTCTACGAATATCTCGCCACCGGCAAACCGATTATCTCCACCCCGCAGCCGGAGCAGGTGCTTCAATATGATGGTCTGATTCACATCGCACGCAGTGCAGAGGAATTCATTGCCGCCTGCGCTGCCGCCATCGAAGACGATGGAAAAACCGAAGCGCGAATGGCCAGCGGACGCGCCGCTTCCTGGGACAGCCGCGTGGAACAGATGTGCAAAATTTTATCCGAAGAGAGGGTATTTTCATGAAGACAGCCAATATTTTCGATCTGCTGCAGCAGAACAGCTATCCCGGTCGCGGCATCCTGCTCGGCCGCAGCGCGGACAACCGCCACGCCGTACTGGCCTATTTTATCATGGGCCGCAGTGAAAACAGCCGAAACCGGATTTTCGAGGTCACGGCCGACGGCATCCGCACTCGCGCCTTTGACGAATCGAAGATGACTGATCCCAGCCTGATTATTTATCATCCGGTCCGGCTGGTGGACGGCAAAACGATTGTCACCAACGGCGACCAAACCGACACCATCCGAGATTATCTGCTCAAGGGCGAATGCTTCCGTGCCGCGCTGATGAGCCGCGAATTTGAACCGGACAGCCCCAATTTCACACCGCGAATTTCCGGTATGATCACGGAAAACGGCGACTACCGCCTCTCGATCCTCAAGAGTGCAAACGGCGATCCCAGTTCCTGCCGCCGCTATTTCTTTGAATATGAAAACCCCATCGCCGGCCAAGGACATTTCATTCACACCTATCAGGGTGACGGTAATCCGCTCCCCTCCTTTGAGGGCGAGCCGGAGCAGGTTTCGCTGGATGCCCCCGACGCCAAAACGCTTGCGCAGACATTGTGGAACAGTCTCAACGCAGACAACAAGGTTTCGCTCTTCGTCCGCTATCTGGAACTTGCCACCGGAAAAACAGAAGATGTGCTTATGAACAAGCATCAGTAAGGAGACATGCTTTATGAAAGAACTGGAATTGAAATATGGCTGTAATCCCAACCAGAAGCCCAGCCGTATCTACATGAAATCCGGTGAGCTGCCGATTGAGGTGCTCAATGGCAAGCCCGGCTATATCAACTTTATGGACGCACTGAACTCCTGGCAGCTGGTGAAAGGGCTCAAAGCTGCAACCGGCCTGCCCGCAGCCGCTTCCTTCAAACATGTTTCCCCTGCCGGCGCGGCGGTCGGCCGACCGCTGACGGAAACTGAACGGAAAATCTATTTCGTGGAGCCCGATGCAGTGCTTACTCCCATCGCCTGTGCCTATATTCGCGCCCGCGGCGCAGATCGTCTGTGCTCCTACGGTGACTGGGCCGCCCTCTCTGATGTCTGCGACGCGGCAACCGCCAAATATCTGCAAGGTGAAGTTTCAGACGGTATTATTGCTCCCGGCTACACCGAGGAAGCACTCACCATTTTGAAAACCAAGAAAAAAGGCAATTATAATATTGTAAAAATTGACCCCAACTATGTCCCAGCTGCCGATGAGCACCGCGACATCTTTGGCGTCACCTTTGAGCAGGGCTATAACGATATGCCCATCACCCGTGATATGTTCCAGAACATCGTCACCGATGCAAAGGAACTGCCCGAATCGGCCATTGTGGATCTGATGGTTGCACAGATTACCCTGAAATATACCCAGTCCAATTCCGTCTGCTATGTCAAAGACGGTCAGACCATCGGCGTGGGTGCCGGCCAGCAGAGCCGCATCCACTGCACCCGGCTTGCCGGTGATAAAGCCAATAATTGGTGGCTGCGCCAGCATCCGAAAGTGCTGGGGCTGCAGTTTGTAGATGGTATCCGCCGCCCTGACCGCGACAACGCCATTGATCTTTACACCTCGGAAGAGTACGAAGATGTGCTTGCCGAGGGCGTATGGCAGAATACCTTTAAGGTCAAGCCCGAAGTTTTGACCCGCGAAGAGAAAAAGGCATGGATCGCCCAACTGACTGGCGTCTCGGTCGGCTCCGATGCTTTCTTCCCCTTCGGCGACAATGTGGAGCGTGCGCACAAATCCGGCGTCAATTACATTGTTCAGCCCGGCGGTTCCATTCGGGATGACCATGTGATTGCCACCTGCAACAAGTACGGTATCGTTATGGCCTTTACCGGCGTGCGACTGTTCCACCACTAATCCGAGAAGAAAAGAGCGTGTAAGTAACTATGCAACGAACACTGATTTCCGAAATTATCGCCAACCCCAAGGGCTTCGACAAGCAGCAGGTCACCGTCGGCGGCTGGGTTCGCACCATTCGTGATATGGGCAACTTTGGCTTTATCGAGCTCAATGACGGCAGCTGCTTCAAACCGCTGCAGATCGTCATGGAAGATGGTGTGCTGGAGAATTATAAAGAGATTGCCAAGCAGAATGTCGGCGCGGCACTGGTTGTCAAGGGTACGCTGGTACACACTCCGGAAGCCAAGCAGCCCATCGAGTGCAAGGCCGCCATTATTGAGGTAGAAGGCGCTTCCACACCTGACTATCCGCTGCAAAAAAAGCGCCACAGCGTTGAATTTCTGCGCAGCATCGCCCATCTGCGTCCCCGCACCAACCTGTTCTCCGCTGTTTTCCGCGTCCGTTCTGTGGCAGCCTTTGCCATTCACCGGTTCTTCCAGGAGCAGGGCTTTGTCTATGTTCATACCCCGCTGATCACCGGTTCTGACTGTGAGGGTGCCGGTGAGATGTTCCGGGTCACCACCATTGATCCCGCCAATCCTCCGCGTACCGAGGACGGCGCGATTGATTACAGCAAGGACTTTTTCGGCAAGGCAACCAATCTGACCGTCTCCGGCCAGCTCAACGGTGAGACCTTCGCCCAGGCGTTTGGCAAGATCTACACCTTTGGGCCTACTTTCCGTGCAGAAAATTCCAATACGCAGCGTCACGCTGCTGAATTCTGGATGATTGAGCCG
Organism: uncultured Oscillospiraceae bacterium; assembly: GCA_934561175.1. GTDB lineage: Bacteria > Bacillota > Clostridia > Oscillospirales > Oscillospiraceae > CAKTFW01. The sequence goes on from CAKTFW010000009.1 coordinate 18,785, forward strand.
GAAATTGCATTTGCCGATCTGGAAGACGATATGGAAATGGCGGAAGCCATGATTAAGTATGTCATCCGCTATGTCATGGAGCAATGCCCGCAGGAACTGGCGTTCTTTAACAGCTTTGTGGACAAGGGCCTGCTGGAACGGCTGGAGCATGTGGCTTCCTCTGATTTTGGCCGTGTCAGCTATACCGAAGCCGTGGAAATTCTCAAGCAGCACAACGACCGCTTTGAATACAAAGTTGAATGGGGCTGCGACCTGCAGACCGAGCACGAGCGTTTCCTGACCGAGCAGATCTTCAAGCGTCCGGTCTTTGTCACGGACTATCCAAAGGAAATCAAGGCCTTCTACATGCGCCTCAATGACGACAACAAGACGGTCGCCGCGGTGGACTGCCTGGTTCCGGGAATCGGTGAAATCATCGGCGGCAGTCAGCGTGAAGAACGGCTGGATGTGCTGGAGCGCCGGATTGTAGAAACTGGTATGAAGCCGGAGGATTATTCCTGGTATCTGGATCTGCGCCGCTACGGCTCCACCAAGCACGCGGGCTTCGGCCTTGGATTTGAGCGTATCATCATGTACCTCACCGGTGTTTCCAATATCCGCGATGTCATTCCCTATCCGCGGACCGTCGGCAACGCAGAATTCTAAGCTTTTGTACTTCTACCGCCAGCTGTTCCAGTGTGAACAGCTGGCGGTTTTTCATAAAATCCGAAAAAATTCTGCTTCGATATGAAAGAAATACGCCCGCCCGTGCACAGATAGGATGTAAGGCCTTGAAGGAGAGAAACATATATGTTTTCAAACGAAGCATTTGCCCAAACCGCACAACAGTTTATGGACACCGTCTATCGCGTGGCCTACAGCTGGCTGAAAAATCCGGACGATGCAAATGATGTCACGCAGGATGTATTGATGGAATTATATCGGACCGATAAACAATTTGAATCAGATATCCATCTTCGAAACTGGCTCATTCGCGTAACCATCAACCGCTGCAAAATGCTCTTCCGTTCCCCTTGGCGGAAAACGGAAAATATCGATGATTACGCCGAAACACTCCATTTTGAGCAGTCGAGTGACCAAGCACTGTTCAAAGCCATTATGGCACTTGACAAAAAATACCGCATCCCGTTGCTGCTCTTCTATTACGAGGGATATTCCACCAGGGAGGTTGCATCTATGCTCTCGATTTCAGAAAAAACAGTCAGTACCCGGTTGTTCCGCGCAAAGGCAAAACTTCGCACCATATTAGAGGAGGCTAACTGATGTCCGATAAAGAACGATTTCAGCGTGTATTCGCACCGCTGCATGCCTCCCCAGAGACATTGACGGAGGTAATCAAAATGACAGAACATACCAGGCAGAAACCCCATATCCGCCGGGCTGCAGTGCTGGCACTGGCCGCAGCACTCATGCTGGCACTGGCCGGTCTCGCCTATGCCGCAGATCTCGGCGGCATTCAGCGCACCGTACAGCTGTGGATTCACGGGAACCAAACAGACGCCGTGATGACCGTAGAACCGGGTCATTATACGCTGGACTATACCGATGAAAACGGAAACGCACAGCAGCGCGGCGGTGGCGGTGTCGCCATCGCGGAGGATGGCACGGAGCGTCCACTGACGGAAGAAGAGATGATGGGAATGCTCAATTCACCAGAAGTCCGCCAATTGGAAGATGGAAGTGTGATGGTCTATTATTATGGCCAGGCATTGGATATTACCGACAAGTTCGACGAAGACGGTGTTTGCTATGTGCAGCTCAACAGCACGGACGGCACCCTCTATATGACAATCAAAGCACAGGGCGGATATGCAACAAGCACCAGCGCCTATATCTCCCCCGAAGATTTCAGCTGACCCAAAAATGCGCTTTGACGCGAACGAAAAACAGGCAGAATCCCCAACGGATTCTGTCTGTTTTATTTTTCCCCTAATTTATTGATGATGACGATTCGGTGTTCCGGCATTTGGAACTGCCGCTTGACAAGATATAGGCAATTTTGTACAATTATAGATAACTATTTTATCACTTCTGCCAACACCGGCAAAGGGAACAGGAGCTGCCCATGAAGACACCGTTTATCACCAAGGCGCAGGGTGAGGCAATCGCCGCCCAGTACCCTACCCCCTTCCATCTGTATGACGAGCACGGGATCCGGGAAAACGCCCGTGCGCTAAATCAAGCTTTCTCCTGGAATCCCGGTTTTCGGGAGTATTTCGCCGTCAAGGCAACACCGACGCCTGCGATCTTGAACATCCTCAAAGAAGAGGGCTGCGGCGCCGACTGTTCCAGTCTGACGGAGCTCATGATTGCAGACCGCTGCGGTCTCCGCGGAGACGACATCATGTTTTCCTCCAACGAAACGCCTGCCGAAGAGTTCCAGCTGGCAGACAAGCTGCACGCCATCATCAATCTGGACGATATCACGCATATTGAATTTCTGGAGCAGGCCATTGGCCACATTCCGGAGAAAATCTGCTGCCGCTTCAACCCCGGCGGCACCTTCACCCTGGGCGAAAGCGAAGAAGGTTTCCAGGTTATGGACAATCCCGGCGACGCCAAATACGGCATGACCCGTGCGCAGATTGTCGAGGCCTATAAAATTCTGCAGCAGAAGGGCGCAAAAGAATTCGGCATTCACGCATTTCTCGCCTCCAACACCCTCTCAAACGACTATTACCCGGCACTGGCCGCCATTCTCTTTAAGCTCGCCGTAGAGCTGAAGCAGGAAACCGGCGCACACATCACCTTTATCAATCTCTCCGGCGGAATTGGCGTCCCCTATCGCCCGGAACAGGCTGAAAACGACATTGCCATTATCGGCGAAGGCGTGCGAAAGGCATATGAAGAGATTCTGGTCCCCGCCGGAATGGGCGATGTCTCCATCTTCACCGAACTCGGCCGCTATATGCTGGCGCCCTACGGCCATCTGGTCACCCGCGCCATTCACGAAAAGCATACCTATAAGGAGTACATCGGCGTGGATGCCTGTGCCGCTAACTTGATGCGTCCAGCTATTTACGGCGCTTATCACCATATTACGGTACTGGGCAAGGAAAACGCCCCCTGCGATCACAAATACGATATCGTCGGCTCTCTGTGCGAAAATTGCGACAAATTTGCAATCGACCGGATGCTGCCGAAAATCGATCGCGGCGACCTGCTTGTCATCCACGACACCGGTGCCCACGGCCATGCCATGGGCTATAACTACAACGGCCGCCTGCGCTCCGCAGAAATTCTGCTGCAGGAGGACGGAACCACCCGTCTGATCCGCCGTGCCGAAACGGTAGACGACTATTTTGCAACCATCATCTGGTAAAAAGCTGGAAAAAGCCCCCTGGTGTAGTTCTTATTCTACACCAGGGGGCTGCTTTTTTGATCGTCAGGCGCTTTTCCGGTTCCGCAGCAAAAATGTTACCACAAAGCATATCGCCAAATACAGTGAGATCGTCGCTCCGGTCGAGCAACCCACATAATAGCTTGTAAGCAGTCCAGCCACACCGCTGCAAAAGGCCAATAAGATAGAGATCAGATGATACTGGCGCAGATTTCGCGCCACATTCCGTGCCGAAGCCGCCGGAAGGACCAACAGCGAATTGATCACCAGCAAACCAACCCAGGTCAATGACAATGTGACAACTACGGCAATACAAACCGAAAACAGGGTTTCTACCGCCCGTACCGGGATTCCGCGGGAGGAAGCCAGCGCCGGATGCACCGCCGTCAACACCATGCGATTGGATGCAAAAATCCAGAGCAACACCGTCAGCACCAGAACAATTGCCAACAGGCCAATCTCCCGCGGCGTTACGGAGAGTACATCGCCAATCAGGTACTGGTTGAATTTGGTAAAGCTGTTGCCTCCCGCCGTTGCAATAAAAATACCGAGCGCGACCGCTGACGACGAAAAGACGCCGATGATCGTATCTGCCGCCTGGTTGGTCCGGCTGCGGACAAAAGTAAACAGCAATGCAAAGACAATCGACAAAACAACCGCCACCGCCATCGGCTGCACCGCGCCGCAGAGCACGCCGATGGCAATGCCCGTAAAAGCCGAATGGCCGAGCGCATCAGAGAAAAAGCTCATACGGCCCGTCACAATCATCGTGGAGAGTAGCCCAAACAATGGCGTCATGACCAAAATGGCAAGCAGCGCATTTTTCATAAAGTTCATGCTGACCCAGTCGAAGGGCAGCGCACCAAGGATCGAATACCACAGGCTCATTCCAGCGCACCTCCCATGTGGAAAATCTCCCGAAATTCCGGGGAAGAAAGCACCGCATGCGGCGTTCCGGTTTTGAGCACAGTTTCTTTCAGCAGAACCACCGTGTCTACATATTGTTCCAGCATGGAAAAATCGTGGGTAGTAATCAAAATGGATAGATCATAGCTCCGCCGGATTTCATCCAGCATCCGCATAACCTGCTCCATCCCCTCTACATCTACGCCGGACAGCGGTTCATCCAGAATCAGAATATTGGGAATTGGTTCCAGCGCCAGCGCCAGCAGGACGCGCTGCAATTCCCCGCCGGAGAGATCCCCTACGCGTTTATCAAGCAGTGCTTCTCCGTGAACCCGCGCCAGACAGCGCAAAATCTGCTCCCGCAGTCGGCGGGGCACCGGTAAAAATGCCGGCCGGTGCGTCATGCAGCAGACAAACAGATCCAGCACGCTAACCGGATCGCCCTTGTCAAAAGTTGGGCTTTGGGGTACATAGCCGATCCGCAGTTTCTCCCCGCGGCCGCCAACTGTAGAAAAATGAATACTGCCAGTATACTGCCGCTGCCCAAGAATCGATTTCAATAAAGTAGATTTTCCCGCACCGTTTGGCCCAATCAGCGCAGTGATCTGCCCACAATGCATATGCAGATTGACATCATGCAGGATTTCCTCACCCTGCAGCGTCACAGAAAGATTTTGAATTTTCAGGCAGCAGGAGCCATCACAGCTGCCGTCTCCATGTTTGGGCGCAATCATGCAAGCACCTCCGCAATGGCCGCAAAATTATTCCGCATCGCTGTCTCGTAATCACAGTCGCCCATGCCAAGATCCAGCGCAGCTGTTTTGCAGCCGGTCTCCGCCGCAATAATGCCAGCCGCCGCATTGGAGCCATAGACTTCTGTAAAAACACCTGGCAGATTATATTCGCACACCAACTCCACAATCTGCTTGAGGTCAGCCGCAGACGCCTCTGCGCCGCTTTCTTCTTCCACCGCTGCTAAAATGTCCAGATCAAACGCCTCTGCAAAATAGGCAAAGCCATCATGAAAGGTCACAAGTTCTCGGCAGGAAAGATTTTGCAGCATTTCTGTTCCCTCCTGCTGCAGCGCATCCAGCTTCTGCGCATAGGCCGCAGCATTTGCTGTAAAGGTATCGGCCAGATCCGGATAGCGCTGGGACAGCCCATCTGCAATATTGTGCACCATCGCTTTTGCATTTTCCGGTGATAGCCAGATATGCGGGTCGCCTTCTCCATGGGCGTCTGAATCCCCATCATGGTCAGCGTCCCCTTCCAGCAGGGCAATTCCGGCGCTGGAATCTATGCACTCCTTATCCGCAAACACATCCGCCATAAACGATTCCAGTCCCGCGCCAGAAAGGACAATGACATCTGCCCGTTCCACTGTTTTAGCCTGATTGACCGTCAGGGAATAATCATGCAGACAGGAAACCGAATCTGTAATAATGCGATTGACCTGAATGTCGGTCCCTGCGCAGACCGCCTCGGTAAACTGTGCCACCGGATAAGTCGTTGCGGCAACTGTTGGGCCGCTCTCTTCTACCGTACCGCAGCCTGCCAACAGCAGTACCAGCAGAAACATCGTCAAAAATTTTTTCAATCGTAAATCCTCTTTCGTGTAGTGATACCTTTATTATACTAAAAGCTGTCAAGTAGGAAAAAACCGGCGCGGCTTTGTTGCCGCGCCGGCGCATATTATGCGTAGTAGTTAATCAGGCATCCCTTCAGGATAATCTCCCGATCTTCCTGTGCGAGGTTTTCCAGCTTCAGCGGAATTGGCTTTTTCTCGCCCCCCTGCAGCAGCACGCCTTCCACAGCTGTATCGCCGCGTTCCAGTGCTGCGCGGATTCCCGGCACATAGAGCCGGTCACCCGGCTGAATGTGATAAGACGCAATATCGTCCACCGTAAAGGGCAGCATTCCCCAGTTGATTACATTCGAGCGATAGCGCTTCGTTGCAAAGTCCTGACACAGGTTGGCGCATCCGCCCAGCACGCGCTGACAGGAAGCTGCCTGTTCACGGGCAGAACCGTCGCCCGGCTTGATCGCCATCACCAGTGAGCCAAGCCCCGTAGTTTTAGCGTCATAACCCGCCATCGCTGCCGTGACCTCCGGATCGTCCAGATTCTCACGCCGTTTCTGTTCCACCGCCTGAATGGCTTTCGCGCGGCCCACATACTGCGGGTCTTTCCGGGAGAGGGTAAACTCTGCCAACTTCAGGGGATTGGAACGATATGAAGAAGTTTCGCCGGAGGGAATCAGTTCGTCGGTTGTCGTCACTGGATCGTAAATCGCAGCCGCGACATCCAGCAGCAGATTCTCCGGCAGTGCAATCTGTTCCGGCCAATCGGCAATATTCGGGCCAAAAACAAGCTCCTGCGTCGGATCCGGCTTTCCAGCGCCGAAATAAACACGGGCATCGTAGGGAGTACGATCGAAATGGTAGTCCATCTCCACCGGATCCACCGGTGGCTGTTCCAGATCCAGCGCCGAGGTCACAGCACCGCCATTCAGCGCCGTTGCTGCAATCGAGCGTGCATCCATCAGTGCTACATAAGCAACCTGCCCATTGGTAGGCTTGGAACCCTCGCGATTCGGGAAATTCCGGGTGGAATGGCGGATGGAGAATGCACCATTGGCCGGCACATCGCCCGCCCCGAAGCAGGGACCGCAGAAAGCCGAACGCACCGACGCGCCAGAGGCCATCAACTTGGCAAGTGCGCCGTTTTTCGCCAGTTCCATCATAACCGGCTGGGAAGTCGGATATACCGACAACCAGAAGTGATCTGTCCCAATCGGCGCACCGTTCAAAATTGCCGCCGTCTGCATCATATTCTGATAGGTACCGCCGGAGCAGCCTGCAATAACGCCCTGATCTGCATAGAATTTGCCATTGTGAATCTTGTGCAGCAGGCTCTCAGGCTGAGACTTCAACTCCAGCTGCGCCATTGTAGTTTCGTCTACCTTGTGGAGGATATCCTCCAGATTTTCGTTAAACTCCCGGATCGTATAAGTATTGGAAGGATGGAACGGCAGTGCAATCATCGGCTCCACCTTATCCAAGTCCACCGTGAGAACCGCGTCATAGCAGGCGCCGTTTTCCGGATGCAGCGGGCGGTATTCTTCCCCACGACCCAATGTCGTCAGTGCGTTTTTCACGACCTCGTCTGTCTCCCAGATCGAGCTGAGGCAAGAGGTTTCCGTCGTCATGACATCGATACCGGCACGGTAATCAATGGACAAATTGGCAATACCAGGGCCTACAAACTCCATCACGGAGTTCTTGACAACTCCAGCCTGGAAAGTTGCGCCGATCAGCGCCAGTGCAACATCCTGCGGGCCAACGCCGGGGCGTGGCTTTCCAGTCAGATAGACTGCCACCACCCGCGGATAGGTAATATCATAAGTCTTATTCAGCAGCTGCTTTACCAGCTCTGGGCCGCCCTCACCAACTGCCATCGTGCCGTAAGCACCATAGCGGGTATGGGAATCTGAGCCGATAATCATTTTGCCGCAGCCTGCATACATCTCACGCATATAGCTGTGGATGACACTCTGATGCGCCGGCACAAACTCGCCGCCATACTTCTTCGCTGCAGAAAGGCCGAACACATGGTCATCCTCATTGATGGTGCCGCCGACTGCGCACAGCGAGTTATGGCAATTCGTCAATACATAAGGCAGTGGAAACGATGTCAGGCCGGAAGCACGCGCTGTCTGAATAATACCGACATAAGTAATATCATGAGACGCCATCGCGTCAAAGCGAATTTTCAGCGATTCCATGTTTCCCGCGGTATTATGCGCCGCTAAGATGCCGTAAGCCATCGTGCCCTTCCGCGCCTCTGCATAGGGCTTAAGGCCAGCTGCGGCTGCTTCTGCTTCCGGAATCCAGGTTCCGTCCTGATAATAGGTTTTCTGATTGGAGACAGTTACCATCTTAAGTTCCTCCTTGTACCTGCGCTATTGTTTTATTATAGCCATCCCGGCAGATGTGCGCAAGTCCCAAACAGCCAGATTCCAAAAAATCGCCTGCACATCGGCGTGCAGATAGAAAAAACCGGCTGACCCAGTTGGGTCAGCCGGTTTTCAAAAATTCTTACATCAGACCAATCAGGTTGAAGGCCACAATCAAGCCGGAGAACACGATAGAAACCGTGGAGCACAGCTTGATGAGGATGTTCAGAGACGGGCCGGAAGTATCCTTGAACGGGTCACCGACGGTATCACCGACAACGGCTGCCTTGTGGCACTCGGAGCCCTTGCCACCATGATGGCCAGCTTCAATATACTTCTTCGCGTTATCCCAAGCGCCACCAGCGTTGGACATAAAGACTGCCATTGCAAAACCAGTAACGGAAACGCCACCCAGCAGGCCAACAACGCCAACAGGGCCCAGAATCAGGCCGGTCACAATCGGGACAATAATTGCCAGCAGAGCCGGAGCAACCATCTCGTGCAGAGCACCCTTTGTGCACAGTGCAACGCAGGAAGCGTAGTCCGGATCAGCCTTGTATTCCATAATGCCGGCAATCTCTCTGAACTGACGGCGAACTTCCTTAACAATGGACTGAGCAGCCGTCTGCACAGCGCTCATCGTAAAGGCGGAGAAGACGAAGGTCAGCATTGCGCCAATGAACAGGCCAACCAGCATCAGCGGGTTCGTCAAGGACAGATCCAGAACTTCCGTTGTGCCGTTCTGCACAATGTCAACATAGCTGACGAGCAGTGCCAGTGCGGTCAGGGATGCGGAGCCGATTGCAAAGCCCTTACCGGTAGCGGCAGTGGTGTTGCCCAGGGAATCCAGTGCGTCGGTACGCTCACGAACTTCCTCCGGCAGGCCGGACATCTCAGCGATACCGCCAGCGTTATCGGCAACCGGGCCATAAGCGTCCGTTGCCAGCGTGATGCCCAGCGTGGAGAGCATGCCGACACCAGCGATGCCGATGCCATACAGGCCCATATTGAAGGAGCCGGCACCGCCAGCAGCGTAGAAGCTGATCAGAACAGCAGCTGCAACGATCAGGATCGAAGTCATGGTGGACTTCAAGCCCAGGGAAATACCGCCGATGATGATGGTAGCAGAACCAGTCTCAGATGCTGCAGCCAGCTTCTGCGTCGGCTTGTAGGTATCGGAGGTGTAGTATTCGGTGAAGTAGCCGATTGCGCAGCCGCCGATCAGACCGCACAGAATTGCAACATAGACGCCCATATTGCCAATCGTGAAGTAGGTCAGCGGTGCAGCAGCGATTGCAGAAATCACAGCTGCGGTATAGGTGCCGGTACGCAGGGAGCGCAGCAGAGAAGACTGTGTTGCATCTTCCTTGGTGCGAACCAGGAAAGAACCGAGAATCGAGCAAACGATGCCGCACACAGCCAGTGCGACCGGCAGCAGCATGCCGTTAAAGCCATAGCCGCTGATTGCACTCAGTGCAAAAGTGGCCAGAATGGAGCCGACATAGGACTCGTACAGGTCAGCGCCCATACCGGCAACATCGCCAACATTGTCGCCGACATTGTCTGCGATGGTAGCGGGGTTACGGGGGTCATCTTCGGGGATACCAGCCTCAACCTTACCAACGAGGTCAGCGCCGACATCGGCAGCCTTGGTGTAGATACCGCCGCCAACACGGGCAAACAGTGCCATAAAGGAAGCGCCCATGCCGTTCATGACCATGATGTTGCCCAGCTGTGCGGGATCCTTTACGCCAAAGACAAAGTACAGCAGAGTGAACCACAGGGTAATGTCAAACAGACCCAGGCCAACGACCGTGAAGCCCATGACAGAACCAGAAGAGAATGCAACACGCAGACCCTTGTTCAGGCTCTCAGAAGCAGCCTGTGCAGTACGAGCATTAGAATTGGTTGCAATCTTCATGCCGATCAGGCCAGCCAGCATCGACCAGATACCACCGGTCAAAAATGCAAACGGGGTATACACGGACAGCATACCGAGGCCGAATGCCAAAATCAGCAGAACAACGAAGACAATCGCGAACACCTTAGCAACCGTGATGTACTGATGCTTCAGGTAAGCATTTGCACCCTCACGGATGGAAGCTGCGATCTTCTTCATGGTGTCGTTACCCTCAGAGAAGCCCATCACTTTTTTTGCCTGTGTCAGGGCAAAAATGCCAGCGACGAGAGCACCGAGGAAACCGATCCAGAACAGGTTTTCCATCTCTCAACAACTCCTTCAGAATTTTCGCATGATGAATACATCTATAGCCTAACTATCTTACCATATTTCACTTTTTTTGCAAGCTATTTTTGCGGTATTTGCACTTATTTTTGCAATTCGGTCGAGACCTGAACCAATTCCTGCATGGAATCTATGGTTTTTCCACAAATACCGTCTCCGGATTTGGTTTTTTCTATCCCAACCGTCCATTTACAAGCGACAAATTCTGCTATAAAATAAGGTGCTAGTAAAGGAGCGATCCCATGGATTACGAACCATTTGACTTTGACAAGCTCGACCGATTGCTGGGCGACTACAGCGAACTGGACGACCCGGAATGGGTTGCACTGCGCCGCCGCTCCAATCAGGCCACGCAGCCGGAGCCGCAGCAGCCTGTGCAGGAGGGTTATGCAGACACGCTGGATCCTTACAGCGGCTGGCCGGAACCGGAAACTCCACCTGTATCCCAACCAGCACCGCGACCGCGCCGAACTGCGGAAGCACGCCCGCATCGAACACAGACCGAAGCTGCTTCCCATAGCGCCCGCCGCAACGAATCTGCCAGGCGCGCAAAACGATCCAAACCAGATTTCGAACCGGATAAAGCCACTGCGCCGCAGCGGCGGCGAAAAACAAAACCAGAACCGGAGCTGGATCCGGACACCATGCCGGCTTCTTATTCCGATGATGCAGAATTTGACGACACCCCGCCCAAGAAAAAGCACCACTTTTTCCACAACCTGCTGATTTTTCTGCTTCTACTGGCCGGTCTGCTGTTCGCTATTCTGAAATTTAATATCTTCCAGCCGACCGCCGAGACCGGTACACTGGGCGCCCGTAAAACCGGAGCCAGTGTAATTCTGATTGCAGGTACCGATGATGGCGGTTCCCGCACGGATACCATGATGCTGGCCTATGTCAACGCCGTGGATGGACAGATTAACCTGATCTCAATCCCCCGTGATACGCTGGTATATGCCCAATACAATGTCCCAAAGCTCAATGGCTGCTACGGTATCAACGGCGGCGGCAAAGACGGTATGGAAGCATTGATGGATAAGGTACAGGCAATCATCGGATTCCGCCCTGATGGCTATGTGCTGACCAATCTGGATTCTTTTGTCGATCTGGTCGATATGATGGGCGGCGTAACTTTTAATGTTCCCCAGGATATGTATTACAATGATCCCTCACAAAATCTGTTTATCAACTTGACAGCTGGTGAGCAAACCTTAAACGGGGAACAGGCCATGGGGCTTGTCCGTTTCCGTTCCGGCTATGCTTCGGCAGATCTGCAGCGCATGAGTGTCCAACGAGACTTCCTGTCCGCCGCCATGAAGCAGTGGGCAAAACCTTCCTCGATTTTGAAAGCGCCGCAGATTCTTGCGCTCGCCAAGACCTCACTGACTACCGATCTCTCGACCGGAAATCTCATTTGGCTGGCTGGCGCGCTGCTGCGCTGCAACAAAGATGAAATTTCCACGGAGACGCTGCCCGGCGGCGCATGCTGGTGGAGCGGCGGTTCTTATTACGCACTGAACGCAACGGAAGTAGCCGCTATGATCAACGCTTCCTGTAATCCCTACCAGCAAGAGATCACCGCAGCTAATCTCAATATTCGCACCCCGTAAAACGCACCCCCAGGGAGCCATCTATCATAGATGTCCCTGGGGGTGCGTTTAGACATGGATCCTTATTCTGTTTTTTTATTGACAAATTGAGTAGTAAAACCAATTCCGGAAAGTGAAGTTCATGTATGATAACGAAGCCATAAATATAGTCATAGGAATCATCATAACTATCGCAATGTATGGAGCAGAACCTATGTTATTTGTATGATGATATTGGCTTTATCATTAATGACTCAGATCATTACCACACTTATAAATGTCCTACATTCCAAAACGCCAATGAATATTGGGCACATAATATAGAATACTGTGAATATCTTAGCTATACAAAATGCGAAAGTTGTTGGTAACATATGGCCCCGCCGTTTAAGCTTTTTTCAACCACGCGACTATTGTGTGTTTTGCTACTACTTCGCCTATTTTATCCTTTCCTGCGCACGGGGTTCCGTGCGCAGGAAAATAAATTATTCAACCGTGACAGATTTTGCAAGATTCCGCGGCTTATCAATATCGCAACCGCGCATCAGCGCTACATAGTAAGAGAATAGCTGCAGCGGTACAACACCAAGGCTCGGTAAAAGGATCTCATGAGTATCCGGGATTGTAAGTACACCATTGACAATCTTCTCCATGTCTGCCTTGCGGCTTTCCGTGGTCAACGCCAACACATCAGCGCCGCGAGCCTTGACCTCCACCACATTGCTCATGGCCTTGTCAAACAGCGGGCCGTAGGTACCGAGGGCAACAACCAGGGTGCCGTCTTCAATCAACGAGATGGTACCATGCTTTAATTCGCCGGAAGCGTAGGCCTCCGAATGAATATAAGAGATCTCTTTAAGCTTCAGGCTTCCCTCCATGCCAAGCGCATAATCCAGATTCCGCCCAATAAAGAACACAGAATCATGGTTAAAATATTTGGAAGCATAATACTGCACCGTTTCCTTCTGTGCGAGAATCTTGGAAATTTTCTCCGGCAGCAGTTCAATCTCCTGCAGAATCTTCTGATATTCCGCAGGCGCAATTGTCCCGCGCAGATCCGCAAAGTACAGGCCGATCAGATCAAGCAGAACCATCTGCGTGGAGTAGGCTTTTGTGGTGGCTACGGCAATTTCCGGACCGGCCCAGGTATAGAGCACATCGTCTGACTCGCGGGCAATGGATGAACCGACCACATTAACCAAACTCATCGTCCGCGCACCGAGACGCTTAGCCTCCTTCATGGCCTCCAGCGTGTCCAAGGTCTCACCCGACTGACTGATGACGATAACCAGCGTATTCGGTGTAACAATCGGGTTGCAGTAGCGGAATTCCGAAGCCAGCACAACTTCAACCGGGATGCGAGTCAACCGCTCCAGATTGTATTTTCCGACCATCCCCACATGGTAACTGGAACCGCAGGCGATAATGTCAATTTTCTGAATTTTCCGAACTTCCTCAGGCGCAATGTTCAGATCTTCCAATACAATGCGACCGTTTTTTATACGAGGCTGCACCGTCTTACGGATGGCTTCCGGCTGCTCCATAATTTCCTTGAACATGAAATGTTCATAGCCGCCCTTTTCCGCTGCAGAAATGTCCCAGTCCACATGGCTGTGGGGCTTTTCCACCGGCTGCATCATGGCATCGTAGATCTGAATGCCGTCCGGTGAGAGAACCGCCACCTCTCCATCGTCCATGTAGCAGACATCTCTGGTATAGCGGATCAGCGCCGTCACATCCGAAGCAATCAGGCTGCAGCCCTTTCCGTAACCCAAAATCAATGGGCTGGACTTGCGGGCCGCAATCAACTGATCCGGATTTTCCGTACTGATGATGCCAAGTGCATAGGAGCCTTCAATTCTGGCCAGCACCTGGGAAAGCGCACCCATCAGGTCATGATCCTGCCTGTAATAATACTCCAGGAGCTGTGCCACAACCTCCGTATCCGTCTCCGAGGTGAAATGCAATCCCTTTCCCAGCAGGAATTCCTTGATTTCCATATAATTTTCAATAATGCCATTGTGTACCACCGCAATGGAGCCGTCTTCGCTCACATGGGGGTGGGAATTGATATCATTCGGTTCGCCGTGGGTAGCCCAGCGGGTATGTCCAATTCCGATGCAGCCGTCAATTTTTGCACCGTCATCGATCAACTCGGCCAATACCTGCAGCCGCCCCTTTGCTTTGGCAACCTGCAGTCCCTTTTCAGGGGAATAGACTGCAACACCCGCGGAGTCATAGCCGCGGTATTCCAACCGACGGAGTCCATCCAGCAGAATCGGCGCAGCCTGCTCTCTGCCAACATAGCCTACAATACCACACATTTTCTTCGTTCCTCCTGTTATAAAATAGCAGGACAAACTCGCAGCTATTTGCCCAAGCTCTGCTCACAGCCCCTCTGTTTTGCGGTTGCCCGCATATTTCTGACTGTGTTACGCGCGCAGAGCGGCACGGAAGCGCATCCGCCGAATTTTCGATCACGCTTCCCCTCGTCGTCCCGCCGGAGCGGGCGCTGGCGCTTTCATTTTCAATCCGGAGCTGTTCTCCGAAGTCTGCGATTGGAAACATTATATGCGAAGGTGGAGAAAAAAGCTATCTCTAATTTGTAAACAATAAAAGTGACCCGCAGCAGCGGGCCACTCTAACTACCAAAAAGAGCGCTGCGTCGGAACAAGCGCGCGCAGGCTGTGCAGCTCGTCCAGCGCTACCGGTACCGCTCCACGCGTACAGAGCTCCCTTGCGCCCGCCGAGCCATCGCTGTGGACAAAAACCGGCGACCAACCGTGGGCAAGATTCTCCACCGTACCGGTAAAAGTACCGCCATGGCTGCAGGCAGTCTGTGCAACAAAGACCTTTTGCCCCATGGCATGAATCAACCGGTTGCGGGCGCTGGCCCGCAGAACTGTAAAGTCCTGTGTAAAGCTGCGCTCGCTGCACAGTAAAAGGCCTTCCGGGAGCGGCACGGCGGCCGCTTTCCACAGGCTGGCAGCAAGATAAATCAGCGCTGTACCGCCTGCTTGCAGTGCCATGCGCTGCGCTGCGGAATCTGCACCGCGGGCACCGCCGGAAATCAGGGTGAGATTTTCTTCCGCAGCAAGACGGCCCACGGTTTCAGCGAACTGCCGTCCAGGCGCGGCAAGATCACGAGATCCGACCAGCGAAACACCTTCATGGAAAAACAGCGCCGGGTCACCGGCGCAAAACAGCACTGGCGGGCAGCGATCACCAAGTGTCTTGATCAGCTGTACCGGATATTGCGGTGAAAGCCGGGTCACCGGAAAAATTCCCCGCTCGGCACCCACGGCGAGATAGCGCTCCAGTGCGTCTTCCCGTTCCAGCAGCCAGACCAGATGCGCGGCATCCTGCTCGCTGCAGCCAATCTTGCGAAGATCTGATACGGACAGCCTGCAAGTTGGATCCTGATTGCCCACTCCTGCTGTCATTGCAGCCTGCCGCAGCGCAAGGAAACGCCCAAGGCTGATAGGATGCGCACGCATATCACCCAGATCGCTGCACAACAGCAGCAATCCGCGCTCTGCAGCTCTCATCGATATTTCCGCCGGATCACCGGCGCCTTGACTTTCTCCTGCACCAACGCGCCGGCGTCATCAAATCGCATGGGCTGCACAGTAAAATGGGAATACTTTGCAATCTCATCCAGTTTTGCTTTCTCCGGAAAGTTCCCGATGATAGACCAGGCGACCCCCTTCCGTTTGGCACGGCCGGTTCGCCCAATGCGGTGAATATAGTATTCATTTTCTTCTGGCACATCGTAGTTGATAACACAGTCCACATCGTCCACATCGATACCGCGGGAGGCTACATCGGTGGCGATTAAAACCGTCAGCTTCCCTTCACGGAAGGTCTGCATGGTCTTTTCCCGCTTTGTCTGTGGAATATCGCCGTGGATACAGTCTGCATCGATCCCGGCGCGGTGCAGATCATCTGAGAGCCGCTGGCACATATGCTTGGTATTACAGAAAATAATAACACGCTCCCAGCCGCAGGTTTTCAACAGCTGCAGCACAGCAGCTTCTTTTTCCAGCGGCGGAACCGTCATGCAGAATTGGTCGATATCCGGCTTATTCTCCGCATCGGCGCGAACGGTGATCTCCACCTCGTCGCGCTGATACATCCAAGAGACGGTCATAACCTCCTGAGAAATGGTTGCGGAAAACAAGCCCATCATCTTTTTGTTTTTGATTTTATCCAGAATGTGCGTGACATCTTTGAAGAAGCCCATATCAAGCATCCGGTCGGCCTCATCAAGGACAACGGTATCGATTTTATCCAGCCGCAGCGTTTTGCGATTGTAGTGATCCATCAGGCGGCCGGGGGTTGCCACAACAATCTGGGGGTTTTTCTGCAATTGGCGGATCTGGCCCTCAATGCGCGCGCCGCCATAGACAACCGCAATGCGAATGCCCGGTTTGAACACCACCAGCGAACGCAGCTCGTCACAAATCTGAAGCGCAAGCTCCCGCGTCGGTGCCAGAACCAACCCCTGCAGCGCATCCGAAGTGGGATCAATATGCTCCAACATCGGAATGCCAAACGCAAAGGTCTTGCCGGTGCCGGTCGGCGCTTTGGCAATGACATCTTTCCATTCCATCATGGGTGGAATGGCCTCAGCCTGTACCTGCGTGGGATAGCCATAGCCCTTTTGCTCCAGCGCTTTTAGAATTTCCGGGGATAATCCCAGATCTGCAAAGGAAATATTGTCGTTCATGTGACTCGTCCTATCTAAAAATAAAATGATTTCTTTTAATCATAGCAAATTCGCCGCGCTCTTGCAACCAGAGGTGCCATTTGCAGTGCAGAAACGCAACATAGAATTCTGAAAGAGCTTCCTCCGTTGCATTACGGCGGAATTTCCTGTATCATAAGGGCATACACTATGAGATCTTACAATTTGGAGGGAATAACATGCTGCATCAGATTGCACCGGAGCAATTGTCCGGCAATGTGTTTGAAAAAATTGGAAAACAGTGGATGCTGATTACGGCGGGCACGCCAGCGCACTGCAATACCATGACGGCGTCCTGGGGCGGACTCGGCGTGCTGTGGGGCAGCCCGGTCAGTACGATTTATGTGCGGCCCAACCGCTATACCATGGAGTTCCTCACACAGGAGAAGTTCTACACACTCTCCTTTCTGCCGGAGCAGTATCGTCCTGCACTGAATTACTGCGGCAGTCATTCCGGCCGGGCGGGCGATAAGTTTGCAGCAGCTGGGCTGACAAAAGCAGCCTCCGCCTGCGGTGCAGCCTATGCAGCCGAGTCCGAGCTGGTTCTGGTCTGCGAAAAGGCGTACTGGCAGGATATGGATCCAACCCATTTTCTGCTGCCGGATACAGACTCAAAATGGTATCCGCAGCACGACTATCACCGCATGTTTATCGGCCGGATTGTGGAGGCTTACACCAGATAAGGGGGCGCTAAAATGAGCAGAGCAGACGAAGTCTTTATGGAAAACTGCCGGGACATCCTGACAAACGGCGTGTGGGATACGAATCTTACCGTACGCCCCCACTGGGATGACGGTACACCAGCCCATACGGTGAAAAAATTTGGCATTGTCAATCGCTACAATTTACAGGAAGAGTTTCCGATCCTGACTATCCGCCGCACCTACTGGAAAACCGCAGTAGATGAACTTCTGTGGATCTGGCAGAAGAAATCCAACAACATCAAGGATCTCAATGGCCATATCTGGGACAGCTGGGCAGATGAAACCGGCTCCATTGGCAAGGCCTATGGCTATCAGCTCGGCATCAAACATCACTATTCAGAGGGCGATTTTGACCAAGTAGACCGGGTTCTCTATGACCTGAAGAACAACCCGGCATCTCGCCGGATCATGACCAATATTTACAACTTTGCGGATCTGCACGAAATGGGGCTGTACCCCTGTGCCTATTCCATGACCTTTAATGTTTCCGGCAACACGCTGAATGCGATTTTGAATCAGCGCTCACAGGATATGCTGGCGGCAAACAACTGGAATGTCGTGCAATATGCCGTTCTGGTGTACATGATGGCGCAGGTTTCCGGCTTGCAGGCCGGTGAGCTGGTGCATGTAATTGCAGATGCGCACATCTATGACCGCCATGTGCCGATTATTGAACAGATGCTGACTCAGACACCGCAGGCCGCGCCGAAATTTCATATGGACGAACATGTGACCGATTTTTATCAGTTCACCCGCGACAGCTTTTCGCTGGAAGACTACCGGTATGCGCCATTTGAGGCGAAAATCCCGGTGGCGATTTGAGAGGTTGCCGCATGAATTGTATTGTCAATGTGTCTGAAAATTGGGGCATCGGCTGCGACGGTGCACTGCTGGTGTCGATTTCTGCCGATCTCAAACGCTTCCGGGAACTGACAAGTGGAAAAACTGTGATTCTGGGTCGAAAAACGCTGGCGACCTTCCCTGGCGGACGCCCGCTGAAAAATCGCCGCAATTTGATTTTATCCACCAATCCCGATTTTACCGTAGAAGGTGCAGAGGTCGTTCACTCTGTGCCAGAGCTTCTGTGCGCTGTCCACGACTGTGCGGATGACGCGGTATGCGTCATTGGCGGCGCTGAAATTTACAAGCTTCTGCTCCCCTACTGTCACAAAGCACAGATTACCAAAACCTTTGTGCATCAGGCGGCCGATGCATTCTTCCCCAATCTCGATGAACTGGAGGGCTGGCAGGTAGAATCTGCCGGACCCGTTGAGGAAGAAAATGGCATCCGCTATCAGTATATTGATTATATAAACTTAAATTCAAAAGCCTATTGAGAGAAACACACCCCCGATACCGTGGGTATCGGGGGTGTGTTTTCGGGAGGAACGCATATGCGCCAGTTAGAAATTCTTCATGTGGAGCCGGAATGGATTATTTGCCACAAAGCACCGGGCATGGAATGCGAAAAAGAGATTCCGCAGCGGCTTGCAGCAGAGTTGGGCGGCACCGCGGCCGACTATTTCTGCATACATCGGCTTGACCGGGCGGTGGGCGGCGTCATGGTCTATGCCCGCACCCGCGCTGCCGCCGCAGCGCCCTCGGCACAAATCCAGCGTCACACATTTGAAAAGTGTTATCTGGCCATTTGCACTGGCTGTCCAGAACCACAAAGTGGTCTGATGCAGGATTACCTCTATAAAGATGCAGCCAGGGGCCGGACTTATCCCGTAAAGGGGCTGCGCCGTGGCGTCAAGGCGGCGGAATTGGCTTACCAAACTCGTGCCGCAACAACGCTGGATGGCGCCTCAATATCTTTGGTGGCAGTAACACTTCACACCGGGCGCTTCCATCAAATCCGGGCACAGTTTGCCGCCCGAAAAATGCCGCTGCTGGGAGATGGGAAATACGGAAGCCGGGAAAAACGGTGCGCCATTGCACTCTACAGCTGCCGGATCGGCTTTCGGCACCCACAAACAGGCGCGCCGCTCTCTTTCACTGTGACGCCGCCGAACGCATTTCCCTGGACTTGCTTTCCCGAAGTTCAGCGTCTGGCGCCGACTGCGATCAAATAGAGCGCCAGCACACCGAGCAGTGCAATCAATCCCAGCCGGATCCAATCCATCAGCAGCCAGAAATCACTGCCGCAGATCACGGCAGGTGAAGTGTTGAGTACATCTGCTGCAATGCCCATGTTGTAAAACAGCCGTAAAGAGATCAGTAGAAGGATTACCGTAACCGCAAGTACCAGAAAGGCACAGGCTATCATTTTAGATTGATTTCGTTCGATGACCCGTAACAGAACTTCATCATTTTTTTGCTGGCGGCTTTCCGGCGCGATACGCTCCCCAGCGAGAAGCTCGTTGATGGAAACATCAAAGAGTTCACTCAAACGCCGCAGGCTTTCCACATCCGGATAACCTCGTTTGGTCTCCCAGCGGGAAACCGCTTTGTCGGTAACTTGCAGCTGTGCGGCCAGGTCAGCCTGCGTCCAGCCGCGCGCGTGGCGCAATGCCGCAAGGAATGGGCCACAAGTATTCTCCATGCGGGGCACCTCCTTTGAAAATTTGCCTTTATCATACGCGGTGAACGCAAAAATTGCACCCTATGAATCGAAGAATTCTGAAAAAATGCCCCGATCCTTTCCAGATCGGGGCATTTACATTTGGATTAACGAACCTGCCAGGCCTCATGATCGGTATGCAGCAACTCATGGGAGCGATGGGAAAGCGGTTTTTCCAGATAATCCGCATAGAGCTTCTGAATCTCCGGATTCTCATGGCTGAACCTCAGCTTGTTCGCCTTATCGAGACGATAGAGAACCGGGGCACGGTCTTCCGCCATTTCATAGCCGTCGTGAATCGGCTGGCCACCACCGCCAACACAGCCGCCGGGGCAAGCCATGACTTCCACGAAGTCATAGTGAACCTCACCACGCTTCAGCGCTTCAATCAGCTTGCGGGCGTTGCCCAGTCCACTGACCGTCGCGGTATGCACTGTGGTACCGTTGACATCGAAATCGGCCTCCCGCCAGCCCTCACTGCCGCGGACGGCGTGGAACGCATCGGGATCCGGATTCTCTCCGGTAACCAGGAAATAGGCGCTGCGCAGTGCAGCCTCCATCACACCGCCGGTGGCGCCGAAGATAACGCCTGCACCGGAATGCTCACCCAACGGGGAATCAAACTCTTCCTCCGGCAGCAGCGCCGGAATAATATTCTCCTGCCGGATCATCCGCACAAATTCGCGGGTGGTCAGGACAATATCCACATCCGAACCTGCTCCGGCGTCGTTCATGGTTGGGATCGCGCACTCTGCCTTCTTGGCCATACAAGGCATGATCGAGATGGAGCAGATTCTGGTCGGCTCAATGTTCTGAATCTTGGCAAAGTAGCTCTTGGCGATTGCGCCGAACATCTGCTGCGGCGACTTCGCGGTGGAAAGCTGACCCACCATCTCCGGATATTGGGTCTTCATAAAGCGCACCCAGCCGGGACAGCAGGAAGTGAACATGGGGAATTTATTCTGATCGGCATGTGTCAGCTTGTCAACAAACTCGCTGCCCTCTTCCATGATGGTGAGGTCAGCGGAAAAATTGGTGTCGAAAACATAATTGAAGCCCAGGCGGCGCATGGCGGCAACCATTTTCTTTTCGGTAGCCTCTGCCTGGCTCAGGCCCAGCTCTTCTCCCCAGGCGGAGCGGACAGCCGGTGCAACCTGCACTACCGTGATGACTTCCGGATCATTGATGGCAGCACGAACCCGGTCAATATCATCGCGCTCGCGGAGCGCGCCAACCGGGCAATGGGTCACACACTGGCCGCAGACGGCGCAGTCCTGATCACGGATGGTTCCCACATGGGACAGGCCGACCGTGGTGCGGCCGCCGGTGCCAAGCACATCCCAGATGGAGAGCGACTGTACTTTTTCGCAGACCTGTACGCAGCGCATACACTTGATGCATTTACTGTTGTCCCGGATCAGCGGGAAAGTATAATCCCAGGATTTGCGCTCCGGTTCGTGAATGAAACGATCCTCATACAGGCCCATATCGCGAGCGAAGGATTGCAGTGAGCAGTTGCCGCTGCGCACACAGGTTGGACACTGGGCATTATGCTGCGAGAGAATCAGGTGCAGATTGGTTTTCCGGGCAGCCTGCACGCGGGCGGAATTGGTATAGATCTCCATCCCCGGCTCCACCAGCGTATTACAGGCGGTGATCAGCTTTTCTGAACCGACCATTTCCACAACACAGATGCGGCAAGCCCCGATCTCGTTGAGATCCTTCAAATAACACAGGTGAGGAACTGCAATGCCAAGCGCAGCGGCAGCCTGCATAATGGTAGTGCCCTCTGCAACCGTGATCTCGCGGCCGTCAATTGTCAAAGTTACCATTGTGTTTCTCTGCCTCCTCTCAGTGCACCAAAACCATGGCAATCGCAGCGGAAGCAGCGGGTGGCTTCCTGCCGCATTTCATCTTCTGTCATATTGTTTTCAACCGGGTCAAAGTTTTCCTTCCGGTCGGAAGCCAGCGCTTCCTTGATATTGACGCGGGCGCAGGAAATATTCATCTTTGCCGGTGGATTTGGAATATCGACATCAACACTGATTCTATGATGATAGCCAAGGAATTCATCAATATTGGAGGCTGCAACCTTACCGGCTGCAACAGCACGGATGACAGTAGCAGGGCCGGTGACGCTGTCACCGCCGGCAAAAATGCCATCGTGACTGCGAACCAGGCCGGTGCTGTCGGCGCGGAAGGTGCCGCGGAACACCGGAATACCAGCGGCCTCAAAGGATTTGGTCTCAATTCCCTGGCCGATAGCCACAACAATAATATCGGCGGGAATGACAAGCTCCGGCTCCGAAGAATCCGAGACGGAAGCGCGCCCACCACGGAAAGCGCCGATAATCTGGCGCTGACCAATCAGCGCCTTGACATTGCCGTCTTCGTCCTTTTCGATGCGCTTCGGCGCGATCAGCTGCATGACTTCACAGCCTTCGGCCTGCGCGGCTTCCACTTCTTCTGCCAATGCAGTCATATCCATGATCCGGCGGCGGTACACAATGGAGGTACGCTTGGCGCCAAGACGAATAGCGGAACGGGCGCAGTCCATAGCCACATTGCCGCCGCCGACGACGACAATATTCTTGCCCTTAAAGTCCGGCATTTCATTGTCGCCAATATTACCGAGCATCTGAACGGCAGACATTACACCGTTGGCGTCTTCGCCGATTACGCCGAGTTTTTTATCCGTGTGCGCACCAATAGAGATATACAGCGCATCATACTGGTTCTTCAGGTCTTCCATTGTGACGGTTTCACCGATCTTATCGCCATAGCGCACCTGTACACCGGTAGAGAGGATGGCGTTAATATCGTCATCCAGCTTTTCACGCGGCAAACGATAGCTGGGAATACCGTAGCGAAGCATACCGCCCAGCTGGCTGCGCTTTTCAAAGATGACGGTCTGATGCCCCATCAGCTGCAGGAAGTACGCCGCGGTCAGGCCGCAGGGGCCGCCGCCGATGATCGCGACCGTCTTGCCGGTAGAGGGAGCGCACTCCGGTGCCGGAACCGTACCGCAGTGGTCAACTGCGTACTTTTTCAGGCCGCGGATATTCACCGGGGATTCCAGATAATTGCGGCGGCACTTGGTTTCGCAGGGGTGCTCACAGATATAGCCACAAGTCGTGGGGAATGGATTATCCTTCCGGATCAGCCGCATGGCGTCAGCATAACGGCCAGCGCCAACCATGGCGATATAACCCGGAATATCCACATTTGCAGGGCACATGGTGACACAGGGAACCGGTCGGTTAAAGGTTGCGTCACAGCGTCCCTTTTCAATATGGGAAACAAAATCGTCACGGAAACGGTCCAGCACACGCAGCGTCGTAGCTGCCGCCTGAAATCCGATGGCGCAGTCCGCAGAGTCCAAAATTGTCTGTGCAAGACTTTGAATATCGTCAAGCGTTTCCGGCAGCGCGGTCTTATCCAGCACGCTGGTCATCAAATTGGCCAACTGCTTCAGACCGATCCGGCAGGGCACACATTTTCCGCAGGACTGTGCATGCGCCATCTGAATGAAAGCGAGCGTCATATCCACGGGACAGGTGCCGTCCGGCGCTGCAACAACGCGCTTGGCCAGATCCTCGTTGAGATCGGCCGCTGCCTGCTGTGCCTCCGTCAGCGTGGGAAGATGTAATCTACTCATAGTCCACCTCTCAAACATAAGGTTGTCAGCACGCGTTGCGTGCCGAACAGAAGGCCCCGAATCACGGAGCAAAAGTACCATCCTCTAAAACAATATAAGATATTATATAATGAATTGTCTGAGATTCGTCAATGCTTTTTTCAATTTCTCCGATTCACAGGCCACCAAGTTTTTGCGTAATTTTTGTGCATTCTGCCGGTTGCAAAATACAAAAGCAGGAAAATGAATTATGTTAATTTTTTGGCAATTCAGCAATGACGGGAAAAATCAGCATTTTCAGATTGTTCTTCTAAAAAAACAGTTTCAAATTTAGTGGCAATAATATAGTTTATGTAAACTTAAATAAGATATTCTTCTTTGCTTTTTCCGCCGTAAAAAAGCGCCGCTTGCAGCCAGATCGCCGGTTTGCTACAATCAGGATGGGAGGGATTATGATGAAACTGACCGTTCTAATGGAAAATACCACATCCCAGCCGGAGTTGGTCTGCACCCATGGACTGAGCGTTTATCTGGAAAGTTCTGCGCAACGAATCCTGTTCGACATGGGACCGGGCGCGCAATTTGCACAGAATGCACAGGCGCTGGGCGTAGATCTGGCCGCGGTGGACTATGCGGTTCTTTCCCATGGACATTATGACCATGGCGGCGGTCTGGATGTGTTTCTGCGCCGCAACGATCATGCACCGGTCTATCTGCGGCAAGGAGCCTTTCTGCCGCATACTGACGCAGCCGGAAAGAACATCGGGCTGGCCGCAAATCTGCAGAGTCATGCGCGTTTGATTGAAACAGGTCCGTTCACCAGAATCGACCAGAACGCGCTGCTGTTTTCGGATGTGACCGGCACGGCTTTCCAGTCGCCGATCAACACGGCGCTGCTGGAATGCGGCGCACCGGATCGCTTCTCCCACGAGCAGAATCTGCTGCTGTGGGAGGGAGAAAAGCTCTTCCTTTTCGGCGGCTGCGCCCACTGCGGCATTGTGAATATTCTGGAAAAGGCCGCGCATCTTGCGGGTCGGATGCCGGATGTCGTATTTTCCGGAATGCACCTTTCCGTTGGTGCATCTGCTCCGGTATCCTTTACCAGAGCGCTGGCGGAAAAGCTTCTGGAATATCCCTGTGTATTTTACACCTGCCACTGTACCGGTATGGAGCCCTACCAGGAAATGAAACCGATCCTGAAAGATCGCCTGCATTATGCGGCGGCCGGGGACATATTTGTGTTGTAAACCCGGTTGACAAGAAATCCACAGAACCGTATACTAGAGAACTGGTACGGGGAAAGATAAGTCTGACCCCAAACCGATCATAGCGGAATCGTGCTGATGCCCAAAGGTGACAGATCCTGCGGGAGAAGGCGAGCGAAATCTGGGTCGATTCAGGGGGATTTTGCGCCTTTCAGGCATGCAAAATCTCCCTTTTTGTGTTCCGCGGAGAAAGGAGGCTATTCCATGGAAACACGCATTGCGCTGATTGGCATCATTGTGGAAAACAAAGAAGCCGCCGCGCAGATCAATGCGGTTCTGCACGACTTTGATGAATATGTGCGCGGCCGGATGGGCCTGCCCTGTCCGGAGCAGGGAATCCGTGTCATCAGCGTTGTGGTCGATGCACCGGCAGACAAAATCAGTGCGCTGTCCGGAAAGCTGGGAATGCTCCCCGGCGTCACCACTAAGACAGTTTATTCCCGCGCGCAGAATGCCTGAATTTTTTGAAAGAAGGGGTTTATGATGAAACATACTCGTTTGCTTGCGCTGCTGCTGGCAGCGCTCCTGTGTCTGGGACTGCTGGCCGGATGCGGCACCAGCCAGACGCCGGATGCGGCAACCGATCAACCCGACGCAGCCGACGCACAGCAGCAGGATGACGCTGCGCCGGAGGAAACCGATACGCTGTATACGCCTGTTTCCATGCGGGTTGGCTCACTCAAGGGCGCAACCTCCATGGGTCTGGTTGGCCTGATGCAAAAAGCAGAAAACGGCGAAGCGGCCAACGACTATGCCTTTACCATGGCAACAGCGGCAGACGAACTGCTCGCTCTGCTGGTCAAAGGTGAACTGGACGCTGCGGCGGTCCCGGCCAATGTGGCAAGCGTCCTGTACAACAAGACGGAGGGCGGTGTCAGTGTCATCAATATCAACACACTGGGCGTGCTCTATGTGGTAGCTACGGATGAATCGATCACAACCGTGGAAGATCTGGCCGGCAAAACAATCTATCTGACCGGCAAGGGTACTTCGCCGGATTATGTGCTGCAATATCTGCTCTCCCGCCACAATATGACCACTGATGATGTGAAGCTGGAGTACAAATCCGAGGCAACAGAGGTTCTCTCTACACTGGCGCAGGAACCGGACGCCGTCGCGCTGCTGCCGCAGCCCTTTGTCACAGCGGCTTGCGCGCAGGTAGAAGGTCTTGGCATTCGCCTGGACATGACAAAAGAGTGGGAAGCTGTTGCTGATGGCAGCCTGGTAACCGGCGTCACGGTTATACGGAACGAATTTCTACAGGAAAATCAGGCAGCTGTCGACAAATTTCTGGAGGAATATGCAGCGTCTGCAGATTACACCAATGAAAACCCGGCAGAAGCTGCAGCACTGATTGCAGATCTCGGCATTGTCGCCAAAGCGCCGCTGGCAGAAAAGGCCATCCCGTTCTGCAACATCACCTGCCAGACGGGCGAGACCATGAAGACTAACCTGTCCAGCTATTTGCAGGTACTCTTTGATCTGGATCCGACCACAGTAGGTGGCAGCCTGCCCGGCGACGATTTCTACTACATCGCCCAATAATCCGGCGATAAAGGAGGCAAACGGAATGCGGCGATGGATGCGCAGTGCAGGGATTGCACTGTTCTGGTTGGCGGTATGGCAGATCGCTGCAATCGCAGTACAACGGGTACTGCAGAACAGCTTTGTTCTGGTCGGGCCGATTCCTGCCCTGCAAGCACTGCTTGCCCATTTACCCACGGCCGCGTTCTGGCTGGCGGTGGGGCGTTCCTTTGTGCACATTCTGGCTGGATTCCTGGCAGCATTTGCGATTGGTGTGCTGCTCGGCGCGCTGGCTTATCGCATGCCGCTGCTGGGTGAGGTTCTTGCGCCGATTGTCACGCTAACCAAAGCGGTTCCGGTGGTTTCGTTTGTAATTCTGGCGCTGATCTGGATCGGCTCTGCGCGGCTGTCAGTACTGGTGTCGTTCCTGATTGTATTTCCGGTACTCTATTCCAATACGCTGGCAGGATTTCGCAGTACGGATTCAAAACTATTGGAAATGGCGCAGGTCTTTCGCGTCCCATGGGTGCAGCAGCTGTGGCAGATCTACCGCCCAGCTGTGCTCCCCTATCTCATCAGCGGATGCCGCGCGGCGCTTGGCATGAGCTGGAAAGCCGGTATTGCTGCGGAGCTGATCGGCGTACCAGCCGGAACCATTGGTGAGCAGCTGTATCTTGCCAAAATCTATCTCAGCACTGCAGAGCTGTTTGCCTGGACCTTTGTCATTGTCGTATTGAGTGTTCTTTTTGAACGGGCGTTTTTGGCACTGCTGCGTTTGACTGGGAGGTGCACACCGTGAGCATTGTGATCTCCAATTTATCCAAAGCCTTTCAGGGCAAACCGGTGCTGCAGGACTTTTCCCTGACGCTGTACAACGGAAGCCGAATCTGCCTGATGGCGCCCTCCGGCGCAGGAAAAACCACGCTGCTTCGAATCCTAATGGGGTTGGAAAAACCGGATTCCGGTACAATTGCAGGTCTGAAGGGGATACCAATCGGCGTTGTTTTTCAGGAAGATCGTCTCTGTGAAGCGCTGGGACCTGTGCGAAATGTAGCGCTGGCCTGCCGCCGTCCGCAGGCAGAGATCGAACAGGCGCTGACAGAATTACTGCCGGAACACTGTCTCTACCAACCGGTGCGGGAGCTGTCCGGCGGAATGCGCCGCCGTGTTGCACTCTGCCGCGCGATGCTAAGCCCTGGACAGGTTCTGCTGCTCGATGAACCCTTTACCGGGCTGGATGATGCGAACCGGGCGGTCGCCTGTCGTTTTGTGTTGGCGCACCTTGCCGGACGCACTCTATTGGTCGTGACACATCAGCGCGAGGATGCAGCACACCTGGATGCAACACTTGTAACATTCCAGAAAGAAGCGTAATTGCATAATCCGTGAGCTGATAAAAGGGGGCGTTCTCCATTTTAGTGGAGAACGCCCCCTTTTAATTTGCACGCTTTCATTAAAATTATCAGAGTAAAAACTGTCGTCCGAAATTCCAGCGCACAAAGTCAACAGCAAGCTGTTGACTTTGTTTAAAAGCGTGCTATTGTTTCTGCGTTAAGAGTTCTTGCGAAAGGGGTATGTGCAATGCCGGAATATACACCAAATGGTTTGTTATTTAAGCAAATACATGACCGTCTTGAAAAGCAATCAAACAATGCTTTACGGGCAAAAGACCTGACCATGATGCAGGTATCTGTCCTCATGGCATTACAGCAGGCTGCGGAGCAGCAGCTATCCATGAAAGAATTGGAACGGTATTTTGGGGTTGCACAATCAACCGTTGCCGGAATTGTTTCACGATTAGAGCAAAAGGACTTGGTAGAAGCGTTTGGTGATACCGCTGACAAGCGCATTAAGCTGGTACATATCACTACTGCTGGAGAAAAGTGTTGCGCTGAAACTGCTTGTCAGATGAAAGAAGCAGAAGAAAAACTACTGCAAGGCTTTTCAAGTGAGGAACGGAAAATATTAAACCACTTGTTGACAAGAGTTGCCGACAATTTGAAATAGACAGTACCCGCTTAAAAGGCGGGTACGAATTT
>CAKTFW010000010.1 GCA_934561175.1 uncultured Oscillospiraceae bacterium
GTACATCTCCTGCACGATCTCCTCCATCTCGGCAACCTTGGCTTCGCCGCCGGGCTTGCCTGCCGTTTCCGCCTTCAACGCCGCCAGCTTTGCCTCCTTGCGCACAAGCACGGCGTCATAATTTTTGATGACCTCGGCACGCAGATTGAGATAGTTTTCCTCAGTCGGGTTGCGCTTATAAAGGGAGATGAGCTGCTTGGTCTCCTCAGTCAGCTCCGGCTGCTCCTTTTCGATAAAATCACTCTTATCGAACATGTTCATGCCATCGTCCTCAGACTTCGGCTTTTTCGCCGCCGCGGCGGATGTGGGCAAAACAGACAGCACGATGAGCGCGGCTGACAGCAGGGCTGTGATTCGTTTTGATGCTCGCATATTGTTTTCCTCCAAAGTATGTATTTGGTTGCTCTGCCTTTATATACGCACGGGATACGGAAATCTTGGGGGTGCTGCCGAAAAATCAGGAAAGCAGCCAGTTCAGCAGTTCCGCACCATGCTCCAGCCATGCCTTCTGCGGTACGCCCACATGGTCGGTCTCCGGGAACACAGTGATCCGTGCATCCTCGTTCTGCCGCTCCAGCGCGGCAACGAACTGCTCGGAGGACTCCGGTTTGACCACCACATCGTCCTCGCCCACAAAGGCCCAGACAGGCGTATTTTGGAGAGCGGCCAGCGTTGACGCTGTGGTATCCACACTGCCGCTCATGGGAGCGATGCGAGAAAATGCGTCGGGATACAAAAGCGCCAGATCCCATGTTCCGGTGCCGCCCATACTGTGCCCGGTGAGACTAATGCGGCTGCGGTCAATGCGTTTTTCCTCGCAGACCTTGTCAATGAGCTGCATGACGGTTTCCGATGCCGGTTTCCAGCCCCGTTGGTCCTCGGAAAGCTGCGGGATCAGCACATACGCCGGAACTTCGCCCAAAAGCCCGTCCGCCAGGTACTGCGGAAAACCGTCTGTTGTGGTCAGTACGGAGAGGTCGCTGCCCTTGCCGTGACCGCCGTGCAGATAGACGATCAGCGGCATATTTTCGGTTGCATTTGCCGGGGTATACAGCAGATATCCCATAGAGTCAAAGCTATCCTCTGTCAGCGCAGAGGGTGAGGCTTCGGAGGGGAAATACTGATCCAGCAGGTAAGCAATTTCCGCACGGCTGGCAGGCGCACACAGGTCAAGAGTACCTATGGCATCTGTAAATAAGCCATGCTCGTTGGCCCAATCACAGGCATCCGCCGCCCAAGGACAGCCATTTTTGAAGGTTGTGTGACCCGCTTGACCGCCTGGTACGGCTCCTGTTTTTTCAGCGTACCGGAAGAACACGATAGCAAGCTGTTCCCGTGTCACGGCATCATCAGGGCCGAAACTGCCGTTCGGATAGCCCGCAAATAATCCTTTTTCGGCACACCAGGAAAGTCCGTCGGCATACCACGCATTTGCGCTCGTATCTGTAAATGTCACCGTTCTGCTTGCATCCTGGCTGCCCTCGATCCGCCAGAGGATCACTGCCAGCATAGCGCGGGTCAAAGAATCATCGGGACTGAAACGGTCGTTTCCGGTGCCGTTCATCCAGTTTTCCTCATAGACTCGCTCTACGGATTCAAAATACCATGCTGAATCAGATACATCCGAAAATGGAGCGCCTGCGGCAGATGCAGGAACGCTCAGTGCGGAAATAAGCAGTACACCCGCCAACAACGCATGAAAAAGCTTTACTTTCATCGTAACACCATTCCTCTCATTGGTCTTGTTTCAATCATATATACGAGCTGAGTGTGCTTCTCTTGGGGGCAGGCTAAATATTTTTTGGCTCCCCCAAAAGGCTCCAACACACTGCGTATATAAAAAACAACGATCTCAGAGCTAAGTATGAGGTCTCTTGCGAGCCAACTGCTTGACAGGACTGCCGTTTTCCGCTATTTTAATTTCTGCAATCGCGTAAGAAACTGCGGAACTGGAGGGACGGCAGTATGAATGAAACGGAACAGCTTCTGCTGGCCCAGCAGGACCCGCAGGCAAGGGAAAAACTTCTGACGGAAAATGACCTCTTTATCCGCCGCTGTGCTTCCAAGGCGGCAGGGCGGTTTGTGGACTGCCATGACGATGCCTATTCCGAGGCGCTGATTGCCTTTAATGACGCCATCACCGCCTATCGACCAGAAAAAGGCTCCTTTCAGGCCCTTGCCGCCGCAGCTATTCAAAACCGGGTCACGGATCTTCTGCGTAAGGAAAGCCGAAATGCCAAGTGTGTGCCCTTCAGCGCCCTCAGTATGCAGGATGACCACGGCGGCGAAGTCCCCTTTGAAATCGAAGATCCAGTCCCTATGGTGTCGGATGCTGCGTTGGAAATCAGTGCGCTTCGGCAGGAACTGGACAAGTTTCATATTTCTTTTTTCGACTTGCCGAAATCGTCCCCAAAGTTTGGCCGGACAAAGCGGGCTTGTCTGGAGGTCATCCGCTGGCTGATCCAGCAACCGGAGAGGGTGGCAGCGGTCAAGAAAACAAAATGTCTCCCGGCCAGTCAGATCATGGCAGAACTGGGGACTGGCAGCAAGGTTCTGGAACGCAACCGGACCTATATCATCGCCGGAATGCTGATCTGGGCGGGAGACTATCAGATCATGCGGGAATATTTTCAAATCAGAAAGGAGGGGCTTTAAGATGCGGGGGATCGTTATGGAAATCAAGGGCGGCCGCTGTGTCATTTTGAAAAAAGATGGCACCTTTGCGGAGATCCGCAACCGGAATTATGCGGTGGGGCAGGAAGTCTCCGCATCAACCCCCTCTGTGAGAAAGGCTCTCTCTGCGGCGGCGTGTCTGGTGGTGATCTGCACGGCAGTCTTTGGATACCATCTCTACTACACGCCGACCAGCTATGTTTACATGGACATCAATCCCAGTGTCCGGCTGGATCTGAACTGCTTTGAGCGGGTCATCGATGTGGTGCCGCTGAATGAGGACGCCGAGGTGCTGCTCTCCAATCTCACCATCCGCAAGGGCAGTGCAGAAGAATGTATGAACACTATTGTGTCTGCCTGTCAGGAGCAGAATTACCTGAACGAACATAATACGGATATTGAAGTCAGTGTGCGGACAGACAGCGCCAAGCTGGAAACAGAGGTAGAAACTACTTCTGCCGCCATCGGGGAAGAACAGCTGGAGGTTTCCGTGTTCCAGATGGATGAGGAAGAAAACGACAGCGCCATGGAACACCATATCTCCGCCAGACGCCTCCGGGCCATGCGGGCTTATACCGCACAGTTCGGCGGTACGATTGACGAGAACCTGGCTCTGCTGCGGGGCTATACCAACGATGAAATTTTCACGATGATTCGTGAGGCCCGCCGCGTTCAGGAGCCGAGTTCAGATGCGCAGCACGATACCGCCCCAGGTTACAGCAGCGGTACATCCGCTGAGCCTGCGGAAACACCGTCGTCCACCATGCACACAGAACCGGAAGAAACGCCGGACAACACCAAGAATCATGCAGAAATGGAAACTCCCGCCCCGACCTCCCCAGTGCCAATGCCTACATACCAGCTTCCCGCCAAACGATTGGAGGCCATTCGGGCCTATACGGAGCAGTTCGGCGGTACGCTGGAGGAGAATGTCAAACTGCTTCAAGGTATTTCCTCTCGTGAAATCTACAAAATGATTGAAGAAGCCCAGACCGCGCAAAAAGATGGGACGCAGGAGGAAGCCGTACCCACCACGCCGTAATACAAACAGCCATTAGAAAATCACCATTTTTTGAAAAGTGGTGATTTTCTTTACCTTCCCCCAATTTTTCGACATCATTCTCGTATAGAAATATATAAGAGAGCCATACACTCGCAGAAAGGGGAATAGCGATGACAGCAGATGCGATATTGGAATACTTGCAAGTAAAAATGGGGTGTCGGTATCTCTCCGACTTGCACAGCCTGACAGGCGGAAAACGCAGCCGTATGCTGTATCTGCTCAGCCAGATTCCAAGAGAATCGGCGTCAGCCAGAGATTGGGCGGATGTGGGGAACTATCTTTCCTGTAAGAGGTAAATTCAACGGCTGAAACCTTAATACGACTCTTGTTGCTCTCTGCCTTGTATGGGTTCGAGTCGGTCTCTGTCAAATATGGCTTTGGCGGCATCAGAATGCTTCTTCTTTGATTATGGCATCTCACGGCTTGCCCTGCCAACGGCCAAGAAAATCGTTGACGCTTTTTCTGTTTCTGGCTACAATAGGCACACCGAGGATGGATGCCTTTCCTCCCGTTTTCCGGTGACCACAACGCGTACCACAGACGCCGCCGGGACACACGGGAAATGTGGGAAAAAGAGGCCACAAGACCGTTCGCATTCCAGCTGAAAGCGCCGGAAACGCTTAAAAATCAATACAAATCATAGCTTTTGATTCGTTCGCATCCGTAAGGTCGTCGGTTCGATCCCGATTAGGTCCACCAAAGCGACCCTAGACGAACTCAAATCGTCGATGGTCAACAATGGCTGTCCTGTGTGTTGTACAGGGCAGTCATTTTATTGTCATAGAGGACCTTGCTCTGGTTTTCTGCACAACGGTTCCGATCGAAATCTATTAGTTGACAGCTACAGCGGAAGGCACTACACTAATTCCGCTATTTATGACGATTAGGTTGCAGACGGCTGTAGGGCCTGTGACCGGAGGCGTTTCTGCGGAGGCGCCTTTCCTGCTATCTTGTCAGCGCGGAAGCGTGAGACACACAACTTGATGCTTAAACTGCGGAAGCGGAGCATTGCTGCTCCGCTTCCATCTTTTTTGTCATGCCATTGTGCTTTTCCGGCAGGTGTAGTGATAGAGAATATTCTCTACGGTGAAGTCCGTTTCCGTTTCGCCATCGTCGCTGTTGTACCAGAGCCATTTGACCAGGCCGCTCATAAACCATGCCTGATCCTTCAGGGTGGTGATAGTCCGGCCAAAGGTGCCATAGTCCTGCGCCTGCCCGGTTCCGGAATAGCAGATCGTTCCGTCAGGAAGGATTTCTTTGCGGAACGGATACCGGGCAAAGAATTTGTCCAGTGCGGCGTCAACGGCTTCCGGGGCGTCGTGAAATTTGATTTCCTGCTTCAGCATTACGGTTTCGTTACCACCGGGAAACAAATTCCAGCGTTTTTGTCAGAGAATCCATCCGGGCGTTTCGCCCGGGTTTTTGTTTTTTCCGCGCTCTCCCCTGAAAAATCGGGTGCTCCGCAATTCCAGTGGGACAAACAGATGGCTGCCGGAATCATAGCTCAGGTGCTGGCAGAAATAGGGAAAATGCTGTTCCCGCAGACGCTGCAGAATCTGCTTTGCCGCAAACTCGGAGGGCCACATGGTGTCCTGTTTTGAGGAGATCAGCAGAATTGGGCCGGTGATGTGCTCCGCCTGAATCACTGCGTCGGGGTTCGGGTGCTGCACCAGCGGCAGGTACAGATCGTACATGGTCAGCTCCCGTGCCCGGATGCTGTTCCACAGTACGGAGCCAATCGGGAATTTCTCTGTTTTGAACGGGGTATAGGGAAGTGCACTGCCGTGGAAGCTCCAACTGCTTTCCGGCAAAAATGTGACGCCTTTTTCCTTGGCAAAGCCCTGACAGACAGTGTTCATCGGCGCGACGGCGATTACTGCATTGACCAGTCCCGGCAGCAGGCTTCCCGCCGTCAGTGCCAACTCTGCGCCTTTGGAGATGCCCCACAGTCCGACCTTTTCATAGCCCATCTCGTGCAGCCGGGCGGCGGCCGCCTCCAAAAAGTCGATCGGGATCTGCGAGAACCGCTGGGGCAGACCTGATTCCATCACATAGGCCAGCGCCAGCGTGGTCAGCCCATGCGCGCAGAAAACGCCCGCCAGCATCCGGGCAAGCTCCATACCGCCGCCGTTGAAGCAGATCAGCGCTTTTCCCGGATAGTGGTTTTCTGTCGGGCGGAACAGTTCCCCGCAGAATTCGTCTGACGGAACGCGATAAAGTGTATTTTCCGCCATGCTTTGTCCTTTCTTCCCTGCTTTTTCTCCGAACAATACCTGCACCACAGCGCAGATTCTGACCTTTCTCTGGCGGTCTCAGGGCGCACCGGAACCGACCGGCAAGACAAATCCGTTCACCGATGTGACGGAAAACGACTACTTTTATCAGGCGGCATTGTGGGCGCGGGAAAAGAATATTATCTCCGCGGACAGCACGGCGTTTAATGGAAATGCACCGTGCACGCGCAGTGCGGCGGTGCTCTATATCTGGCGGGCGGCGGGATTCCCGGCCGCAGAAAATACCAGCAATTTTGCCGATGTCGCTGCGACGACAAGCTACGCGCCCGCGGTTGACTGGGCGGTAGCGCAGGGCGTCACAAGCGGCACCAGCGGTACGACTTTCTCACCGGATACCATCTGTACCAGAGCGCAGATTGTGACTTTCCTGTACCGGGCATTTTCCAAATAATTCGAATGAAAAGGGCGGGCAAGTGCTTCTTGCTCGCCCTTTTTGTAAGGCTTCGCCAAGTGCGGCGCATTGTATTTTCCGTGTGATCTGCTATAATAGCGGTAATCAACGGAAAGGAAACGATGTACGATGCGACTGCAAGGCGCGATCTTTGATTTTGATGAAACACTGTTTGACGCTGCCGGAGCGCTGCTGCCCGGTCTGGAGCGGTTTCTCTCTCTGATGCAGGTAGAGAGCGTATGGATGTATGCCGTCACCGCCCGGCCCGCTGCCGAGGTGCAGCAGGCGCTCAAGACGAAACGGCTCGCTTCTTATTTCCGCGGCGTACTCTCTGCGCCGGAACACGGCACGACAATGGAGGATGCTGCGCTCTATCAGAGTGCGGTTCGGCGTCTGCGCACCGCACCGCCCGCGACGGCGGTCTTTACACGGCGGGAAGCGCTGATTGCGCCGCTGCACGCGGTCGGCCTGCCGGTGATACTGGTGGGTGCCGGGCACACCGCGCAGGCGCAGGCGGAGGCGGAACAGGTGATTGAGACCTACGAAGAGATGGTGCAGCAGACAGCGCTGTGAGCATGAGGAAAGCTCCCGCACAGCAGTGCGGGAGCTTTTTTCATTTCGGCAGGCTTCGCGCAGGAAAAAAGCGCAATTTCCCTTGCCCGTATTTCTCCGGAGAAACTCCACACAATAGCGCAGAAGGAGGGTTTTCTCATGGCAGAAATTTTACTCACAGAGCAGAATTTCTCTACGGAGGTTCTGCAGGCCAAACAGCCCATGCTGGTCGATTTTTACGCGGATTGGTGCGGCCCCTGCCAGGCGCTTGCGCCCATTCTCCGCCAGATTGCGCAGACGGATACGGTCGGCAAGGTGGATGTGGACGCGCAGCCTGCGCTGGCAGCGCGGTACGGCGTGTCCAGTGTGCCGACGGTATTGGTATTTTCCGGCGGCCAGGTGCGGGATACTGCCGTTGGGCTGCATTCCCAGGCTGCACTGGAGGAGATGCTGCACCGCGCAAAATAAGACAGAAGCCCTGCCTTCCCCGGCAGGGCTTCTGTTTATCGTTTTTTGAACAGCAGCCTGAAAATCAAGCGCATGAATGGTCCGACGAAGAACGGCTGGAGGCAGAGCGCTATCGGGAAGCAGAGCACAGCCAGCTGGATCCATTGGCAAAACCAGCCCGGTGTGATGCCATTGTGCACCAGTGTTGCAAATCCTGTGATGACGGGGACGATCTGGCATACAGTGAAGCACTAAATGGCGAGCATCTGGAAAACCGGCGGCGTGCTGCCGGGCGGCAGGATCCGAAACGCCAGCTTTTTGGCGGTGTTGGTGATGACAAAGAAAATCAGGCAAAAAACAACCAGATATTCCAGCCACATTTCCCTCAGCGCAAGCGGAAAGATTTGCGCCGTAAGCCCTCCAAATTTCAGCGCGATGGTGTAGACGGTCATGCAATAGACCATGCAGAATCCCATCAGTGCAGTAAAGATGACGCCTTGTAATTTCGTTTTTGGCATAAAATGACTCCTTTTTTGAAAATTAAAAAAAGAACGACATAAATATCCGTGGATGGCCACCAGACAAAAGCCATACCGATATTTAATGTCGTTCTTTGATTGCAATATTTAATTTGTGGTGCGCGTTGGAAAATAAAACTGTCCGAACCCACGCTGGAGTCCGGACAGCAAAAATGGTGGTGACCCGTACGGGATTCGAACCCATGTTACAGCCGTGAAAGGGCCGTGTCTTAACCACTTGACCAACGGGCCATATAAACGGGCGGACAAGGCTTTTATCCACCCGTTTTTTGGTAGCGGCAAGTGGACTCGAACCACCGACAAGCCGGGTATGAACCGGATACTCTACCAACTGAGCTATGCCGCCAAAGGTACCCCCAAATAGGGCATTCATCATTCTACAGGATGACGGGGGCTTTGTCAACCGTTATTTTTTGAAAATGCAAATTTTATTGCGGGATTGATTGGATTTTGCAAATCTGCATATACTGGACGCGGGGGGATGGACATGAAGCTGTGGCGCAGCGCAATACTCTGTTACATCGGGGGCATGAGCTATGTTTTGCTGGAGCTGCTCTGGCGGGGCTGGTCGCACCCAAGCATGTTTCTGGTCGGCGGGATCTGCTTTGTGCTGATCGGAGAGATCAACGGCCGCCTGCTGCAATGGAACACGCCCTTTGTACTGCAGGCGGTTGTATGCGCCTGTGCGGTTACGCTGGTGGAGCTGGTGTCGGGGCTGCTGCTTAATATCCGGTGGCAGCTGCAGGTCTGGGACTACGGGGCACTGCCTTTTAACTTTATGGGGCAGATCTGCCTGCCCTATTTTCTGTTGTGGATTCCGCTCTCCGCGGCGGCGATTTTTGCCGACGACTGGCTGCGGCATGTCCTGTTTGGCGAGGTGCGGCCGTCGTACCGCTGGATTTAGGGGCACACCGTACCGCAGACGCCGCCGTCGCAGACGGCGGTGATCTGAACCGGCAGGCACGCGTTCTGCGCGGCCTGTCCCAGCGGAACATAGACGGGTACATAGTTGGGGGCATGTCCCACAAAGCGGTCGTCCTCCGGCTGTTCAAACAGTACCGGAACGACCTGTCCCACCATGGCGGCGCGGTAGGCGGCGGCGGTTTCCGCTGCGATTGCGGCGGCCATTGCAGCACGGGCGGATTTTACAGCGGTGGGAATCTGGTCCGGCATGGATGCGGCCGGCGTGCCGGTGCGGCGGGAGTAGGGAAATACATGACAGGCGGCAAAGGCGATTTCCCGCAAAAAGGCGCAGGTTGTTTCGGCCTCCGTCTCCGTCTCTCCGGGAAATCCGGTGATCAGATCGGTCGTGATGGCGCAGCCGGGAAATGCTTCCCGCAGCAGCCGGACGCTCTCGCGGTAGCGGGCGGTGTCATATTTGCGGTTCATCCGCTGCAGAACCGTGTCGCAGCCGGACTGCAGGCTCAGGTGAAACTGCGGACAGAGATTGGAAAAGCGCTGCAGCGCAGTACAGAATTCTGATGTGATGGTGCGCGGCTCGAAGGAACCGAGGCGAATGCGGGTATCCGGCACGGCGGCACAGATGGCGGCGATCAGATCCGCCGGATGCTGGCCGGTGTGCAGATCCAGTCCCCAGGAGCTCAGTTCAATACCGGTGACCACAATTTCCCGGTAGCCCTGCGCGGCCAGCTGCCGCGCGGCCTCCACTGCGGTCTCCAGCGCCATGGAGCGTACAGGGCCGCGGGCGTAGGGAATGATGCAGTAGCTGCAGAAATTGTGGCAGCCGTCCTGCACCTTCAGCATGGCGCGGGTACGGCCGGAGAGACCGCCTGCGGGCAGCAGCTCAAAGCTGCGGCGCGCCATCGCATTATCCACTGCGTTTTCCGGCGTCCCGGTGAGCGCGGCCTGTTCCATTCGATCCAG
Source organism: uncultured Oscillospiraceae bacterium (assembly GCA_934561175.1). GTDB lineage: Bacteria > Bacillota > Clostridia > Oscillospirales > Oscillospiraceae > CAKTFW01. The sequence goes on from CAKTFW010000010.1 coordinate 9,844, forward strand.
AAAGCCGACACGGTCGGCCGATCCGCCCACGACCTGCGCGCCGAGTGCCAGTACGGCCTCCGGATTGAGCTGCGCGTAGCAGCCGCAGACGCCGACCACGGCATTGGGATTGTGCTTAATGGCGCGGCGCACGGCGTTGCGGGATTTTTTATCGCCGGAAGCGGTGACGGTGCAGGTGTTGATGATATAGCAATCACAGGGGCTTTCAAAGTCGCCGAGGGTATGGCCGCGGGCGGTGAGCAGCTGCTCCATCGCCTGCGTCTCATACTGGTTGACCTTGCAGCCCAGCGTGTAAAGTCCAAATTTCATAAGGGCAGTCCTCCCGCAAAAATTATAGCGGCAGGATTGGAATTTGTACAGTCTGGATTTTTTCGGGATATCCGGCCCCCTTGCCGCATATGCTTGTACCAAATCTGGGAAGGAGCGATGGCAAGTGAGAGCAAAAATCTGCGCAGCAGCACTCGGCGCTGCGCTGTGCTGGAATCTGGCGGTCCCGGCGCTGGCGGCGCCGGTGGAGATAACAGCGCCTGCTGCGGTGCTGATGGATGCGGCGACGGGAACGGTGCTGGTGGAAGAAAACGCCCATGAGCGGCTGGCGCCGGCCTCTGTGACCAAGGTGATGACGCTGCTGCTGGTGATAGAGGCGCTGGACGACGGCAGAATCAGCTGGGACGATAAAATTACGACCTCCGCCACGGCTGCGGCGAAGGGCGGCAGCCAGATCTATCTGGAAGAGGGCGAGCAGATGAGCCTGCGCGATATGCTCAAGAGCGTGGTGGTTTCCTCCGCCAACGACTGTGCAACGGCGCTGGCGGAGCATGTCTATGGTTCGGAAACTGCCTTTGTAGAGAAGATGAACGAGCGGGCACAGCAGTTGGGGATGGAAGATACCCACTTTGTCAACTGCACCGGGCTGGACGACGGCCCGGACGCAGCGGAGCATTTGACCAGCGCCTACGATATTGCCGTGATGAGCCGGGAACTTTTGAAGCACGATGCAATTCGGGAGTATACGACGATCTGGATGGACACCGTGCGGGACGGACAGTTTGGCCTGTCCAATACCAACAAGCTGGTGCGGTTTTATCAGGGGACGACGGGACTCAAAACCGGCTACACCTCTGCCGCGGGCTACTGTCTGTCCGCTTCGGCGGAGCGGGAGGGGCTGGAGCTGATTGCTGTGGTGCTCCATTGCGCCAGTTCGACGGATCGGTTTTCCTCTGCCAAGGCGCTGCTGGACTACGGATTTGCAAATTACTGTCTGGTCTCGCCGCTGCCGTCTGAGGAGATCGGGCCGGTTGCTGTAGAGCTGGGCGCGGCCGAAACGGTTCCGGCTGCGCTGAAATCAGAGACACCAATGCTGCTGGAAAAGGGAAAGCTCTCGTTGGTTGCCCATGAAGTGACGCTGCAGCAGGCGGTGCAGGCGCCGGTGGAGCAGGGACAGACACTCGGCTCCGTACGGGTGACGGCGGGCGGCGAACTGCTGGGCGAGGTGCCGATTGTGGCGACGGAGTCGGTCGCGCGGCTGAGCTGGTGGAATCTTGCCTGCCGGAGCCTGTTTGCGCTGTGTGCGCTCGGCGCTGCATAATCGTGCAAATCCGTTGAAATTCGACCGCAGTTGCGCTATGATGAAAAAAACATACAAAGGAAGTAGCACTTATGATCAACGCCGACATTTCCAACATCTGGGGAGAAATCAGCCTGCCGGACCTGCTTGCACTGGAGCGGGAGGTCTTTGACGCGCACATGCTGCTGACGGATAAAACCGGCCGCGGCGCCGATTTTCTCGGCTGGCTGACGCTACCTGACCGGATCGACCGGGAGACGCTGGCGCGCATTCGCGCGGCGGCACAGCGCATCCGCGGCCAGTCAGAATATCTGGTGGTGGTCGGCATCGGCGGCTCCTATCTCGGCGCGCGGGCGGCCATTGAGCTGATCTGCGGCCAGCAGCATGTGCTGACGGCTGCCGGAACCAAAATTCTCTTTGCGGGCAACAGCTTCTCTTCCCGCAGCCATCAGGAGCTGATGCAGATTCTGGAAGGGCATGACTTTTCCGTCTGCGTGATTTCCAAATCCGGAACAACGATGGAGCCTGCGCTGGCGTTTCGGTCGCTTCGGTGGATTCTGGAGCGAAAATACGGCGCGACCGGCGCCAGAGAGCGAATTTATGTCATCACTGATCCCAACCGCGGTGCGCTGCACAAGATGGCGCAGGAGGCGGGCTGGGAGTCGTTCCCGATTCCGCCGGATGTGGGTGGGCGCTACTCCGTGCTCTCTGCGGTGGGACTTTTGCCCATGACGGTGGCGGGCATTGACCCGGCGCAGGTACTGGCCGGCGGTTCTGCGGCGCGTCAGCAGTTGGACATCCGCTCCTTTGAGAATCCGGCCTGGCTGTATGCCGCCGCGCGGACACTGCTTTATCGGGGCGGAAAACAGATTGAGCTGCTCTGCGGCTGGGAACCGCGATTTGCGGCCTTTGGCCGCTGGTGGCAGCAGCTCTTCGGCGAGAGCGAGGGAAAAGATGGCCGCGGCCTGCTGCCGTGCCCGCTGGAATTCTCGGCGGATCTGCACTCCATGGGGCAGCTGATTCAGCAGGGACAGCGGAATCTTTTGGAGACCGTGGTGCGCTTTGCACCGGCACAGCAGCGCGTAGCGGTGGAGATGGACTGGAAGGACTACGACGGCCTGAACTATCTGGAAGGGAAAACCCTGGACTATGTGGAGGAACAGGCGGTACAGGGGACCCTTGCGGCCCATGCTGACGGCGGCGTGCCGGTGATCCTGCTGGAGGCTGGGCAGCCGGATGCGGAGACCGTGGGCGAGCTGTTTTATTTCTTTGAACTGGCCTGCGCGCTCTCGGCCTACATGCTGGATGTGAACCCCTTCAACCAGCCCGGTGTGGAGGCGTATAAACAGAATATGCTGGCGCTGCTGGGCCGAACAGAGAAAAAGGAATTCCGTGTGTGAAATTCTGCACAAAACGGTTGAAAAAATGACGCTCAACTGATACAATATGGACAAGAGCTGGTTCACCGGCCGACAAAGGGGGTTTTCACAATGGTAAAAGTGATTATGGGGTTGAAAGGCTCCGGTAAAACCAAGCAGCTGGTCGAATTGATCAACAATGCAGTCCGTGATGAGAACGGCAGCATTGTCTGCATGGAAAAGGGCAATAAACTCCGCTTTGATATTGATTATCGTGTCCGCCTGATCGAGTCTGACGCCTACGGCGTGAATGACTACACATTCCTGAAGGGCTTCATCAGCGGTCTGCACGCTGGCAACTTTGACATTACCAATCTGTTTATCGACAGCCTGTATAAGATCTCCAACTGTAGCGACATCGCGCAGACGGAGGAGTTCCTGCAGTGGTGTGAGAAGTTCAGCGAGGCAAACAATCTGCAGATCACCATCACGATTTCCGATGACATTGCAAATGCCACGGAAGCGATGAAAAAGTACTTCTGAATGGTCCGATTGCGCAGGGCGAACCGGCTGTGGCTCGCCCTGCGTTTTTCTGCCAAATTCGGGCCGGATTTCCGGCGGAACTGGAGGGGCATATGCCTTCATTGCACGAAGAAATTTCAAGACGGCGAACTTTCGCCATCATTTCACATCCGGATGCCGGTAAAACCACGCTGACGGAAAAATTCCTGCTTTACGGCGGGGCAATTGCGCAGGCCGGCGCGGTCAAGGGGAAAAAGGCCAAGGCGGCAACTTCAGACTGGATGGAAATTGAAAAGCAGCGCGGCATTTCGGTCACCTCTTCGGTGATGCAGTTCCAGTTCCAGAATTTTGTGATCAACATTCTGGATACGCCGGGTCACCAGGATTTTTCGGAGGATACCTACCGCACGCTGATGGCGGCGGACTCCGCCGTCATGGTGATCGACGGCGCCAAGGGCGTCGAGCCGCAGACCCGCAAGCTGTTCAAGGTCTGCGCCATGCGGCACATCCCGATCTTTACCTTTATCAATAAGATGGACCGCGAGACGAAGGATCCCTTTGATCTGTGTGAGGAGCTGGAGCGGGAGCTGGGGATTGACACCTACTGCTGCAACTGGCCGATCGGCTGCGGCAAGGCGTTCCAGGGCGTCTATGACCGGGAGAAATCCCGCATCCTCTTTTTCTCCGGCGAGGACCGCAAGAAAAAGGCGGACACGCTGGAAATCGATCTGGAGGATCCCGCCGTCGGTGAGATGCTGGGCGAGGAGGGCTGGACGCAGCTGCGGGACGAAGTGGAGCTGCTGGGCGCCGGCCGCGATTTCGATATGGACGCTGTCCGGGCGGGAACCCTCAGCCCGGTGTTTTTCGGCTCGGCGCTGACGAACTTTGGCGTAGAGCCGTTCCTGGAGGAATTCCTGCGGATGACCACCCCGCCGCTGCCGCGGATGTCAGACGAAGGTCTGGTGGATACCTTTTCTCCGGATTTTTCTGCATTTGTCTTTAAGATTCAGGCGAACATGAACAAGGCCCACCGCGACCGGCTGGCGTTTATGCGAATCTGCTCCGGTAAGTATGAACGGGAGGCGGAAGTCTACCATGTGCAGGGCAACAAGAAAATGCGCCTGAGTCAGCCGCAGCATATGATGGCCTCAGAGCGTGAGATTATCGACGAGGCCTATGCGGGCGATATTATCGGCGTATTTGATCCCGGTATTTTTTCCATCGGTGATACGGTCACCGTGCCGGGCAAGAAGTTCCGCTTCGGTGGTATTCCGACCTTTGCGCCGGAGCACTTCATGCGTGTCTCCCCGCGAGACACCATGAAGCGCAAGCAGTTTATCAAGGGAACGGAACAGATTGCCCAGGAGGGCGCAATTCAGATCTTCAAGGTGCCGTATACCGGCATGGAGGAGGTTATCGTCGGCGTCGTCGGCGTGCTGCAGTTTGATGTGTTCCAGTACCGTATGAAGAATGAGTATGGCGTGGATCTGCGGATGGAGAGTCTGCCCTACGAATATCTGCGCTTTATTACCGCCTGCCCCGGCGAGCCGAAGGATCTGAACCTGACCTCCGATGCGGAGCTGTTGGAGGACTACCGCGGCCACAGCTTGTTGGTCTTTTCCAGCAGCTGGTCGATTGACTTTATCCTCAAGCGTAATCCGGGTTTGAAACTGGCGGAAACGCTGGACGAGACAGCCGAATAATAAAATCCCGCGGAACAGCTGCTGTTCCGCGGGATTTTTTGTGCCGGGCAAGTGTACGACGCTTTTCAGGAATGCAGGCATTTCTTCAGGAAATATACTACCGAACGGGAGAAAACGCTTTTTGGACCGCCCGTTTCTTTCACGGGATGTGATCCTGCGGGATTTTCTCTTGTCAGAACACGCCGAATCTGGTAGGATAGCAGGAGAAATCAATGGAGGAACTTGCTATGAACAATCGATTTTTGCGCCGAATCATGGCGGCGTTATTTTTTCTGTTTGTCCTGACGGTGTCTGCCGCCGCATTGGAGCCAGTCTCCGTGGTCGTGGACGGTACGCCGGTGGTGTGGACCGATGCGACGCCGGTGGTCGAGGGCGGACGCACGCTGGTGCCGCTGCGTGCGGCTGCCGAGGCGATGGGACTGACTGTCTCATGGGATAATACGCGGCGCACAGCGATTTTTTCTGCGGACTACACGGAGCAGACTTCGCCGGAGGTCAGCGAGGACGCCGCGGGCGGCTGCGCCTATTTGGCCAGTACCAGGGTGGAAATGCCGGCCGGTTCGCAGAATTACACCGTGTACCGGCGTTATGCCCTGCAGGATGCCAGCGGCGGTGTGAAGACGCTAAAGGAGGAAAGCGCGCTGTACCAGATGGATACCGCCGTGGTGCTCCGCGGCGGGCGCACGCTGGCGCCGGTTCGCTATGTGGCGGAGAATTTCGGCTTTGATGTGACCTGGGATGCAGAGACGCGCACGGTGGGCATTGGGCAGGCGCAGCCGGTCGGCTGGCACTTTGCGGCGGTGACCTATGGAGAGACCAGCGATGAATTTATGACGCTGGCGCTCTATGACAGTACCAATGTCGCAAGCGGTGAGATTACGGCTCTGACGGTGACGGATGACCAGGGAAAATCCACAACCGTGAAATTGGAAGAAGCGTCGGCGGCGGAGCTGCAGATGGTTTATGACTACCGCAGCGAAGCACGGGATGGTGTGTTTGCGGCAGTGACCTTCGCCTATGCATTCCAGCCGGGGGTGCAGTATACGGTGGACTATACCGTGTCGGTTCACAAGCAGAACACCGCCACGGCATTGTATCAGGACGGCTTTTCCATTTCTTTTTAAGAAACCAGGTGCGTGGAGGAAATCCCAATGAGAGCAAAACACTGGATTTTATGGATGTTGACCCTGCTGTTCAGCCTTGTTCTGTGGACGGGCAGCGTATCGGCTGCCGTGCCGGTGCAGGTGACCGTGGATGGGGCGGCGGTCGCCTGGACAGATGCGGTTCCGTTCATTGCGGGCGGCCGGACCATGGTGCCGCTGCGCGCGGCTGCCGAGGCGATGGGGCTGACGGTTGACTGGGATGCGGCGACGAAAACAGCGATTTTCCACAGCGATGCACCTGCGGCCGCGGCGCCCACGCTGCCCGGAAGTATTCCGGTGGAGGCGGCGCGGACAGAACTGGCTGCGCGCGAGGTATCCATGACGGCTGGCAGCCCGCAGGTGTGGGTCTGGGATCAGATCATCGGTTATGATTCCGCCGGGAAGGAGCTTGGCACCTGGGAAACGGAATGGATGCTGGAGATGGACACCGCGCTGGTGCTGCGCGGCGGCCGCAGCTATGCGCCGATCCGCTATGTGGCCGAGCAGTTTGGAAAAGATGTCCTCTGGGATGCGCAGACCAATACGGTTTCGATTGTGCCGCAGCAGATGGTAGAATATACGCTCTGCGCGGTAAGCTATGGAAGCCCGCAGGACGATCGGCTGGCCATCGGGCTGACGCGGACGCAGAATGTGCAGTCGGCTTCCCTGACGGCGTTGGTTATCACGGATTTGACAATCGGTGATGCGGCGTCCGCCGATCATTTGGCGGTACAGGCGGAGGATACCACGGTGCTTCGCCGCCGATTTACAGGAACGGTACAGGTGCTTGGCGGCATTGATTATGCCTTCGCTGCGGGACACGACTACCGGATTCGCGTTGGCGTGATGTGCAGTAAGCCGAACGGCGCGGTGCAGACGGTTTATACGGAGCTGGAGTTTGACAGCTTTACAGATACAGCAGATTGAGCGGAAATACTCCGGCGGACGAGAGCCTGCCGGAGTGTTTTTTGTTCGTACGGCGGGAGATTTCCTACTTTGATCCGTCTGTTTTGGTAGAAGGGAGGTGCCAGAGAATGGAAGATGCTGCAATTGTATCCCTGTACTGGGCGCGGAATCAGCAGGCCATTGCAGAGACCGATCAAAAATACGGCACTTTTTGCCGGAAACTGGCGCAGAACATTGTTGATAACCGGGAGGACGCGGAGGAGTGCGTCAGCGACACCTGGCTGCGCGCATGGAATACCATGCCGCCGCAGCGGCCCTGCTCGCTGCGGGCATACCTTGGGCGGATTATCCGCAATCTGAGCCTTGACCGCTGGCGCAGCAGCCGCGCGCAGATGCGGGACAGCACCCTGCAGGTGCTGCTGGGGGAGCTGGAGGACTGCCTGCCCGGCGGAGAAAATCCGGCGCAGACGGTGGAGAACCGGCAGCTCACAGCGGCGATTGAGCGTTATCTGCTGTCCTGTAAACGCGGCGACCGGATTCTGTTCGTCCGGCGCTATTGGTACGGAAACAGCGTGCAGGAGCTGGCACAACAGGCGGGGTATTCCCCGGCACAGGTCAGCAGACGGCTTTATACCCTGCGGCGTGGACTGCGCGCCGCATTGGAACGGGAGGAATGGCGATGAATGCAGAGCGGCTGTTTGAAGCGATTACAAATCTCAGTGATACGCTGGTGGAAGAGGCGACGGTATGCCCGGCCAGAAACCGCTGGAAGCGGTACACCGCGCTGGCGGCCGCGGCGGCACTGGTGATTGGCCTTGGTGCGGCAGGGCTGCACAGTCTGCGGCTTGGAACTGCACAGGCGGGAGGCGCCGGATCGGAGGACGGCACGACATTTATGTCCTATGCCGGGCCGGTGTTCCCCCTGAGTTTGGCGGAGGAAAACGATCAGATTACCGCTGAACGGGCGTTGACGCTTGACTTTGCCCCCTGGCAGGGGACCTGGATCTCTAACGAGGCGCAGCGGAAGGAAGCGGAAGAAAACGGCATGGCGCCCGATGCGCTGCAATCCTATGCAGAAGAGCTGGCGGAGCTCTATCCGGAGGGTGGCTACCAGCAGTCCAGCAGGGACTTGCAGGTGACGGACGCCTATACGCTGACCAACCATGCGGCGGAGGATCAGACGATTCTGGTGCGCTATCCCTTTGCTGCCAGCGCCCAGTATTTGGCGGCGCGGACGCCGACGCTGACGCTGGACGGTGCGGCGATCGAAACCACCCTTCATGCGGGTGTGTACAGCGGCGGTTTTCAGGATGCAATCGGAAGTGATACCGGCGCGCGGCTGAACCTCTTGGAACCGGACAACTGGCAGGTCTATGAGCAGCTCCTGCAGAGCGGCGGCTATGAGGAAACGGCCTTTGCGCCGACACAGGACCTGCACGGGATTCCGGTCATCATCTATGAAATTACCGACATCTCCGGCCCGGAGAAAACCAAAAAAATGCCGAACCCTACCCTTGCGGTAGAATTCAACATGGATTATGACAAGACGCAGGTTCTGACCTATGAGTTCAACGGCGGCAGATTTGACCAGGAACAGGGTACCCAGCAGGTCAGCTGTTCGGTGCCACAGCAAAACGGCAGTGTTTCCCAGAAGCCGCGTACCCATTATGTGCTGGTACTGGGGGAAGATGTTCAGAATCTCACAATTCAGGGTTATCACGATGGTGGTTGTGATCCGGGCAAGGAGATTGACGGCGTCACGGCTAATGTACGCCGCTACGAATCGGATCTTGGAACCATACTGCACACCGTGCTGCAGCAGTGGCGGGCGGCCTATGGGCAGAGCGACGATTTGGCAGCTCCCGTTTCGGAGGAACTGCAAGAGCGGCTGTTTTTGGAGCTGTTCACCAATTATGGATCCGGCAGCGACGATCCGGCAGAGCGGTATGAAGGCGGCAATCTGGATCTGCTGATCGGTGAATGCCTGACACTGGAGCGGGTGTTTTACCTGCAGGCAGAGATCACCATTCCGGCGGGCGGCAGCGTCACGCTGACGACGGAGCAGAACAAAGCGGCGAGCTTTGACTATTTCTGCGCACACACGGAGAATCGCGGCATCTATGGTTATGATCTGGTCACGCAGCTGGGAAGTCGGTTGCAGTTCACATCGCGGCGGGTGACGCTGGAAGACCGCGGATTTGTCGAAATTATCCGGCAGAACTTCGGATTTTCGGAAACGCAGAAGACCGTGACACTGGATCCGGCGGTTGCGCATTATTATCTGGAGGTTCGGGAGAAGGAGAAATAAAAGACGGCGGCCTGTGCGCCGCGGCGTGAGAGAAATGCTCTTTCGCAGAAGAGAAGGGGCGGTACGCAATGCGTACCGCCCCTTGATGTGATTTAAGATTCTTCTTCAATGGGAACATAGACAAACATCAGCATTTTTCCCTCCGGCAGGCGGCAGAATTTGTCCACCAGCATGGAGCAGCAAAAGTTGCCGGTTGCCCGGAAGCCGCGGGATTTCAGATGCCCCTGCAGTAGCGCCATGGTTTCAAACATTTGCTCATATCCGCCGCGGGTCAGGTAGCACAGCAGCCGCTGGGGCGGTGTGGAGACTTCGCCGGCGTAGTTCACATGGGGCAGACTGGAGATAGCACAGACTTTCCGGTCATCCTGCTCCAGATCCTCCGGCCGGACATAGATGCTCAGCGGATATTCCAGTTTTTCCTCGGTATTGGAGAAATTGGCGGCGTGCTTCTGCAGATAGGGCGCAAGCGCGCGGGCCGTCATGGGGCAGGGGGGATCAATGGCGGTGACCCGCGATGCAGGCAGCGCCGTTACGCAGACAAAGGGCGTATTGCGGGGCTGGCGGCTGAGCTGTGAGGTGTAGTGATAGTCTACATCCAGACATTCCAGATAATATTCAGCCAGCTCCAGCTGCCGCTTCAGACGGCTGAGATTGCGTTTGCACAGCTCGGTATAGCTGCAGGTCTCGTCGGCAAAATAATCGCGGATTTCCTTGAGCGACCGCCCGGCCTGCTGCAGCGCCTTAAGCGCGTGAAAGGTGGAAATCTGTTGGCAGGCATAGTAGTAATAGCCCTTTTCGTCTTTTTTGACGGGGATAATCAGCCGGTGCTTGTGGTAAAAACGCAGGGTCTCTTTGGTAATGCCGCACAGCCGTGCAAATTCGCCGGAGGACATCAGCATGGTGCCGTGATTGGGCAGCATGGTCTGGGGCAGCGGCACCCGCGGGATGGGGCGGGCGGCTGGCCGCACCGGCAGATAGGCATAGGACTCGTAACGGTCGTCTGCGATGCTTTTGGTGTTTTCCGGCCAGACCTGCAGGTAAATATCCCCGGCCGGTTCCAGCTGATGCTCCTGCAGATAGGCGCTGAAGCTGTGGAATACCCGGTTGAGATCCGCCATGCAGCCGGAGGTCCGGTAGCAGAGCACAGGGCGGGTTTTCCCACCGCGGGCGGTGGTGCGTTTCTGGGAGAAATAACCGCTCAGGTGGTAGCCGCCGTCGTACAGGCAGCGCCGGCTGAGAATCAGGCTGAGCGGATAGGCGCGGTAATCTCCGGAGTTTCCGTAGGTTTCGATATGGCGCAAAAGTCCCTCGCGGGCGGATTCGTCAAAGCGGTCGGCGTCGCCGGGCAGCAGTGTGGTAGCCACATCGAGAACCGGCGCTTCCTGCAGGTAGACGCGGTCAAAGGTATAGGGGGCCAGCCGCTCAATCCGGCGGATGTCGTATTCGACAAAAGAGACGGCGTGCTGGAGCTGGGAAATCCAGTTTTCCATATAATCCTGCCGATCAATGACCATTTCCCGGTAGGAAAGGATGTCCTTTTGGAAAATTTCAGCCAATTCCTTGATGCTGTAACCAAAGTGTTCCAACAGAAGCAGCGTGTACAGGTGATGCACCTGCCAGACACGGTAGTAGAAATAGCCGTTGCTCTCATCCCGCCAGGCTGGCTGGAAGATTCCGGCCTGCCGGTAGAAACGGAGCTGTGCTTTGGTGGTACCGGCCATCTCCGCAAAGTGACCGGCGGTGAGTAATTCGTCAGATGGAACAGCCATGGGGGCTCTCCTTTCCCTGCGCCCGGCGCGTAAAAACTGTTAAAATTTTATCATATTTCTGGGAGAAAGACAACCGGAAAAGGCATTTCCCAAAGAAACAGAAAAAAGCAGGCAGAATCTGCCCGATTCTGCCTGCTTTTTGGAATTTTCTAAGAATTGGATGCAGTCTTTTTTCCAAAGAGGACAAACAGGTAGGGAATACTCCACGCAAAGATGGTAGAGATCCATGGATTGAGACCGATTACATTTAGCAGTACATCCGCTACAAAGTCGTTCCAACTCGTAAATTCTGAAAAATAGACAGCAAAAGCTGCACCGGCGGGCGTTCGCTGCGTGAAATTGGAGATCAGAGTGCCCGCAATATCAACAGCGACCATAACGGATGCAGAATAGAACAGTTCTTTTCGGCTCAGTTTGCGGAAAAACACCAGTCCGCCAATCAGCAGAAAAATCACAAAAATGCAGCCGGAGAGAAGCAGCCAGCGGGTATGATCGGTGGAAACAGAGCCATCTGGCAGGGTTATTATTGCAAATTTTGCGCCGATCCGGACTTCGAGATAAAAAGAAAGCAGACTTGCAGCGAGCGTGTAGGCAAGTATTTTCCACCAGGATTGTTTCAAAGCGTCTTTCATTGTTGGCTGCCTCCCCTGTTTCAATCACTTGGTCATTGAATAATTTCATTCTATCATATGGATATGCCCGTTACAAGCCTTGCGGAAAAAAGGCCTCCGCCCAGCTACTGTTGGGTGGAGGCAATCGTATCAATTGTAAGATCTTTATCTTTCTTCCGCAGCTGCCGGAAAAAGTTCCGCAGCAGTGCGGCACATGCTTCGGCCAGGATACCATTGGTGACAACCGGATGATGATTATAGGGCAGTGTAAAGAGATTGATCAGCGAGCCGCAGGAGCCTGCTTTGGGATCGGACGCACCATAGACGACCCTGGGAATTCTGGCGTTGATGATTGCGCCGGTGCACATGGGGCATGGTTCCAGCGTGACATAGAGCGTTGCCTGCCAAAGTCGCCAGCCGCCCAGTGTACGGCACGCTTCCGTGATGGCTTCCAATTCTGCATGGGCCAGTGCGGAACGATCCTGTTCCCGGCGGTTGCGGCCACGGCCAATGATTACGCCGTCCTGTACAATGACGCAGCCCACCGGTACCTCGCCCGCGGCAGCAGCCTCGGCAGCCAGTTCCAGTGCTGCGTGCATATAGATTTCGTCTTCCATCCGATCGCCTCCTTCCCCGCTATCATAGCGGAGGTGTGGCAAAAGGTCAAGGCGTTTCCAGCGCAGCGGAGAGCAGCGCGGCAACGGCGTCCGGCGGAAGCGGCATCTCCCGGCCGTCTGGTTGGCGGAGTGTAAAGTCGGCGTGTTTGGTGGCACAGTAGAGCGCCAGCACGGTATCACAGTCCATCGGCGCCGCAGGGACGCCTGTCAGCAGATAATCCGTGGAGACATGAAATAGCCGTGCCATGGCGACCAGCCGGTCTGCGGGCGGCTCACGCCGTCCCTGCTCGTACATTCCAACCGCGCTGGAGCTTACGGAAAGCCGATCTGCCAGTTCCCGCTGGCTCATCCCAGCCTTACGGCGCAATGCGGCGATTCGCGTACCCAACATTTCTTCGAGGCCCTCCTTCCAGAAAAAACGATAACATACAAATTCTGGAAAGTAAAGCCGCTGTTGAAAAATTACGCTTGACATCACACGATTCGTGTAGTACATTGAATTGGAAGAAACTGGAAAATACTGGAAGAACAGGAGGGGTCTTACGGAAGAGGAAAAACGGATGGCGCCCATCTGGTGGGAGGCGGGCCGGTGCAGCCGCTGCGGCCAACCGGTATATCGGGGCGAGAGCTGCTATTGCATTGATGGTACAATGATTTGTGACGACTGCCTGGACGCGTTTGCGCGTCAGCTGCTGCGGCCCTACCGCAGACAGATGGGGGAGGTGGAGCGATGACGCTGCAGGAACTGGCTGTAGAATATCATGCTGCGGGCGACCAGCTGCGAACGCGGCTGCGGCAGCTGCGTCAGGCCCGCACGGAAACTGCGGACCCGGAGGCTCGCTGGCATCTGGAACGGCGGATTGCCATGCTGACCGAACTGCTGCGGCAGAATAACGCCTTGACGGAGCTGCTGGAGCATTACTATGAAAGGGGATATTGGAGAGATGGAAAATACACCCTTTGAGCAGTGCGCAGGCCCCTATCTGAGCCGGAGCGTTCAGCGTCAGCGGTTGACGGCAGTGCTCAGCCGGGAGCTGACGCCGCACCAGCGGCGGGTCGTTGTGGGATATTATCTGCAGAACAAGACGCTTCTGCAGATGGCGGCAGAGTATGGCGTGAACAAGACGACGGTTTGGCGGACGCTTAAGCGGGGCGAGGCGCGGCTGCGCCGCTGCCTGCGCTATTAAAAAATGCAGAAGCAGGATTCCTGCTTCTGCATTTTCCGTATCAAGCTTCCGTGTCGGAATCCAGCGGCGGCGTGACAGGTGTCACGGTTTCTGAGGTGCCGGGATCCGGCGTCGGATCCGGTGTGGGTGTGGGATCCGGTGTCGGGGTTGGCGTCGGCGTAGGATCCGGCGTGGGAGTCGGTTCCGGCTCTTCCGGCTGCTTACCGATGGTGGTGATGCGGTCGCGCTTGGAGTAGGAGCTGCTGGGCAGCTGCTCTTTGCGCAGCACATTGCCGTTGGCATCCAGGAAGTAGCGATAAGCCGTCGCTTTGTAACCGGTATAAGGTGTCTGTGTCACCTGTTTATAGTCGGCGGGCTTGGTTTCGTCCACCTTGACGACATCGCTCCAGGGAATGGTGGAGAGGGTGACACCCTCCAGTTTGATGGAGGCATAGTCGGTCTTGGGCTTGGTGCCGCGGAAGGTGATATGCACATAGCCATCGGAGACCGAGGCTTCAATCAGCATGGGCTGGCTCAGGCTGTTCTTAAACTTGTAGTCCAGGCTGCCCCAATAGACTGTGGCGTCCAGACCCATCGGGACATAGGTGACGGCGAACATATGCTCGGTTCGCTCTACAACCTCCAAATCTGCCAGCTGGGTGCAGTAGTAGAGCGTCGAGGCCACCTGGCACACACCGCCGCCCAGCTGGGACTCGGTATTGCCGGAGACATAAACTGCGGCGGCCTTGTAGCCCTTTTCCGCAGTGCGCTCGCCCACGGTACCGTTGAAGGAGAACACTTCACCGGCGTTCAGAATGGTACCATTGATGGCCTGGCAGGCCAGATCCAGATTGGTGGTACGGGGCGGGTTGTACACATGGGGGGAGGAATACTGGCTCAGAACATCCGGGAACATCTCTTTGGTCAGCGTTTCCAGCGTGACCTTTGGCACGATGTCGCCCAGCGTCAGGGTGAAGGTGGAGCCTTCCTCAGCCAGCGCCTGTTCCTGCTCGGCGGCGGAGAGATCAAAGCCGTAGCCGTTTACTTCCGGCACCAGCTCGTGGTTCTGCTCGTCATAGTAGGCGTCCTTCATGCTGGTGCACAATTCATCATAAATGCTGGCGAGATCGACCGGGGTGTAGGGCTCTGTCTCGTAGTTGAACAGCAGCTCGTTGAAATTATTGGTCACATAGGCGTCCTGAATGGCAAGAAACAGCGCTTCGGTATTCAGACTCTTGCCGGAGGTACCCACATGCACGGTCACGGTACCTGCCTCCGTGTCGATATCTGCAAAAGAGTCGGAACGATCCACCTCCGCTGTACGGGCGGCGTCGTTCAGCACCGAATGGATGTAATCCTCATTCATGGTCAGCGTGTCGGTGGCTTCAATTTCGTGCCGGGTCTTATCCGCATTTTTGCGGATGCGGGCACGGGAAAACACATTCCCAGTGCGGCCGTAATCCCAGGCCTCTTCCACCGCGGCATCCACATCAATGGTGACCTGCGCCTTCTCCGGATCGAGCGTCAGCGTCTGATCCGGCAGCTGTACGACCAGCGGCGTGGAGCCGTAGGAGTCCTGCACCGCGGTATTCACGGCCTCTTTGGCCTGTTCGCGGGTCATGTTGCCGACCGATACCCCGGCGACATAGACATTGGGGAAAATATAATCATAGCTGGCAACCGTGGCGGCATAGGCGTAGCATGCGCCGAAAATGACTACAATGGCGGCCAGAACGCAAATGGAGACCAGCCGAACCCGGCTTTTTCCGGTCTTCTTTTGCGGCGGACGCTGTTTGCTGCCGCTGGTGCGCTGAAATTTACCTTGTTTGCTGATGGAAATCGCTCCCTATCGAACGCAGAACATGCTGCGGAATTTAATTTGTCAACCCATTATAGAAAAAGCTGTGGGGAATTGCAATTACAAAACAGTAACGATACCGGCAGAATTTTATAGAATTATCCGTCAATTTGCCGAATCGACCGGAATTTTTCCAGGAACCGGCGGCTCTCCTTCAGGGGATCCTGACCGGCCTTCAGCTTCAGCGCGAGCATCGGCGTAGAGCCGGCAGAGAAGAAAACCCGCCCCTTGCAGTCGGGGTCGGCACAGATTTCCGAGACCACTGCGAAATCCAGGTTGCGCAGGGTGAAGAGAATCTGACTGTTTTTCTGGGAGATTTCGGCGATGCCGGCTGCGGCAGCGACGGCGCGCAGCAGCGCGATGTCGATCAGGTTGATGACGCTCTTGGGCGGATCGCCATACCGGTCGATGATTTCGCCCAGCAGATCGTCGGCATCCTCCTGACTGCGGACGGCGGCCATCCGGCGGTAGAGATCCATGCGCTGCTCGCCGGATTCCACATAGAGTTTCGGAATATTGGCAGCCACCGAGAGATCGGCGGTACATTCCGGCTGCGCGGCGGCGGTATCGCCGCGCTCTTCCTGCACGGCTTCCTCCAGAAGCTTCAGGTACATATCATAACCGACGGAGAGCATATGCCCCGATTGTTCGGCGCCCAGCAGATTTCCTGCACCGCGAATTTCCAGGTCGCGCATGGCGATCTTAAAGCCGGAGCCGAACTCGGCAAATTCCCGAATGGCGCTCAGGCGCTTTTCGGCAACCTCGCTGAGCACCTTGCCGCGGCGGAAAGTCAGATAGGCGTAGGCGTGGCGGGAGGAACGGCCGACGCGGCCGCGCAGCTGGTGCAGCTGGCTCAGACCCAGATAATCGGCGTTTTCGATAATCAGCGTGTTGGCGTTTGGAATGTCAATGCCGGTCTCGATAATGGAGGTACAGACAAGCACCTGAATTTCGCCGTCGTCCATTCGCTGCATAATATCGCCCAATTCTTCCTCGTTCATGCGGCCGTGGGCAACAGCGATGCTGGCCTCCGGAATGCGCTGCTGCATCCGGTAGGCGCACTGGGCGATGGTGTCGATCCGGTTGTGCAGATAATAAACCTGACCGCCGCGGCCCAATTCCCGGCGGATGGCGTCGTCAAGAATGCGGTCGTCGTGCTCCATGACATAGGTCTGCACGGGGTAACGGTCGCTGGGCGGCTCTTCAATGGTGGACATATCGCGGATGCCGGAGAGCGCCATATTGAGCGTCCGGGGAATCGGTGTGGCGGAGAGCGTCAGTACATCAACACCCTTGGACATTTCCTTGAGCCGTTCCTTGTGGCTGACGCCGAAGCGCTGCTCTTCATCGATGATCAGCAGACCGAGATCCTTGAAGTGCATATCCTTCTGCAGCAGCTTGTGGGTACCGACGATCAGATCGACCGCGCCGGAGGCGATATCCTTGAGTGTCTGCTTTTGCTGGGCGGTGGTGCGGAAGCGGGAGAGCACATCAATGTTGACCGGAAATCCGCGGAAGCGTTTGCAGCAGGTCAGATAGTGCTGCTGCGCAAGGACGGTGGTCGGCACCAGAATTGCCACCTGTTTTCCGTCCAGAATACACTTCATGGCGGCGCGGAGCGCCACTTCGGTTTTTCCAAAGCCGACATCACCGCAGAGCAGCCGGTCCATGGGGGTTGGGCGCTCCATGTCGGCTTTGATTTCCGCGATGGAGCGGAGCTGATCGTCTGTTTCTGCATAGTCGAAGTTTTCTTCAAATTCCGCCTGCCAGGGGGAATCCGGGGAGAAGGCGTAACCCATACGGTGCGCGCGCTCGGCGTAGAGGCGAATCAGCCCGTCGGCCAGGTCTTTGGCAGCAGCCTTGGCCTTGGCCTTGGAGTGCTCCCAGGCATCGCCGGAGAGACGGTTGAGCCGGATATGCTGATCCTCGCCGCCGCCGATGTATTTGGAGACCAGATCCAGCTGGGTGGCTGGAACATAGAGCACATCGGTGCCCTGATAGGCGATTTTGACATAGTCTTTGATAACGCCGTCCACCTTCATCGGCTCCATGCCCATATAGCGACCGATGCCGTGGTGCTCGTGGACGACAAGATCGCCCGGTGAAAGATCGGTAAAAGAGTTGAGCTTTTGCCGGTTGGAGCGCTTATCCTTGCGAATGGTGCGCTTCCGGCGGCGTGTTGTCAGCTGCCCTTCCGTCAGTACGGCGAAACGGATTGTGGGGTATTCAATTCCGGAGGGCAGCGCCCCATCGGTGAGCAGAATCTCGCCGGGCTGCGGCAGGCGGGAAGCCGGAAAGTCCAGCACGGTATCCACCTCGCGACCTGCGAGTACCTCCTGCAGGATTTCGCCCCGGCGGCGATTGCCGCAGAGTACCAGCGTGCGGAAGTTCCGGCGCTGATAGTCGGTGAGATCGTCAGCGGCGGTTTCTAGACTGCCGCCGTAAGAGGGCAGCTGCTTGGCTGTCAGGCTGAGCAGCTGCTTGGGCGGCAGAGCCGCCGGAAATGCAGCGGAGAGAAAATTATCCAAAAACAGCACGGCGCGGCCGGAAAGGTGCGCGCAGAGCGAAGCCCAGTCGCGCTGAAAAGCGCACAGTTCGCCGCAGAGAATGCCGCTCTCCAGCAGGGTATCCAGAAATTTTCCGGTGCGCTCTTCCAGGGCGCGGGCGGCACGGGCCACCGCACCATGGTCACAGAAGATCACACAGGCGTCCTTGGAGAGATAGTCTGCCGCGCAGGCTTCCTCCGGGTAGACCAGCGAGAGGTAGCGGTCAATTGCGGAGAGGGAGCGCCCGTCCTGCAGGGTGTCCAGATCTTCCTGCAGGGTGGCGATCAGTGCTTCATGGGGCGTTTTGCGCCGCTTCTGCCGGGCGATCAGTGCCTGCAGATCGCCACACAGGCCCTGCAGACCGCCGGGATGCAGCCGCGGCTGTACCTCGGCCGCCGGAAGCAGCACGGCGTGCTCCAGCATCTCGGTACGGCGCTGGGTCACGGTGTCAAAGTAACCCATGGAATCCAGATCGTCACCGAAAAATTCACAGCGGATCGGATTATCATAGGTTGGGGCGTAGACATCAAGAATGCCGCCCCGCAAAGCAAACTGGCCGATACCCTCCACCAGAGCGGTGCGGCTGTAGCCTGCGTCGATCAGCTGTGCGGCGAGCGACTCCAGATCATAAGTACCGCCCACCTGCAGCGTGACCGAGCCGGAGAAGAGCGTCTGCCGCGGAATGGTACGCAGATTGAGCGCATCCAGCGAGGTGACCAACAGGGGAATCTCGCCGCGCCCCAGCGCATAGAGAATGCGCAGCCGCTTTTGCTCCCATCCGCGGGAAACAGCGGCAGAATTATAGAATACCAGCTCTCGCGTGGGCAGCAGAGTGGGCGCTTCGCCGAGGAAGGATTCCAGCTCCTCAGCGGTGATGCGGGCGCTCTCCTCATCCTGACAGATGGCAACCAGCGGCCGGTCAAGCTCCTGGTGCAGAGCTGCGATAAAATGCGCGCGGTGAATGGCGCTCAGCCCCGACAGGCTGGCGATTTCGCCCTTGTCGGCCGCTGCGCGCAGCTGCTGGTATTCGGGAAGCTCCCGGAGAAGATCAAAGAGAAGATTCATAGCGGACACCTGAAATCCTGTAAGATCCAACAATGACTAAACGGGCGGGAATCTGAAAAGTTGATCCCCGTCCGTTTGTGTGTTTATTTTCCATTATAGCGGTTGGCGGCTGCACTGGTACCATCGGTGATGATGGTGAGCGCTGCATCCTTTGCGCGGTCAAGTGCATCGTCCAGCAGCTTCTGGTCGGCCTTGGAAAAGCTGCCTAGCACCCAGTCGGCCAGGTCATAGTCGGGATTCGGCTTGCCGCCGACGCCGATTTTAACCCGTGGGAACTGTTGACTCTGCAGCCCGCCGATGATGGACTTGATGCCATTGTGCCCGCCGGCAGAGCCTTCTGCGCGGACGCGGATGCGACCCACGGGCAGCGAAATGTCATCAAAGAGCACCAGAACCCGTTCGGGTGGAATTTTGTAGAACGAAGCGGCCTGCTGCACGGCGATACCGGAGAGATTCATAAAGGTTTCCGGCTTGAGCAGACACAGCTTCTGCCCTTCATAGGCTGCCATAGCGGTCAGACCACGGAATTTGACCCGGTTGATGGTGACATCGAGCGCCTTCGCAAGGTGGTCGATGGCGAGAAAGCCGCAGTTGTGACGAGAGCCGTCATATTGCTTACCGGGATTGCCAAGCCCAACCACCAGCCAGTCACAGGCAGATTTTCCGAACATCTCAGAACAGAGAAGAGATCGAAACCTCTTCGTAGATGCGGGCGATTGCCTCGGCAAACATCGGCGCAACATCGAGCTGGCGAATCTTGGTGCCGGTGTAGTTTTCGGGCATCGGGATGGTGTTGAGCAGCATCAGCTCTTCCATGTAGCTGTTCTCGATGCGGTCGAGTGCCGGGCCGGAGAGCACGCCGTGGCTGGCGCAGGCGTAAACCTTGGAAGCGCCGCCGGTCTCCACAATGGCTTTGGCTGCGTTGCACAGAGAACCTGCAGTGTCGACCATGTCGTCAAAGAGGATACATTCCTTGCCGTTGACATCGCCGATCACATTCATAACCTCGCAGGAATTGGCCTTCTGGCGACGCTTATCCACAATGGCGAGATTCATGCCGACCTTCTGTGCGAAGGCGCGGGCACGGGCGACGGAACCGACATCCGGGGAGACGACAACCATCTGCTCCCGCACTTCAGCCGGGAACTTCTTCAGGTAATAGTCAACGAAGACCGGATTGCCCATCAGGTTATCGACCGGAATATCGAAGAAGCCCTGAATCTGGTTGGCGTGCAGGTCCATGGTCAATACACGGTCCGCACCGGCGGCGGTGATCAGATTTGCCACAAGCTTTGCGGAAATCGGATCGCGGGCCTTGGCCTTGCGGTCCTGCCGGGCATAGCCGTAATAGGGGATGACGGCGGTGATCCGGCCGGCAGAGGCGCGCTTCATGGCGTCGATCATGACGAGCAGCTCCATCAGATGGTCGTTGACCGGCTTGCAGGTGGACTGCACCAGGAACACATCGGAGCCGCGGACAGTTTCGTTGATGGAGCAGGAGACCTCGCCGTCGGCGAACTGCGTGACCTCGCTGTTGCCGAGCTGAATGCCCAGCTCCTTGCAGATGCCCTCAGCAAATGGACGGTTGGCATTTGCGGTGAAGACCTTGACTTCCTTACCGTGAGAAATCATGTAAATCTACCTCTCTATCTAAAAGTGTGTGTGAATACTAAACGGCCCGCGGCCGATTATTCTGATTTCAGCTTGTTTTTTGCCGCCCAGTCCCGCTTGTTGATCTGGCGGGCGCGGCCGACGGCCAGCGCCTGGGCGGGAACATCGTCGGTGACTGTGGTCCCGGCGGCAGTGTAAGCGCCTTCGCCCAGCGTGACCGGCGCAACAAGATTGGTGTTGCAGCCGATAAAGCAGCGATCGCCGATGGTGGTGCGGTATTTTTTCACGCGGTCATAGTTGACTGTGACGGTGCCGCAGCCGAAGTTGCAGTCCTGCCCCACATCACTGTCTCCAATATAAGTCAGGTGCGCCACTTTGGTGCCGTTGCCGAGGGTGGAATTTTTCACTTCGACAAAATCACCAAGCTTGATATGGTCGCCGATGTTGCAGCCGGGGCGCACATAGGCGAACGGACCGACGGTGGTGGACTTGCCAATGACGGAATCATAGACCTGCGATGCGTTAATCTCGCTTCCAGCGCCAACCTTTGCGTTTTCCAGCAGGGTGTTCGGACCAATGACACAGTCTTCCCCAATGGTGGTGCGGCCGCGGAGAATAGTACCGGGGCGCAGCTCCGTACCGGGAGAGATGAAGCAGCGGGGGTCGATATAGCAGCTGGCGGGATCCCAGATGGTGACACCGTGCTGCAGCAGCTGAAGCATGGCCTGCCGCTGCATGGCGGGCTGCCAGTCATAGAGCTCTTCGATCGAAGAAACGGTGTACACACCATCGGCTGCAGTATAGGCAACGCCGTTGTTCTGCAGAAATTCCCGGAAGCTGAAGCTGTCGTCCAACGCCTCCATCAGGCGCTCCCGGTCGACATCGCACACGCAGCTGGGCAGCGGATGGTCGGCGGGGTGAAATCCGCCCCGTACCGGCGGCAGAAAAACTGCGGGACCGGTGACCACCATGACCGACTGCTCTTCATCTTCGGCGGTGGAGAGAAACACATGCAGAAGATCCGGTGCGTCCTGTGAGACGGAAACCGTGACCTGCGCGGGATCGTGGAAGGAACCGAGCGCGGCCTCGCGGTAACGCTCGTGACAGACCAAAAAGAAACGCTCTGTTCCGGACAGCTCCAGTGTGCGCACCAGCCAGGCGAGCAGCGGAGAGCCCATCACGGGATAGAGCATCAGCGGACAGGAAAGTCCGGTCTTTGCAGTATCGTCAGGGACGAAGATGATGGCGGAAGTACCGGCCATTGTCAACACTCCTATCACTTTCTTATACTGCATCTATTATAGCAAATCTACGGATGTTTGTATAGAAAGAATCAAAAAATTTTCAAGGGACTGTCCACAGCGGACAAACGCCGTACCGCATCTGCGGTACGGCGGCGGAAATTAAAGGTGCATTACCGAGTCAAACATCTCAATGGGAATTGCGTCAGCCAGTTCCACCAGTGCATGGCGCTGGCCGCCCGTATAGTCATAATTGAGGATGGGGGAGTGCAGATTGCTGACGCCTGCAGGCGCGTGAAGCGAGAGCGACATGGTGACGCAGGTGCCGCGCTGCGGCATGGAGGTCAGCGCAACGGTGCCCTGATGCAGCTCCGCAATCCGGCGCACCAGCGCAAGGCCGAGTCCGATGCCCCGGCGGGGATCGCCCAGCATGGCCGGATGGGTATAGCGGGTGAATGCGGAGGCCATTGCGTTGGCATCCATCCCTTCGCCGTTGTCCTGCACGCGGATCAGAACGCTGGATGCGGTTCGTTCCACATGCAGGCGGATTTCACCGCCCTTCGCGGTGAATTTCAGCGAATTCGAGATGAGATTCAGAACTGCGCGTTCAATCTTCTGCTGGTCGATGGCAAGTGTGCCGACCGTATCGGCGCAGTCCAGCACCAGCGTGCGCCCGGCGGATCGGACCAGTGGTTGGCACTGCCGGCTCAGCGTGCCGAAAAATGCGGTAAGATCGGTCGGCTCCGGGAAGAGTGCGGCCGTGCCGCTCAGCATCTTCGCCGCGTCACTCAGATTTCCGGCGATGCGCAGCAGCTGATAAAAGTTGCGGCTCAGGGAAGAGGTCTTGGCTTGAACATTGGCGTTCTCCAGTTCTTCCAGGGAGGGGAACAGGGTCGAGGCCGTGTGAAACAGGCTGGAGATCGGCTCGCGCAGCGTCTGGGAGATGGTTGCCAGCAGGCGGCTGCGGACTTCCGCGTCAGTTGGCGGCGTGATGAGAAAAATATCCATGCCGCACTGCCGGTGGATGGCGGCGCTGTAGGCGGCGTCATCCCGGCGGAAGCTCAGCGCAATGGTGCCGTCGCCATTGTAGGATTCATAGAACGGTGCTGCATCGCCCAACAGTGCTGAGACCGGTTCACCCGTGCGGAAGGTCAGAGCTGTGGCTGTGGGGTTGCAGTAAGAAATTGTTTTTCCCTGCACCAGGAGTGCGGGCGTTGGCAGATACTCCAGCATGGTGGATAAAATCTGCCGATCGTTTTCAGGCATGCAGCATACCTCCCACTACAGTATGTACAGAAACCGGAAATCAGACGCAGGCAGTTTCTTCCTGACCGTCATGGGTTCTGCAGCGACATGGTTCGACGAAAAAATCTTAACGATTTCATGATACCTTCCCAGCGGGTAAAATGCAAGGAAAATGTCAGAAAACAGCTTTGCAAATTCTGCAGGGGCGTATATAATAGAAAAGTACAACCTCGTACCTTGAAAGGAGTATGCGACTATGAGCTTGAAAGTTGGTATCAATGGATTCGGTCGAATCGGCCGCCTGGCTGTCCGCGAGGCCGCCTACCGCGACGACATGGAGATTGTCGCGATCAACAATACGGTTGCCCCGGACTACATGGCGTACAAGCTGAAGTACGACACCTGCCACGGCCGTTTTCCCGGCGAGATTTCCTATACCGATCATTCTCTGATTGTCAACGGCAAGGAAATTCTGGTCTACCAGGAAAAGGAACCGGCGGATATTGACTGGGCTGTCTCCGGTGCGGAATATATTATTGAATCGACCGGCAAATTCACCACGGCCGAAAAGTGCGCGGGCCATTTCCAGGGCGGCGCAAAAAAGGTGATTATCTCGGCCCCGGCAAAGGATGATACCCCGATGTTCGTCATGGGTGTCAACCAGGAGGGCTATCAGAAGGAGATGAAGGTCGTCTCCAATGCGTCGTGCACCACGAACTGTCTGGCGCCGCTGGCAAAGGTCATTCATGATGCTTTCGGAATCGAATCCGGCCTGATGACGACAGTGCACTCCACCACGGCTTCCCAGAAGACGGTGGATGGTACCTCCAAAAAGGACTGGCGCGGCGGCCGTGCGGCGGCGGGGAATATCATTCCCTCTTCCACCGGCGCAGCCAAGGCGGTGGGGAAGGTGATCCCGTCGCTCAACGGCAAGCTGACCGGTATGTCCTTCCGCGTGCCGACGCTGGATGTCTCGGTAGTGGATCTGACGGTGCAGCTGAAAAAGGCTGCGAGCTATGAGGAGATCTGCGCGGCGGTCCGTGCGGCGGCTGACGGCCCCATGAAGGGAATCCTGCTTTACACCGATGAGGATGTCGTTTCCTCCGATTTCCTGGGTGAAAAATGCACCTGCGTTTTTGATGCAAAGGCCGGTATTGCACTGACCGACCGGTTTATGAAGCTGGTCGCCTGGTATGATAACGAGGCGGGCTACACCAGCAAGACGCTGGATCTGGTCGCCCATATGTATCAGGTGGATCACCAGGGCTAAACAACTAACAGATAATAGTGAAAGCACTCCTTTTTCGGTACTCTATAGCCGAGAAGGGAGTGCTTTTATTTACGATATGGTTTTGGATTATTAGTTCGCCCCAAGATATAGTCTGTTGATGTTTGGTAATAGTCAGCTAATGCAATTAGGATGTCAGTTGGGATATCTCGATATCCTTGTTCATAGCGGAAATATTGTGGCTGTGGCATATTTAGTATAGCTGCAATTTGTCGTTGTGTTAAGTCATGGTCTTCACGCAACTCTCGTATTCTCCGATAATAAGCCATTTTACACGCTCCAATATCCAAATGGATATCTTGACAATATATGTAAAATATGGCAGTATGTTTATATGATATCTATTTGGATATCATATAAAACGGATAAAGGGTAAAGGGAAGAAAAATGAAGAGAAAATTTTTGATGGTGGCGTTAATGACAATAGTTTGTTTTAGTTTATGTTCTTGCAAGAGTAGAGATGCAGTTGCTGCTGATAATATGATATTGGCAATCGGTGAAGTCACATTAGATAGTAAGGCTAATATAATAGAAGCAGAAAACGCTGTAGAGAGCCTGAGTATGGAGGACTATAAACAATTAGAATACATCGATGAGTTGGAGAAAGCAAAAGAGACTTATGAAGCGAAACAAGTTGTTGATTTAATCGGAAAAATTCCAGATAGTATTGATGTGTTTTCTTATAATGCGATTCACACGGCCAGAAGTGCCTATGACAAATGTACGGATGAAGGGAAAACACAGGTTAATAATTATGATGATTTAGTTAGAGCTGAAGAAAAGTTTAGTAAAGCAAAGATTGAAAATGCTATACAGGCTATTGATAGAGTTGAGACAGCAACTACAAATACAAATCCTAATATTAACATGACGATGCTTATTACTGCGGCAAACAACGCTTATAATCAATTGAGCGATGAGGAGCAGAGTCAGGTTACAAATTACACAGGCTTTTTGGAAATATCGAAGAAATGGGAGGCGGAGGTAGAAGAGCAGAGAGCGCAGCAGATGGAACAACTTATAAAAGAATCCCCAATGACGAACGACTATTATAATGATTATAAAGCGCCTAAAAAAACAGTGGATATTGATGGAAAACAGATTTGGCAGGTATATGCAGCATCGAATGAAGTACATTTTACAGGTAAATATCAAGGTACTGGAAATTTCATAATCAAGATACTCGATGATAATCAAGATTTTTTTGATTTAGTCGTAAATGAAATTGGAGATTACAATCTAGATAAAAGGGTTTATGGCTTGGAGCCGGATGAAATGTATTATTTTCAAATTCAATGGTCGTATGGAACTTGGTCGCTTAGATGGGATGGAATCTATCAGAATTAGATGTGAAAAATAAGGAGCGGCCCTCTCAGTTATACTGAGAGGGCCGCTCCTTATTTTATTTCATGCTGTACAGGGATGCTTCGCCGGAAACGGTGCGGTCATAGGCGACCAATGCAAGCAGCGCCTGCTCGGTTGCTATCGCATCGGCTTCACCGCCGAGGGTATGGGAAAAGCCCTTGCCGGGGGTGTAGTAGCGAAGTAGATTGTCCAGCAGCGTGACGCCGTTTTTCACAAAGCGGCTGTCATCCATTTTGAGTCCCAGCGCGTTCAGGGCGATCATTGCCTGCGCGGTGGATTCGCTGCCCTCCGCGCCCCAGGCGGTAAAGCCGCCGTTGCTGTTCTGCAGCGCGGAGAGCGCTGCAATGCCGCGCTCCACGGCGCGCTGTACTTGGGTGTTGGCGCTGCGGTAGGGGGCGAGTGCCTGCAGTGCCATTGCGGTCAGATCCGGATCCGCAGCGGAACCGGTCAGCGCCCAGCCGCCGTCGTCCAGCTGCAGGGAGAGCAGCTTGGAGACATAACCGTCGCGCGAGGCGCTGGAGCCATCCGGCAGCGTGTAATTGCCGCTGTCAAGTGCGATCAGCGCATAGATTACACCATTTACGCCCTGCCGGGTCACGGCGTCTTCGTCGCCCAGCGGTGCAAGCAGATTGTAACCGGCTGCATCAGCCGGATTGCGGCCGATGGCGCTGAGTGCCAGAATCACTCTGGCATAGTCCGTCAGGCGGGTAGTGGAAAGCGTCCCGTTCTGCGCGGTCAGGACATTCGTCAGATTCTGGTAGTAGGTTTCCGCGTAGTTGGCAGGCATCGCAGCGCCGCTGCGGGCGATGCCCACCACGGCCCACTCGCCGCCGACGCTGGCAACGGTGGGATTCGGCGTCTGTGCTGCCACCAGTGCGGCCACTTCGTCGGTGAGGGTAGAGGCGACCGTGGGGACAGCTGCGGTGGAATACCGCTGGAGCAGTGCGGCGTATTCGGCGCGGTTCGTGGTGCCCTTCGGCACCAGCAGCGCTTCGGTGCGGCCGGTCATCAGCCCGTCGGCATTGGCCCAGCGGACTGCGGAGGCGGCGTAGCCTGCCACAGCTGCGGCGTCGTCAAACCTGCTCAGATCAGCCTGCACTGCGGTGCTGCGGCCGGCCAGGCGGGCGTAGCGGCAGAGCATCAGAGCGGTCTGTTCTCTGGTCACCGGAGCGGTGGGATCGAATGTGCCGTCCGGATAACCGGTCACTACGCCGTTTTCAGAGGCCCAGATTACTGCGTTGGTGTACCACTGCCCTGCGGTTACATCGGTGTAAGGGCTGGCGGCGGTGACGGCGGGCGCACCGGCCATGCGGTACAGGGTGGTGACTACAGTGGCGCGGCGCACGGTGCCGGTGGGATCAAACAGCGATTCGCCAATGCCGTCCATCAGACCTGCGTCCGTCACATAGCGGACGGCGTCATAGTACCAGGCGGCGGAGGTGACATCCTGGTACTGCCTGTTGGTGACCTCCGGCTTGGTGACTGTCGTACCGGACACGCCGGAGACACCGTCTTCCTTGGTCCAGTCCAGTGTGTAGAACCAGAGAATTTCGTCGTCTTTCTCTACATGGTAGCTGTTCAGGCCCACATTCGGCAGCACGCCGTTGACCTTGTACATCCAGCCGGTGTTGGGGCCGTTTTCACGGGCGGTCAAGGTTTTGCTGCCGTTGCTGATCGAGGAGATATAGCCATTTTCCAGACCTACGGCGGTAATGCCGGTGCCTGCAATGGCCTTGGTGAAGACATCACCGACCGTGGCGTTTTCCTTCACGGTGACGGCCTTGCGGGAAATCCAGTAGTTCGTGTCGGATTTCATGGTAAAATAGACGGTGATATCGGTTTTATCCTGATCGCCGCCAGGCGTGGAAGGCGTGGGCTTCTCGCCGGTTTGCTGGCCGGGTGCAAGAGTTGTGCCGCTCCAGTCATAGACATTATAGGCGGCACCGGAGGTCATGGTACGCGCTGCAGCGACCAGCGCCCGGAAGCCCTGCTCGGTGGCAAGTGGATCGGCCAGCGCGTCGCCGGTGCTGTAGCGGAAGCCGTCGTTACCGTCCGTTTTGTAGGAGAGCAGTCCATCCAGCAGCGAATGGCCCTGCTTTACAAAGCGCGGGTCGGTGTCGGGATTCACGCCCAGGGCGGCCAGACCGATTATCACCATGGCGTCGGCATTGGCGTTGCCAAAGCTGCCGGTGTTGGCATCCTGCACGGCAGAGAGGCCGGTAACGGCCTTATCGACCACCCGCTTGGCGGTGGCATCCAGATCGTAAAGCGGCGCAAGCGCGGCGATGACCGTTGCGGTGGTATCGACATCGTCAAAATTCTGGTCGTTGTAGCTGTAGAAATAAAGACCGGAATCCGACTGGTTATTCTGCAGCGTCTCGACCAGCGATGCACGGGTTTCCTCCGGCAGCGTCAGGCTGCCGTTCAGCTCAGAGAGCAGAATCCACGGCGCTTCATAGTGGGTTGGCGTGGCGGTTTTCAACTGCTCCAGCATCTGAGCAGGCGCGCTGATCGGCGTGCTGTTGTTGACCTTGTAGAGCTTTGCGGGATCAACGCCGATGGCCGGGAGAATGATCTCCGCCTTGGCGTTGGTCTGCAGCGGGCTGTAAACGGTGGTGTCCTCCAGCGAGGAGATGGCGTTGTTCAGGTAGAGCTGCCTGGCTGCGTCGGAGGTTTTTGCCGTGGCGTCCGGCTTCCAGGCGGCGTAGGCCGCCATGTCCAGCACAACCCATTCCTGGGCGCTGAGCTGGGAGCCCGCCGCGGTCTGTTTGGAATCATCTGCATAGTCCGCTGCGATGCGGTCCGCCAGCGTGCCAATGGCGGAAAGCTGGGCTTTCTGCCGCGCTGCGGCGTCGTCGGTGGAGGCGATATAGAGCGGGAAAGTGCAGGTGGCGGTCTCGTCACCGCAGTGCAGGGTCGCAGTCAGTGTGGCAGATGCGGCACGCGTCGTGTCCACATAGCCGGTGCCGTTCAGCACCGTGACGGCGGAAGAATCGCTCTGCCAGTCAATGGTGACAGAGTTGCCTGCCACAGTCAGTGCTTCGGGCAGGGTCAGGTTCTTGGTGACCGAATAGGAAGAGGCGTTGTCGCCCTGAATGGCAGCCCAATTCAGGCGATAGGCGGCTACGGCTACGATGTCTGCGTTGGTCTGCGGCGCATTGAAGGTGTTTATAAAATTTTTTACAAAGACGCCGCCATTGGTACCGTCCGGGTGGGCATATTGCAAAATCAGCATATGCAGGGAATTATCGGCGTTGTAATCGCAAATCTTCAGGGTACCGTCGGCTGCAATTTCGGCATCCAGACCAAGCATTGTTCCGATTTTCCAGCCGCTGCCGCGGTCGGTGGGGTTCTCCGGGGTGAACACAATCTCTGCGCGATAGGTACGGCCGGCCACAAATTCCGTGGCGTCCGTGCCATCCAGATTCCGGATCTTGATCTCGGCACTCTCCACGGGCACATAGGCATTGCCCGCCAGTGTGGTCTGGAGCTTGAGAATCAGGGTGTCCAGCTTACTGGCTTCGGAGCCGGGGCCGAAAATCATGGTGCCAAGCGCGGTGAGATAATCCTTATTGGAGCCATAGGCGTCGATTTCTGCCAGCTTTTCCGCGGCTTCTCCCATCGCTTCATAGACGGCGTCCTCGTTCTCTCCTTCATACAGGCTGGCTTCTTCCACTAGGGCGCGCAGCTGATCTACCTTGTCGATCAGGTCAATGTCATAACCGTAGGTGAGATAGGTGTAGCAGAAACGGACGGTGTCGCCATTCTGCAGGGCGGGCAGCGGCCAGGTGTCCCGGTCGTTGTTCAGACTGACCATCCAGCCGCTCTCAGAGCCGTGACCGTAGGCGCTAAAGTCGCCGATCCGGGTGACATAGCCGCTGTCGGCGCCTTCCACTGCCAGATTGTGCTCCTGTGCGACACGGTCCAATAGGGTATAGACGGTGTCTCCATCTTGCAGCTCCACGGTTGTGGGCGCGATCAGATCGTTTCCGTCGATGGTGCGGGTTTCCACCGAGAATGTGACGGTGGCCGGCGCAGCGGCCGGTTCCGCAGCCAGTGCGGCGGTGGGCAGCAGGCTGCAGAGCATGGCAAGTGCCAGCAGCAGGCTGCAAATGCGGTGTTTCATAGAATCTTTCCTCCTCTTTATCATGTGAAAAACGCCCGCTTGCCGGAGGGCAAACAGGCGCATAAAATAAACCGAATCGCGGCAAGCAATTCGGAACAGACGCACAGTTTCCGGTTCCGGCAGAAACGCCTGCAGCACCCAGGTACTCTGACTTATCCGCCGTAGCGGCTTCACAGTGACCGACTCGCGGGGCCTTGCACCCCATTCCCCCTGCCGCACGGAGCGGCGGGTGCTGCAGCATAGGATTCACTTGCGGTTTATCATACAACAAGAATATGGAATTGTAAACGGCGAAAATCGCTGTTTTCCCACAAATCAGGGGCGTGTTTCCGGCTCCATCGTAGCACGGTGCCGCCGCAAAATAGCGCGAACGGCGACCTGAGGCTATAAAAATTTGCGTAGTGCGTAGATTCAGGGTCAGTTGCTGCTCCAGGGCGCAGTGTTCGTCCCGGCATTCGCGCAGCA
The DNA here is from genome assembly GCA_934561175.1 of uncultured Oscillospiraceae bacterium. Lineage (GTDB taxonomy): Bacteria > Bacillota > Clostridia > Oscillospirales > Oscillospiraceae > CAKTFW01. The sequence continues at coordinate 40,323 of CAKTFW010000010.1, forward strand.
GCCGCGTGAGCGTGTCGCTTTCCATGCGATCAAGCACATCGTCGATGGCTTTCGTTCCCATTTTAATTCCGGCGTCGCATTCCCGCAGCAGACGGATCGTATCCGGTTCAATCATGATGCTTCTCCTCCCATAACAGGGTGCACAGGTTTTGTGATTTTATGTGCAGCCTTTGAATGGAGGTTTTATAAATTGTATAGACAACAAAAAAGTGGATGTAACAGGAATCTGTTACATCCACTCAGTCTGGTTGCGGAGGCAGGATTTGAACCTACGACCTTCGGGTTATGAGCCCGACGAGCTACCGAGCTGCTCCACTCCGCGATATTGTACTCTTAAGAGCTTGACTAGTTTACCATATGATAAATAGATTGTCAAGTGTTTTTTCGCTGCAAATTGTGTGATCAGCAGAAAAAGGAAAAAATTTAAGAATCTTTATAATGAATTCCGCTGGAAGCTGTGCTATACTAATCAAAACTATCGTATCTTGTGGGGGAAGCTTTTTTGGAACCTTATCGCGGCATCTATCTTTACACGGATCTGGATGACACCCTGCTGCGGGATGACAAGACGGTCTCCGATACGGACTATGCGGCGCTGCAGCGCTTCACCGCGGGCGGCGGCCGGTTTGGCATCGCCACCGGGCGGCCGGTGGTCCATATCGCCCGCTTCCGGGATCGCCTGCCGATCAACGCGCCCTGCGTGCTGTGCAACGGCGCAGCGGTGTATGATTTCGACACCGGGCGCTATGTCCGGCAATTTCCGCTGCCGGTTGCCCCGGCAATGGAGGTAATCCGGCAAATGCTGGCGCTGCTGCCGGAGATCAGCATTCAGATTTTTACCGAGCAACATATTTATATGGTCAATCCCAATCAGCGGGACGACCTGTACATCATATGGGATCATCTGGAGCGGATTCACTGCATGCCGGAGGCGGTGACGGAGCCGTGGCTGAAAATCCTGTTCTGTCACCATGGCGACCGGCTTGACTGGGCCGTGCCGCAGCTGCGGATTGACCCCGCTTTGGTATCCTATCGGTCGGAGCTGACTTATTTTGAGCTGCTCGCAATGTCGAAGGGCAATGCCCTGCAGGCCATGCGCCCCGCGCTTCCGGGACTGCGGCAGCTGCTGACCATTGGCGACTATGAGAACGATGTGGATCTGGTGCGGAATGGCGACATTGGTGCTGCGCCGGAAAATGCGCTGCCCTGTGTCCGCGCGGCAGCCGATCTGATCGTTGCAGACCATAATCACAATGCGGTGGCGGACTTTTTGGAGCGCACCGTATTTTCCAAGCAAACTGAGAAAGGACTAGAGTCATGAATTGCCCCAATTGTAATCAACCGTTGGAGAAGGATTCTTTTTTCTGCAAGAATTGCGGGAAGTGGATTGTTCGGAATGAAGGCGAAAAAACGGAGAACAGGGAGCCGTCTGCGCCGCGCCCGCGCCGCAAGCCGTCCCGCCGCCGGATCCGGCGGCGTAATACCATGCTGGTGATTCTGGCGCTGGTTTTGATTTTGGGCGTCGTGGCGATTTATTCGCTGGCCCTTGCGCCGACGCTGGGAAATCAGCCGGATGCAACAGATCAGAGCGACCCGGAAAATCCGGACAATGCAGACCAGACGAATCAGCCGGACGAGGCGGTGGATCCGCAGCCGACGGATACCCCGGATGCCACACCGGATCCACAGCCGACAGATGACCCGGATGACACATCGGATTCACAGCCGGAGGACAAGCCGGACGAGACGGTGAATCCGCAGCCGGCAGAGACACCCGGCAGCACGACAAACCCGCAGCCGAGTGAGCAGCCGGAGACGCCGAACAGCAGCGCGACCGCAGTGTATCTGCTGCCCAGTGATACCAGAACCATTACAGAGGCTGATCTGGAGGGGATGACCCAGGAACAGGTGGCGCTGGCGCGGAATGAGATTTATGCCCGCCACGGCCGCACCTTCCGCAATGAGGACTACAACAATTATTTCCGCGCCCAGAGCTGGTATACGCCGGATCCTAACTATTCCGATGCAACGGTCAATCTGAGCGCGCTGGAAAAGAGCAATGCAGAATTTATCCTGTCCTACGAAAAGAGCAAGGGCTGGAAATAAGAAAAAATCCCCGGCGGGTTCGCGGGGCGTTCGTAAGACAGTTAACGGAGCGTATCGGTGCGGATGCGCTCCGTTTCTTTATGCTATTATGACATATGGCGCAGCTGCAGGCAGCCCCCCTTGGCTCTCCCAAAGGGAGAGCCAAGTTCCGCGCGTAATGCACTATACCGAACGGTGTATAGAGAAGTGCGCCCTTGTTATTTGTTCGACAAACAGATATTTTCAAATTAGTCTTTGCAAATAACCTTTGAATCTTCACCATCAATTACAATTCCCTGA
>CAKTFW010000011.1 GCA_934561175.1 uncultured Oscillospiraceae bacterium
ACGACGCTACCACCAATGTCAATGTCAACGGCGCTGTTGTCACCGTCGGCAACTCCAAGGCAAAGGTTCAGACCACCAAGAAGGACTGGGGCAAGAACATTAAGAACGACGGAGTTGAGGGTGTTTACACCGTTCAGTTCGCTGAGAAGTTCCTGCAGGATCTGAAGGCGAAGCCTGAGACCGATGCTTTCGGCCGCGATGCTACCAAGTGGACCTGGAAGAACGATGAGATCGGCACCTACTCCGACGATGCTGACTACACCTTCACCGACAAGGCTTCCAAGAAGGCTCTGTACGATGCAGTTGGCAAGAGCGTTGTCGATGATCTGCTGAGCTCCGATACTGCTGATGCAGCTGCAAAGCTGACTGTTGTTGTAGACGGCCAGACGGTTGTCGACGGTCTCAAGACCAGCGAAGCTGTTGGTAACTACTTCGAGAAGAAGAGCACTGCTACCATCGGCGATGTTGCAGCAAACCAGACCGGTAACGGTTCCAAGACCGAGGTCTATGTCAACGACGATACCAATGCAGTTAAGATTGTTATCATCAACACCTACCTGATTCAGGCTACCGATGACTACAGCTCCAAGAAGGAGTCTGTTACCACCAGCACTGTCGGCAATGTTGCAGCTCCGGTTGCAGCTGCTGAGCTGACGCTGGATGCGGACGATTTCGATGTTGAGAATGTCAAGGAAGACGATTACCTGCTGATCACCTGCGCTGGCGCGAATGCTGCCAACAAGGAGATCAAGACCGTTGCTCCGGCTACCGTTGTCAATGGCAATGTTGAGACCTACGCAAACGATAAGGTGACCATCAACGGCACCACTTACAAGTACGCTTTCAAGGCTGATACCACGGACACCCATGGTAAGGGCACTGAGTACGAGATCGGCGAGGATGCAAAGGTTGTCACCGACGGCACCTACATCCTGTATGTCGATGAGGCTACTGTTTCTTCCGACAAGTTTGTCTATGTTACCGAGATCGCTCGTGAGGGCAACTTCTCCAACAGCGGCAACTTTGTTGCAAAGGCTTACTTCCTGGATGGCACTGAGAAAACCATCACCCTGAAGGACAAGTATAAGGGCGACGCTGCTGTTACTGCAGAGACCGTGAACACCTGGTTCCGTTACACTGAGAGCAACAACAAGTACACCCTGGAGAAGCTGACTGCTGGTACTTCCAAGAACAACACCGGTTATACCACGACTTCTACTACCGCAGCTGCAACCCTGACCGAGAACGGCAAGGTTTCCATCAACGGCGGTGCAATCAAGGCAAACGCTGCTACCATCTTCGTGGTCATTGATGACGATGATGATGTGACTGCCTACACTGGTGTCAAGAATGTCCCGACCATCAAGAACAAGAAGACCTCTGCGGCGGGTGTGGATCCGGTAGTTTACTCCGGCATCAAGGCAACTTGGGTTGTTGGTTCCACTGCAGGCTATGCAAAGTATGTGTTCATCGATGCAAGCGATAATGCCTCTATCGACGATGCAACTACCGCTTCCAGCGACTTCATCTACATGCTGAAGTATGACAGCACCAACAAGGATGCTGACAAGAACACCTACTACACCTACAAGGCAATCGTCAACGGCGAGGAGACCAAGATCAACCTGAACGACAACTTCTCCGCAGACGGGGATGCTTACAAGTACAAGCTGTTCACCGATGTCAAGTACGACAGCAGCAAGTATGTTGATCGCATGAACGAGGTTGACTCCACCGATGACTATGCAACGGTTACGCTGAACAATGCTTCCATCAGCTACAACGATGGTGTCCTGACGCTGGGTAAGGATGCTCAGGGCAAAGATAACGACTATGTTGTCGATGACAAGTGCAACATCTACCTGATTGCGGCTGATACCAATGTCAAGGAAAACAGCGGTGAGACCTATGAGGTTTCCGCAAACATTTCCGCCAACACGCTGAACAACTACCTGAAGGACTACAGCGGTCGCATTGACGGTGTTGCTTACGCACATGTTGACGATGACACGGACACGCTGGTTGACCTGTATGTCTATGTCAGCAACACGAATGCCTAAAAACTAATCGCTTAAAGAATCAAAATCAAAAGCTCTCCTTTTTTGATAATGATTTGTCGAGAGGCTCCCGCACAACGGCGTGCGGGGGCCTTTCATTTTGCCCCGCGGGAAAAGAAGCAGGCTGCACGATTGTGCAGCCTGCGATACTGGGAATGATTTCCAGATACAACCTGTTTTATTCCTGCAATTTGGAAAATCATGGGAATGGGAAAATCTGGAAAGTAATAGGCGGAACCGGCTCCACCGAAAAATGGAAAATGCTGGGATCCTGCGCCTCGCAGCAAATCCCAGCATTTTCAAATCATGTAAATATCTGGATAAAATGGAAATATCTTCTGTCCCTGCGGAAATTCATACCGCCTATTGCAATCGCATGTGCACTGTCAAGTAAATTGATCCGTGCAGAAGTCAAGGTTGCAAAATTTGTCCCGTTCGGATATGATGAAGGAAAGGAGGCTGTCCCATGATCTTAAAGGAATGTAACGGCAAGATGCCGAAAATTCACCCCACCGCGCGCATCGCTGACACCGCAGTGCTGATTGGCGATGTAACGGTGGAGGCAAACGCCAATATCTGGTACGGTGCGGTGCTCCGCGCCGATAATATGCCAATTGTCATCGGCGAGAACAGTAATATTCAGGACAATGTCGTCTGTCACGGCGATGTCAGCTCCCCGCTGCTGGTGGGCAAAAACTGCACCGTCGGCCACACCGCAATTCTCCACTCCTGCGTGATTGAGGACAACTGCCTGATCGGCATGTCCTCCGTTCTGCTGAACGACAGCCACATCGGCACCGGTTCCCTGATTGGCGCCTGCGCGCTGGTGAAAAACGGAATGCAGGTGCCGCCGCGCTCGGCGGTGATCGGAATGCCCGGCAAAATCACGCGCCAGACCAGCGACGAGGACATGGTGTGGTTTGCCGACGACATCCGGCAGTATCTGGAGCTGGCCGAGGCGCAGCTGCCGATGGCCGGAGAACAGAAGTGAAGACGCAAAAGCTGGTGCGGCTGGCGCTGCTCAGTGCCGTCGCGCTGACGATTTTTGTGCTGGAGGCGCAGATCCCTGCGCCGATCCCGGTGTCCGGCGTCAAGCTGGGACTTGCCAATATTGTCACCGTGGTAACGCTGCTGCTGATGGGGCCGTGGGAGGCGCTGGCGGTGCTGCTGATTCGGGTGGTGCTCGGCAGTCTGGCCACGGGGCAGGTGAGCGCAATGCTCTACAGTCTGGCGGGCGGCCTGCTGAGCTGGCTTGTGATGCTGCCGATCCGGAAGCATGTTACCGACCGGCAGATTTGGGTCATCAGCATTTTTGCGGCCTTTGCCCACAATGTCGGCCAGATGCTGGTTGCGGTGGCGGTGACCGGTACGCCTGCGATTTTGGTCTACCTGCCGGTTCTGCTCCTCTCCGGTATTCTCACCGGCGCGTTTACGGGGCTGTGCGCCCAGTTTCTGGTTGCCCGCCTGCGCCGGATTTGGTAATTTACAATTTGTTCATCAGTTTGTTACGAACTGGTCACGGATCCGTGGGGAAATCTGGTAGAATAAAATCACCGGGGCGGCAAGCCGATGTCGCGGAAGTATCCGCGAATAAGCCGACGGCGGCCGCTATGCGACCGGGTTAAGATTGAAAAAAAGAAGCGGCAGTCCATCAGGCGGACTGCCGCTTCTCCAATTTTTCGGGGTTACCGGTAGACGATCTCCATGCCCTTGAGCAGCAGCGGGTTGATGTCCATCTGCACCAGATCGCCCGCGGCGCAGGTCAGCGCCGAGACATCAATGCAGGTGTGCACCATGCCGACATGCCCCAGCACCTTGCAGCGCTGGCCATTGACCGTGACATACAGGTATTTGTGAATCAGGATTCCCTTGAGATTGGAGAGAATCCCGCGGATACAGTCGCGGATGCGGAAAATATCCCGCCCCTTTTCCGCGGCGAAGCCGTGGTAATAGCCGAGGTTGACCACCGCGACTTTGGTCGGCTTGCGCGCCTTCCAGGCCGCGCCGTAGCCGCAGGTATCGCCCTTCTGCATCCAGCGGACGGCCTCCACCGTGGTTTCGGCGTAGCCGATGCGCTTCAGCCCTGTCCGGGCACGGAAGCTCAACCGGCCGAGAAATGCCGAGCCGACGCGGACGGCATCCAGATTCATGCGCGGATATTTGAACAGTGCCGAGGAATTGGAGCAGTGCGCCATGCCGGTCTCATATCCGGCGGCCTGAATTTTGCCGAGCAGGGCCCGGAACTGCTCAAACTGCTGCTGGGTACTGTCCCCACCCGCAAAGGCGGAGTGAAAGTGCGTATACACGCCGCTGACCGAAATACAGGTCATATACTCATAGACATCGAGCACCTTGTCAAATTCGCGGGGAGAGAACCCGTAGCGCCCCATGCCGGTGTCCAGCTCAATATGTGCCTCTGCCACGGTGCTGCGCTGGTCGGCAATGCCGTTCAGCGCCACGGCGTCCTCATAGCAGCCGATGGTGGCGATGACATGCAGATCGAGCATCTGCTCCAGCGTCGCCCGGTCAGAGGTGGCGCGGAGCATCAGAATCGGCTCTTCCGTAAAGCCGTTTTCCCGCAGCGCGCGGGCCTCCTCCACCTCCGTCACGGCGAACAGGCCAATGCCCTGACTGCGCAGAATGGCAGCCAGTTCCAACAGGCCAAGCCCATAGCCATTGCCCTTGAGCACGGCCCAGATCGGCGTATCGCCGGCCTTTTCGCGGACGATGCGAATGTTGTTGAGCAATGCGTCGCGGTCGACCACATAGGCTTTCATTTTGGTCTCTCCTTCCCTGGAATCAGATCGTTTTCTTTCGCTTCAGGAAGACTTTCTTCCGCAGCGCCATAAAGGCGCTGGTGCCGTGCTTGACGGCAAAGGCTACCGGCGCGTTCAGCACCAGATCCATCTCGCCGACGAACTCGGTGAATTCGCCGTTGAAGCCCTTTTTGAACTTATACAGGCCATAGAGCGGATTGTCCTCCGACAGGTCGCCGGAGACGCCGCGGAAATCGTAAATCCGGCAGCCGCGCTCAATGGCCCACTGGATCATGTTCCACTGGAGCAGATAGTTGGGCATCAGGTTGCGGTCTTCATTGGAAGAGGCGCCGTAGAGATACCAGACCTTGTCGCCATAGGCGATGGCCAGCGTGCCGGCGATCGGGCGGCCCTCGAAGAAGGCCATATACAGCCGGGCGTGCTCGCCCAGGTTGTCCAGCATATTGGCAAAGTAACTCTCATCGCGGGTGACGAAACCGTCCCGCAGGCCGGTTTCCAGCATGATGCGGGTAAACTCCGGCACCATTTCCTTACCGCAGATACGCACCTCCACACCCTTGCGCTGGGCCAGGCGGATATTATAGCGCCACTTTTGGTGGAAAGAGGCCATAACCTCCTCTTCGTTCCGGCCATTTAAATACAGGCGGAAGACGAATTTCGGCTGAATGGCCTCAAAATTCTTGCCGTCGGTATGGATATGGAAGCCATAGGCGCGCATGAACGATGCGAGAGCCTTGTCCTCCACCGAGACATCGGGATCAAGCTTGATAATATAAGAATGGTATTCCTTGGCCAGCACCTTGACACCGTCCAGCAGATCGCGCAGGGTTTCCTGATCGGCGGGATCGCAAATCGGCGCGCGGCAGCCGTACATCAGCGTAAAGGGCAGACCGCCGGGCAGCTTGCGGATCAGCACGGCCAATGCGCCACGGATGGCACCGTCAGGGCCGCGGGAAATCACGGCTTCCCATTTCCACATGGGCTTCTGCTTTGCCCAGAGGCGGCTCTGAGCGAAGTGGCCGTAGGGACTGGCCTGGTTGAAGGCCTCATATTCATCGTAAAGTTCGGGCGTGACGCGTTCAGACATAGTCATTACTCCATCTTGCATAGTTTTTCTTATGTTACCATATTGCGCGGCATTATGCAACGAAAAATCCCCCTGCGTCAGATCCCGGCATCATTCGCCGGGAAACAACATCTTGTATGGAAATATGGGAAATATTCCCGCGGATTGTGGTTTGCACCATTTTTCGTGGAAATATTTTCCAATTTCGTGCTATCATGGCGAAAGAAAATGGCGGGAAAACAAAGGGGGAGGAACCGAAGATGACGAGAGTGAGAAGCTGTATGGAGTCCGGACGGGTTGCCTTTTTGCCGGTGGCGGAAATCCGGCCGAATCCATCCCAGCCACGCAAGGTTTTCGATCGGACGGCACTGGAGGAACTGGCGGCCAGTATCGCCCAGTATGGGGTGATTCAGCCGATTTCCGTCCGCCGCCGCCCCGACGGCTATGAACTGGTGGCGGGAGAGCGGCGGCTGCGGGCGGCAAAGCTGGCCGGTTTGCAGGAGATTCCCTGTATCCTGCTGGCGGTAGACGAGGCGGAGTCCGGTATGATTGCGCTGGTGGAAAACCTGCAGCGGCGCGACCTGGATTATATTGAAGAGGCGGAGGGGCTGGCACGGCTGATGCGGATGTATGGGCTGAGCCAGGAGCAGGCGGCGGCTAAGGTGGGGAAGAGCCAGTCGGCGGTAGCCAACAAGCTGCGGCTGCTGCGGCATACGACAGCAGTGCGGCAGGTGCTGCGGGAGTATCATTTGTCGGAGCGTCACGCCAGAGCACTTTTGAAATTGTCCACAGAGGAGCAGCAGCTGGACGCGCTGCGGGAGATTGTCCGCCGCCAGCTCAATGTGGCGCAGACGGAACAGTATATTGAACGGCTGCTGGCGGATCAGAGCCGCCGGCGTCTGATGCGGGGTGTCATGCTGCGGGATGTGCGGGCGTTTCTCAACACCATCAATCACAATCTGGAGTTGATTCGGGATGCCGGAGTGAATGCCGACTGCGGCCGTGTGGAAACGGAGGACGCGATTGTGCTGACCATCCGCATTCCCAAACAGGCTGGGTAGCGCTAAAAAATTTTTCTCCGGCGACGGGGTTCGACGGTATTTTTTACGGACAGGCACTACAATTAAGAGGCAGCTTATCCAATACGAGCTCATTTCATATCCGGGCGCGGAGAATTGCTCCGCGTCAATCCCACAAACCTGCTTGCCCTCCGCCCAAAGCGGAGGGCGCTTTTTTGTATGGTATGGCAATATAACGCGGAATTCGCGTATGCTATAATCGGGGTATCGAAACAGGGCGCAGCCCTGAATGAAAGGGGCAGGTTGCGATGTTAACCAGTCAGAAAATGCGGGAATTAGCACCGGAACTCGATCCGCTCCGCCTTGGTACCGGGTGGAAGCTGGAAGATTTGGACAAGCCACAGATTTTTATTGAGAGTACCTTTGGCGACAGCCATCCGGGGTCCGGACATCTGGATCGTCTGGTCGAGGCTGTGCGGGAAGGCGCGGCACAGGTGGGTGGCCACGGCGCGCGATACTTCTGTACGGACATTTGCGACGGCGAGAGTCAGGGAACGGACGGCATCAATTTTTCGCTGGCCAGCCGTGAAATGATTGCAAATATGATTGAGATTCAGGCCAACGCCACACCCTTTGACGCGGGTGTGTATCTGGCGAGCTGCGACAAGGGAATGCCAGGCAACCTGATCGGCCTGGCACGGGTAAACATTCCGTCGGTTGTCGTCACGGGCGGCACTATGGCGGCCGGACCGGAGCTTTTGACCCTGGAGCAGCTCTGCAAGTACTCGGCGCAGTTTGAGCGGGGCGAAATTACGGCGGAAAAGCTGCGCTGGGCCAAAGAGAATGCCTGCCCCAGCTGCGGCGCCTGTTCTTTTATTGGAACGGCTTCGACCATGCAGATTATGGCGGAGTCGCTGGGTCTGACGCTGCCGGGCAGCGCGCTGCTGCCGGCCACCAGCCCGGATCTTCTGGAATATGCCCGCCGGGCGGGAATTCAAGCGGTCAAGCTGGCCACGATGGAGCATATGCGCCCCTCAGATATTGTGACGCGGGACAGCTTTGAAAATGCGATTATGGTTCATGCGGCTATTTCTGGTTCCAGCAATGCGCTGCTGCATATTCCGGCCATTGCACATGAGTTTGGTATTGAGATTACGGGCGATACCTTTGACCGGCTGCACCGCGGCGCGCACTATCTGCTGGATGTGCGCCCGGCTGGCCGCTGGCCTGCGGAGTTCTTCTACTATGCGGGCGGCGTACCGGCTATCATGGAGGAGATCAAACCCATGCTGCATCTGGATGTCATGACGGTGACGGGCAAGACCTTGGGTGAGAATCTGGAAGAGTTGAAGCGGAACGGCTTTTACGAGCGCTGCCAGAAGTGGCTGGATGATGCCAATGCCCGCCACGGCACTTCGATTCAGAAGACGGATATCATCCGTCCCTTCGATCAGGCCATTGGCACGGATGGCTCCATCGCAGTTCTGAAGGGTAATTTGGCGCCGGAGGGCGCTGTTATCAAGCACACGGCCTGCCCGAAGGAAATGTTCTCCGCCGTACTGCGGGCGCGTCCTTTTGACAGCGAGGAGGAATGCATCGACGCTGTTCTGCATCACCGGGTGCAGCCGGGAGATGCAGTCTTTGTCCGCTATGAAGGACCCAAGAGCTGCGGTATGCCGGAGATGGCCTATACGACGGAGGCAATCTCTTCGGATAAGGAGTTGGGGCGGAGTATTGCACTGATTACCGATGGACGGTTTTCCGGTGCAACCACCGGCCCCTCCATTGGACACTGCAGTCCGGAAGCGCAGGCAGGTGGCCCGATTGCGCTGGTGGAGGAGGACGACCTGATCCAGCTGGATATCAAAGCACGGGTTCTGGCGATTGTGGGCGTCAAGGGAACGCGAAAAACACCAGAGGAAATCGACGCGATTCTGGCGGAGCGGAGAAAGAACTGGAAGCCGAAGCCGGCAAAATATCCACGCGGTGTACTGCGGCTGTTCTCGTCTCTGGCGGCGTCCCCCATGAAGGGTGCTTATCTGGAATATGACGAATAAAAAACAGGGGGTCTGAGTTTCGTCAGACCCCCTGTTTTTTATAATTTTCATAATCCATAGTGAATCACAAAGCGTCGTGTCTCAAAAGCCTTCTGGAATACCGCCGCTGCGGCGTCCAGCGCCGGACAGTGCCCCTGCAGCAGCGAGGCAAACTGGGGCGCAGAGCTTGGCGGGATCAGGGTGATGCCCACTGCGTCCAAGCCGAATTCCGGCTGGGAGGTGTTATGGAAAAAGGTTGGAATTCCATCCATCAGTGGCAGAAATGGATCGAGCAGTGTGTCCGAGACGGCAATGCAGTGATACTTTTCTGGCGTGTACTGCTCATAGATATGCATATCGTCGGAAATTGCGTCGATGATGCCGAATTCGTGTTTTGCCATGCCTGGTATACCTCCTCAGGGTTCAGGGGAATCTGTTTCGTCTTCCGGTGCAGTGTCTTCGTCCTCCAGTTCGTCTTCTTCACCGGGATCCTCTACCGGCGGAACATAATCGTAGGGATGGACATAGGCCGGAATCTGATTGGAGAGAATCGGCTCTGCGATTGAGAGCATCCACAGACCCAGACCACCATAAATGACGGCCTGTGAAGCGGGAATACCAACCAGGCTGACTGCACAGAAGAAAAAGCTGATCAGACACCAGAATGCGGTGTTGCGGCGCTTGCCGCGGTCAAAGCAATAAGCGCCGGTGTGGTAGATGGCGCACATGCAGCTGATCAGTGCAAAGAGCTGAAAACAGTAGTCCAGAATTACGGGGTCTGCGCTCCAGGTTTGCTTGAACTGCGTAATCAGCAGGAAGACGACATAGGTAAAGGGAATCAGATACAGCAGTACGAGCGGACGCTTGGAACAGGTGGTGCGGTAGAGGTTGACAAGGATGCTCACTGCGGTGCACACACCGAGGAAGGTCGGCAGGCTGTTGATCAGGGTAAAGCCGGTGCCTTCTATGGAGAGATCGGTGCGCAGGCCGACGGTTTCGCCCATGATAATCAGGCCGCCGACGCCGATGATGATACTGCCCGACAGAGAGAAACCGAGACTCGTGGGGGAGAGAAAAAGACTGTTATAGCAAGTTTCCCGCGGTTCCAGCGTTCGCGCAACCAGAAAGGCGACTACAAGAAACGCTACGCATACGGCGGCCATAATGTAGGTGCGGATGCTGCCGCGAATCGGCAGTCCGGCTTCGTCAAAGGCAAACTGAAGCTGCGCCATGCGCATCATCATACCGATCAGTGCAAAGAATACGGCGCCGAGTATGGTGAAATACTTGCGCTTGTCCTGGCGGATCATTTCAATCCGCGCGTCCCGTTTTGTCATAAACCATCTGTCTCCTTCGAAATAATTAGCATAATTATAGCATACAGCGGCGGGGAAAGAAATGACCGAAGCGTAAATTTTTCCGGGGAATCCGCGAAAAGCGCCCCGGCGCTTGCAATTTTTCCGGCGGTTCGGTATAGTGGTGATAAATGCAGTGGGAGCGGAGGAGACCAATATGGTGATTTTACACGCGGCGCTTCATCCGATGGATGGGCCTGCGATTTCAGACGGCTACCTGCGGATGGCGGAGGGAACCATTACGGCGATTGGCGCTATGGCGGATTATGTGCCGGAGCCGGATGAGGCGATTTATGATGCCGCGGGCGCCTTTGTGATGCCGGGGCTGGTGGATGCCCACTGCCACCTGGGCATGATTGAAAATGCGCTGGGATTTGAGGGAGACGATGTTAACGAGGTTACGGATCCTTGCACGCCGCACCTGCGGGCGATTGACGGCGTGAATCCGCTGGATCGCTGCTTTACAGACGCAGTGCAGGCGGGGGTTACAACTGTGGTTACAGCGCCGGGGTCTGCCAATCCGGTGGGCGGACAGGCTGCGGCGATTAAGACCTGGGGCCGCCGGATTGACGATATGATCGTCAAGGCGCCGCTCTGTGTGAAATTTGCGCTGGGCGAAAATCCGAAGACCTGCTATAAAGACCGTGACGAGACGCCGATCACGCGGATGGCGACCGCCGCGATTATTCGCGAGGCGCTCTATAAGGCGAAGGAATACGGTGAAAAGCTGGCGCGTGCCGCGCAGGATCCGGATCAGGACCCGCCGGAGTACGACATGAAGTGTGAGGCGCTGCTGCCGGTGCTGCGCCGTGAAGTGCAGGCGCATTTTCACGCGCATCGGGCGGATGATATTTTTACGGCCATCCGGATTGCAAAGGAATTTGATTTGGATTATGTGATCGTCCATGGCACGGAAGCGCATCTGATTGCAGATATTCTGCAATCGGAGGGCGCACGGGTCATCACAGGTCCCAGTCTTGGAGACCGATGCAAGCCGGAGCTGGCAAATCTCAGCTTTGAGACGCCGGGGGTGTTGAATCGCGCTGGTGTGCTCTGCTCCATCTGCACTGATCATCCGGAGACACCGCTGCCGTATTTGCCGCTGTGCGCGGCGCTGGCGGTTAAGAGCGGGCTGGATGCGGAAGCGGCGCTTCGCGCCATTACAATCAATCCTGCAAAAATTGCGGGGATCGACCAGCGCGTCGGCAGCCTGACCGTGGGCAAGGACGCAGATGTTGTTGTTTTTTCTGAAAATCCCCTGCACCTGTCTGCCACGGTAAAAGCCGTGTTTGCCGGCGGCGTGCAGGTTGTATGAGGTGCGTGTCATGAGAACCATTTCCTGCGAGACGATCGCGCAGACTGTGCGGGATCTGTGTATTGAAGCAGCCTGTGTGCTGCCGGAAGCACTGCAGCAGCGCATTCGCAGCTGCGCTAAGGTGGAGCAGAGCCCTGTGGGACAGGGCATTTTCGGCGACCTGGTGGACAATTTTACGCTGGCGCAGAACAAACGGCTCCCGATCTGTCAGGATACCGGGATGGCGGTCGTATTTATTGAGCTGGGGCAGGAGGTCCACATTGTGGACGGCCTGCTGACCGATGCTGTCAATGAAGGCGTCCGCCGTGGCTATACCGAGGGCTTTCTGCGCAAGAGCGTGGTGCGCGATCCGCTGCGTCGGGTGAATACCGACGACAACACGCCTGCGGTGCTTCATCTGGAACTGGTAGCGGGCGACCAGATGCACATTACGGTTGCGCCGAAGGGGTTCGGCAGTGAGAATATGAGCGGGATGAAACTCTTTACTCCGGCGGCAGGCCGAGAAGACCTGGAAGACTTTATTGCAGAGGTGGCGGCAAAGGCCGGTTCGAATCCCTGCCCGCCGATGGTGCTGGGGGTCGGCATTGGCGGCACGGTGGAACAGTGCGCGCTGCTGGCGAAAAAAGCACTGCTCTGCGATCCGAACGGTGCAAATCCGGATCCCTACTACGCCGACATGGAGCGCTGCGCACTGGAAAAGGTCAACCGGCTCGGCATCGGCCCGCAGGGCATGGGCGGTACGGTCACAGCGCTTTCCGTCCGGATTTTGACAGCGCCAACGCATATTGCAGGCCTGCCCTGCGTGGTGAACATGGGCTGCCATGTGACGCGTCACGCCGAAGCGGTGCTGTGAAATGCCTGCAAAGTATTGAAAACACAAGAAAAATTTGAATTTCTTATTGCCATTTGCCGCACGATGTGGTATAATACAACCAGAATTAGAGTAAACTTGACTGAAGAGTGGGGAAGTTCCCCACTCTTTCTTGTTGGTAGGACCCTTTTGGGCAGAAAGGAGTGCGTACGATGAAGGTCACAGAGCGCGTCTGGGCATTTGCAGAACCGGTTGTGCAGGCGCATGGCTGCAAAATCTGGGATGTGGAATATGTTCGCGAAGGCGGCGAGTGGTTCCTGCGCATCTACATTGACAAGGATGGCGGCGTGGATATTAACGACTGTGAGGCGATCTCCAGGGCGTTGGATCCGATTCTGGATGAGGAGGACCCGATTCCGGACAGCTATACCTTTGAGGTAAGCTCGGCCGGCTGCGAGCGGGCGCTCAAGCGTCCGTCGGACTTTGCACAGTTCCTCGGAAGCCCGGTCCTGATTAAGCTGTATCAGCCGCGAGGCGGCAGCAAGGAGTTTCAGGCTGTTCTGACCGGCTATGAAGATGGCCGGATCACCGCGGACTGCGGCGGCCGTACAGAAGTATTTGAGAAATCAGAAGTCGCACTGGTACGGCTTCGTGTCGAATTTTAATGACAGAGGAAGGTAGGAATATGAACGCAGAAATTTTTGCCGCTCTGGCACAGCTGGAAAAAGAGCGGGGAATTCCCAAGGAGTACATGATTGACAAAATCACACAGGCACTGGTTGCCGCCTATAAAAAGGACCGCGACGGCTATGTGGACAATGTGTTTGTGGAGATGACCGAAGATGCCATGCGGATGTATGTGCAGAAGGAAGTGGTCAACGAGGTGATTTCCCCGGCTACGGAGATCGCCATCGACGCAGCCCGCCACATTGAGCCGCATGCAGAGCTGGGTGATCTGGTGAATGTGGAGATTGAGACCAAGAACTTTGGCCGTATTGCGGCGCAGACGGCGAAGCAGGTCATCATTCAGGGCATCCGGGAAGCAGAGCGCGGCATGGTGTTTGAGAGCTTCTCTTCCAAGGAGTATGAAATTCTGACCGGTACCGTGTTGCGGATTGAGCCGCGCACCGGAGATATGACCATCCGGATTGGTACCGGAAGCGACCGCACGGACGCCTATCTGGCTGCCAGCGAGCAGGTACACGGCGAGGTCCTGCACGAGGGTGACATGGTTCGCGTCTATGTGGTGGAAGTTCGTCGTTCCAGCCGCGGCCCGCAGGTGATTGTCTCCCGGACGCATCCGGGCTTGGTCAAGCGCCTGTTTGAGTTGGAGGTTCCGGAAATTGCGGACGGCCTGGTGGAGATTAAATCCATCGCCCGTGAGGCGGGTTCCCGTACCAAGCTGGCGGTTTGGTCGGCGGACAGCAACATTGATCCGGTCGGCGCCTGCGTCGGTACCCGCGGCGCCCGTGTCGCAGCAGTGGTGGATGAACTGGGCGGCGAAAAGATGGACATTGTCACCTGGAGCGAGGATCCCGCTGTGTTTGTTGCAGCGGCGCTCAGCCCGGCAGATGTTGTGGATGTCCGGCTGCTTCCGGGTGTGAAGGCCTGCCGCGTAATTGTCCCTGACGATCAGCTTTCGCTGGCCATCGGTAAGGAGGGGCAGAATGCGCGGCTTGCGGCCCGCCTGACCGGCTACAAAATTGATATCAAGCCCCAGTCTCAGGCCGATCAGGCGGACGAGGAGCTTATAGATGTGGACGACACTTCGGATACGGCCGAAGCGTCGGAGGAATAATCAAACAAAAAGGAGGTCGGCACAATGCCAAAGAAGATTCCCATGCGGCAGTGCGTCGGCTGCCGGGAGATGAAGCCCAAGAAAGAGCTGGTTCGGGTTGTCAAGTCGCCCGAAGGCGTGATTTCCATTGATTTCCGGGGAAAGGCACCGGGGCGTGGCGCCTATGTCTGTCCGGATTCCGCCTGTCTGAAAAAAGCGGTGAAATCGCGGGCGCTGGAACGGGTTTTTGAAACGGAGATTCCCCAGGCGGTCTATGATGCATTGATCGCCCGGATGGAAGCGGGGGATCACGATGCGTCCTAAGGTACTGGGCCTGCTGGGACTTGGAAAACGCGCCGGAGCCGTCTGTGCAGGCGAGGAACCGGCGCAGAGCGCCGTGTCTCACGGAAAAGCAAAGCTGCTGCTCGTATCATCAGACGCCGGCGCACATACGGTGCGCTGGGTGCAGAATTCCGCCGTACCGCTCCTGCGGCTGCCGGTGGATAAGCTGGAGCTTGGGCAGGCACTTGGGATGCGCAGCTGCGCAGTGCTCGCGATGGTAGACGCCGCGATGGCGTTGGCCGTCGCACAATCGCTCGAATGTACGGATGAAGCGCTGCTGAGTCGGCTGCAGCGGCAGGCGAAACCCCGTCAACGCAAGTAATTATGGAGGTGGCCAGATGAGTACACTTGTTAAATATCGGATCCATGAGGTGGCCAAAGATTTCGGATTTCCTACGAAGGACATCACGGAGCTTGTCACAAAATATTACGAAAAACCCAAAAATCACATGCAGATTCTGGAAGAGGAACAGCTGAATCTGATTTTTGATGCGATTACCCAGAATTATCAGATTGATTCGCTGGAGGAAGTTTTTGCAGTTGCTCCTGCCAAGACGGTACAGGAGGATAATCCGGATCTGCTGGTGGTAGAGGATAAACCGGCCGCTGCAGCACCGACTACACAGAATGCCGCGCCGCAGCATACCCGTCCGCAGCAGGCGCAGCAGCGCCCGCAGCAGCAACAGCAGCCGGCCAAGCAGCCGGAGCCGCAGCGGAAGCGGGAGCGCCGCGTGGTGGATACCTCGGCTGTTACGGTCAATACCGCCCGGTTCGATGACCATGTCGATGCACTGGTCTCTGAGCGTGTGCAGAATTTCCAGGGCGGCAAGCAGCGCATTGGCGGCAAAAATAACCGCAACCAGAAAAAGAAGGGCTTTGTCTCCGGCAAGCAGCGCAATGAGGAGCAGGAGAAGATGCGCCGCCTGCAGCTGGAGATTGCCAAGAAGACGCCGTTGACGGTTAAGATTCCCGATGAAATTGCCGTCGGCGAGCTGGCATCCCGGATGAAAAAGACCGGCGCAGAAGTGGTCAAGTGCCTGATGAAAAACGGCGTGATGGCTTCTGTCAGCCAGGTGATCGACTTTGACACCGCGGCAATCATTGCCGAAGAGCTGGGCTGCAAGGTGGAGAAGGAAGTCATTGTCACGATTGAGGATCGCCTGATTGATGATCATCAGGACTCCGCGGAGGATCTGGTTCCCCGTGCTCCCGTGGTTGTGGTCATGGGCCATGTTGACCACGGTAAGACTTCACTGCTGGACTATGTCCGTAAGGCCAATGTCGCCTCCGGAGAGGCGGGCGGCATTACGCAGCATATCGGTGCATATACCGTCTCGGTCAACGATCGTCAGCTGACCTTCCTGGATACGCCGGGCCATGAGGCATTTACCTCCATGCGTGCGCGCGGCGCCATGTGCACGGATGTCGCGATTCTGGTTGTTGCAGCGGATGACGGCATTATGCCGCAGACCGTGGAAGCCATCAACCATGCAAAGGCTGCGGAAATTCCGATTATCGTGGCAATCAACAAAATGGATAAGCCGGGTGCAAATCCGGATAAGATTAAGCAGCAAATTATGGAGTACGATCTGATCCCTGAAGAGTACGGTGGTGATACGGTTATGTGCCCGATCTCTGCAAAAACCGGCGAGGGTATTGAGACACTGCTGGAAATGGTGCTGCTGACGGCTGATATGCTGGAACTGAAGGCCAACCCGAACCGTGCGGCGAAGGGCGTTGTCATTGAGGCGCGTCTGGACAAGACCCGCGGCCCGGTGGCAACGCTGCTGGTGCAGAACGGTACCCTGAATCAGGGCGATGTCATCATTGCCGGTACGGCCGTTGGCCGCGTTCGTGTGATGACCGATG
The DNA here is from genome assembly GCA_934561175.1 of uncultured Oscillospiraceae bacterium. Classification (GTDB taxonomy): domain Bacteria; phylum Bacillota; class Clostridia; order Oscillospirales; family Oscillospiraceae; genus CAKTFW01. The sequence continues at coordinate 16,425 of CAKTFW010000011.1, forward strand.
ACAAGGGTCGTCCGGTCAAGCATGCAGGCCCTTCCATCCCGGTGGAGATTACCGGCCTGAGCGAAGCGCCCGGTGCAGGCGACAGCTTTGATGCCGTTGTCGACGAGCGTATGGCGCGTCAGCTGGTGGAACAGCGGAAGGATCAGGAGAAAAACGCCGCCGCTGCTGCGATGAGCAAGGTTACACTGGAGAACCTGTTTGCGCATATGCAGGAGGGCGAGATGAAGCAGCTGTCTATCATCGTCAAGGCGGATGTCAAGGGCTCGGCCGAGGCGGTTAAGGCCAGCCTGGAGAAGCTCTCCAACGCAGAGGTGCGTGTGCGCGTCATTCATGCCGGTGTCGGCGCTATCTCTGAGAGCGACATTTTGCTGGCTTCCACCTCCAACGCGATTGTGGTCGGCTTTAATGTCCGGCCGGAGCCTTCCGCTGCAGCCCATGCTGCCCGCGACAAGGTGGATGTGAGAATGTACCGCGTCATTTATGATGCGATTAACGAGATTGAGGCCGCAATGAAGGGTATGCTGGCTCCGAAGTTTAAGGAAGAACTGATTGGCCACGCCGAGGTGCGCCAGACTTACAAGGTGTCTGCGCTGGGTACGGTTGCCGGCTGCTATGTGCTGGACGGTAAGATCGAGCGCAACGCCCAGGTGCGTGTGCTGCGCGACAATGTGGTGATTCATGAGGGTCAGCTGGCCTCTCTGCAGCGGTTTAAGGATTCCGTCAAGGAAGTCACTGCGGGCTATGAGTGTGGTATGCACCTTGAGAAGTTCAATGACATTAAGGAAGGCGACATCTTTGAGTGCTTCGCCATGCGGCAGATCAAAGAGTGAGCCGTAAAGGAGTTTTATCATGGCATCAAATCGAATTGGACGGATCAATGAGGAAATGCAGCGGGAGCTGGCAAACCTGATCCGGGGATTGAAGGATCCCCGTGTACAGGGCATGATTTCAGTGACAGGTGTGGAAACCACACCGGATCTGCGTTATGCCAAGGTCTATATCAGCGTGCTGGAAAAAAATACAACGGCGGAAGTGCTCAAGGGCCTGAAGTCGGCTGGCGGTTATTTGCGCCGGGAGATCGGCAGCGCGCTGCAGCTGCGCTATACGCCGGAACTGCAGTTTGTGGAGGATACCTCCATTGAGACCGGCGCCAGAATGTTCCAGCTTCTCCGTTCTCTGGAAAAGACAGAGGGACACCATGAGGATTGACCGGAGAGCAACGGCAGACTGGCTGCTGGCACACGACCGCTACGCGATTGTGACGCACCGCCGCCCGGATGGGGATACGGTGGGCTGCGCAGCGGCGCTGTGTCTCGGCCTGCGCCAGCTGGGCAAGCAGGCGGTGGTGTTGAAGAATCCCCAGTTCACCCCGCTCTATCGCCCTTATTTGAGAGACACCATTGGGGAAATGCCTGCGGATGCAGCAGTTATTTCGGTGGATATTGCAACAGAGAGCCTGCTGCCGCTGGTGGAGCTTCCGTTAGCCGGAAAGACGCAGCTGTCTATTGACCATCACCCGTCCTACAGCGATTTCGCGCCATTGGCGTTGGTAGAGGCGGAGAGCGCCGCCTGCGGTGAGACGATTTATGAGTTGCTTCGTCTGCTGGGAGTTACGATTGACACTGCGATTGGCGAAGCGCTCTATGTGGCGATTTCCACCGATACCGGCTGCTTCAAGTATTCCAATACCAGCGCACATACGCTGCGGGTGGCGGCAGATTTGAAGGAGTTGGGCGTGGATCTTTACCGGATCAATAAAACGCTGTTTGCGACAAAAACGCTGACACGGATGCGGCTGGAGGCGCGGCTGACTGAAAGCCTGGAGTTTTATGCGGGTGGCCTGGTGGGGCTGTGCATGCTGCCAAAAGCTTTGATGGAAGAACTGCATGTCAGTGAAGACGACGCCGATGGTGTGGCGGGCTTTGCCCGCAATGTGCAGGGTGTGCAGATCGGCGTGATGATCCGCGAGGTAGAGCACGGAGACGGAAAAATCTCCCTGCGTACCGGCGATGATTATGACGCGTCTGCAATCTGTGGTCAGCTTGGCGGCGGCGGCCATCATGCTGCGGCGGGCGCGACGGTGCCCGGCGGCATTGAAGCGGCACGAAAGGCTATTTTGCAGGCTTTGCTTGCGGCGGGGGTTCCAGTCTGATGGCAAACGGCATCTTGATTCTGGACAAACCTGCGGATTGGACAAGCCACGACGCAGTCTCCAAGCTGCGGGGGGTGCTTCATGAGCGGCGCATTGGCCACGGCGGAACGCTGGATCCGATGGCGACTGGCGTCCTGCCGGTCTTTGTCGGCCGTGCGACACGGGCTGTGGAGCTGTTTGAGTCGGCGCAGAAAACTTACATAGCAGGGCTGCGGCTGGGGATGGTGACAGATACAGAGGACATCACCGGGCGCACCCTGGCAGAACATCCGGTTGCGGTGACGGAGCAGGCGCTCCGCACGGCGTTGGAAGCACAGGTCGGCGACCAACTGCAGACGCCGCCGATGTATTCGGCTATTAAAATTGGTGGAAAGAAGCTCTATGAACTGGCGCGTGCTGGAAAAAGTGTAGAACGGAAGCCGCGGCCGATTACAATTTATGAGATGACATTGCTTGGCTTTGACGGCGTCCATGCCGAATTTCGTGTAACCTGTTCCAAGGGAACCTATGTTCGATCAATCTGCCGCGATCTCGGTGAGCGACTGGGGTGCGGCGGCTGCCTGGACAGCCTGCGGCGCACCGCTGCCGGTGTTTACACGGAACGGGATGCTGTGACAGTGGAGCAGATATTGGCGGCGGCAGAGCCGTTATCGTTCTTGCGGCCGGTTGACAGTTTATTTGCGGATTTGCCCGCTGTGACGGTGGGAGAGAAAGAAACCTGGCGGATCCGCAACGGCGGCGCAGTTTTGTGGGAGGCGCCGGTGGGGCGGTGCCGGGTTTATGCCCCCGATGGTACCTTTTTAATGTTGGGGGAGGAGCAGCCGGACGGCATGCTTCTCACAGTAAAAAGTTTTTTCGAGGTGAGCTGAGTTGGAAGGCAAACGCGTGATTGCTCTGGGCTTTTTTGATGGGGCACATCTGGGCCATGCAGCGCTGCTGCACCGCTGCCGGGAGGTGGCGGATATCTTGGGACTGCCGGCTGCGGTGATGACCTTTGATTTGCATCCGGACAAGCTGGTCATGGGCGATGACATTAAACTGATCAACTCCATGGAGGATCGGGAGGATATTTTCCGCCGGTTATTTGGCATGGATGATGTGGTTTTCTGCCATTTTACAGAGGAAATGATGCACATGCCCTGGGAGGATTTCCTTGGCCGTTATTTGGTGGAAGAGCTGGGCGCGGTTCATCTTGTCTGCGGACACGACTTCCACTTTGGTGACCGTGGTGCTGGAAATCCGGAGCGGCTGCAAACATGGTGTGCAGCGCACGGCTTGGGCAGCGATGTGATTCCAAAGGTCACATTGGACGGTGTGACGGTGTCTTCCACTTATATTCGCAAGCTGATTGAGGCGGGCGACATGGAGCAGGCAAACCGTTTCCTGGGGCACCCGCATTTGCTCAGCGGCATTGTACAGCCGGGACATGGCCTTGGCCGCAAGCTGGGGATTCCCACTGCAAATCTGACCATTCCGGAGGGCGTGCTGATTCCGGCCTTTGGCGTATATGCGGCAAAGGTGTTTGTCGGAGATCAGGCTTATCTGGCAGTTGTCAATGTGGGTACCCGTCCAACTGTTGGCGGCAGCGGCGTGACAGTGGAACCGTGGATTTTAGACTTTGACGGAGACCTCTATGGAAAACGGATCCGTGTTGAGTTTTACCGACATCTGCGGCAGGAGCGGAAATTTGAAAGTCTGGAGGCGCTCAAAGCAGAGATTCATCGCAATGCGGATCAGACCCGCGCTTACTTTGCAGAGAAATAAGGTTTCAAATAAAAAACGGAGCGTATCATCTGATACGCTCCGTTTTTTTGAGCTTATGATTTTTTCTTGGTCAGCGCCAATGCGCGTGCAAATTTACTGCGCTGTTCTTCGTGCATATTATATTTGGAAGTCAGATAAACACGCAGGGGCAGCAGTGCAATGGGATTGCCGGTTTTCAGCTCCAACTCTATCTCGCAGATCGGGGAGGTATTACATCCGGCAACCAGCACCCCGCGGTCACAGGCCATTTCGACGATGGCATCCGGCCGCAGCAGTGTGACGGCTGTGCGTGTGAAATGGGCAGAGCAGAGTGCCTTGAATTTTTCAATTGTGGCCAGCTCTTCGGGCGCACCCAGCTCAAGAAGCTTCGGTACGGCGTCCTTGGGATTGTCGGCGCGGCACTCCCATTCGTTACGGGAATGCGGTGCATCGCCGGGGGTTTTCATTGTGATGACCGGCGTGCCGTTTTCCAGTCGCCGCCGCAGCACCCAGTGGCGCTCTTTATAGAAGTCGCCCAGATCGTAATAGGTAGTATCCATCTCATATAGGGTTTGCTTACCCTGCAGCCGCGGATCCTGCAGGACGCGGCGCAGTACAGCTGCGTCCGCTGCCGCCAGCTTAATTTCCAACTCAGTTGCCATGTTATCACACTCCGCACCTAGTATAGTGCAATTTTGGACGGACTGCAAGAAAATTATCCACTCTGCTATTTCCGCTGCCATTTCCCGACGGTTTCTCCTGTGGGGAAATGGTAAAATACGGAAAAACAAACGAGGAGATGGATGAAATGAAGGTGCAGACAGAATGGGCAGGAGGCCTGCGTCACTGGCGGGTACAGGCGCATCCGGCGGCGTTGGAAGCAGGACGGTGTCTGGTACAGGCCGGAATCGGGTTCGTACTGGCGGGCGCAGGACTGGCCGGATCGATTCTGCCGCTGGCAGCGGCATGGGTCGCAGCAGGGCAGAGCGTGATTCACAGTGCGCTGGCATTGGTAGGGGCTGCTTTTGGCGCGGTGATTCTCTGGGATATGATGGGAGCGCTGGAACTGGTGGCAATTTGTCTGTTAGCTTTTGCAGCGCGCTGCATTTTTGCGGGGGTTGCGCGTGCGGAACGGATGATCCCGGCAGTCTGCGGTACCGCAGTTGCAGCGGTGGGGCTTGTGTTTCTGGTGGATGCAGGTTGGACGGTGTTTACTATTTCGCAGTACCTTGGAAAAATCCTGTTGACAGTGGTAGCGGCGATCGGATTCCGGTGGGAACGGAGCGAAAGCGACAGCCGCGCACAGCTGCTGTGTGCAGCGTGTTTTATTATAGGACTGGGAGCGTTTTCCATGCCGGCCGGGATTCAACCGGCGGCTGCCGTCGCCGCCTTTTTCGCAGCCAGTGCAGAGCGCGGTCCGCGCGGCATTGCGGCGGCAGCCATTCTGGGCTTGGCCTGCGAGCTATCGGCACCGGGCTGCGGTGTGGTTGCGGCCCTGACTCTGGCTGCAGTGCTGTGCGCCGTTGAGGCCAGCTTCCCACAGGGAGCACAGCGCGGTATTTTTGCCAGTGTATCCGCACTGGGAATGCTGCTGTGCGGTGCGACGCCACTGGAAGCGGCTTCGGCCTTTTCCGGTGGGGTAGCGGCAATCGCCATGCCGCGCCAGCTGTTTGTACAGAAGGTGGTATCCCGCCGGAATGCGCAGCTGGATGACGCGGCGGCATCAATGGAGACGCTTCATGGACTCCTGGTGCGGGAGACAGCGCGGCCTGCTGGTCCGCCGGAGGCAGCAGTGGTGTTCGACAAGGCGGCAGCCCAGGTGTGCCGCTGCTGCGTCCGCTATCAAATCTGTTGGGAGCGGGCGGCTGCCGATACATACCGGGAGCTGTGCCAAATGGCAAAATCTATGCTGGAGCGTGGAATTGTGGTGCGCGAGGATTTTCCAGATGGCTTTGCATCCCGCTGCCGTCATCTGGAGGGTTTTGCAAAGGCAATCAATCAGGAACTGGACAGCTTGGCCTATCGCCGTCAGACTCTGGCACGGGTACAGGAGACGCGTGCAATCGCGGCAGATCAGTACCGCTTTCTGTCGCAGATTTTAGAGGAGGCGGCGCAGCCTGCGCAGCCGCCGGCAGAACTGCGGTTCCGCTATGAGGTGGGGATTCGCAGCCGCAGCCGCGGCGCAGTTTCCGGCGACCGTGGGATCAGCCTCCGCGGTCCGGGGGATACGCTTTATCTTCTGCTCTGTGACGGAATGGGAACCGGCGCGGGTGCGGCGGAGGAGAGCGCAACGGCGATTCGTATTTTGACAGGACTGCTGCGCGCTGGTGCCTCGCCGGAGAGCGCTCTGCAGTTGCTCAATGGCGCTTATACGCTGCGGTCTGACGGTGCGTTTTCCACAGTGGATCTGCTACAGGTCAGTCTGGCGACGGGGGAGAGCACGCTCTATAAATGGGGCGCGGCAGCCAGCTATCTGCGGCAGGAAGGACGCGTAAAAAAGATTGGGACAGCTACAATCCCACCCGGCTTCGGCGTGGGAGGGAACCACGCCGCTGGGCAGACGAAGCTGTCCCTGAGAGGAGAGGAACTGGTGGTGCTGCTTTCCGACGGCGCGCAGAGCAAGCAGACCGAACAATGCATTGCTTCCTACGGCGGCACCTCACCGGAGGAATTGGCAGAATGGATTGTCCGCCAGCAGCCCGCAGAGGACGATGTGACGGCGGTGGTACTGCGTCTGCGATCCGCTGTGTGAATCATAGCAGAGATGCAATGCAGAACCTGTCGAAACAGCTGATGCGGGAAATAATTTCCCGTATCAGCAGAAATCCCGCAGAAACGAAAAGTTTCTGCGGGATTTTTCGTTGTTCAGGGACTACTTATTTTGCGGCGGCCATATCCTTCAGCGCATCCTTGCGGGAGAGGTTGACACGGCCCTTTTCGTCGATCTCAGTGACCTTGACCCAGGTCATATCACCGACATTGAGCACATCCTCCACCTTTTCGACGCGGCGGTTCTCCAGCTTGGAGATGTGGATCATGCCGTCCTTGCCGGGGGCCAGCTCAACAAAGGCGCCGATCGGGATGATGCGGACGACTTTGCCGTAGTACAGTTTGCCAACTTCGGGGACGAAGCAGATGTCGTCAATCATCTTCTTGGCAGCTTCTGCAGCAGCGGCATCCACTGCGGAGATAAAGACGGAGCCATCATCGTCGATGTCGATCTTTGCGCCGGTGTCGGCGGTGATCTTCTGGATCGTCTTACCGCCGGAGCCGATAACCTCACGGATCTTGTCCGGGTTGATCTTCATGGAGATCATCTTCGGTGCATACTCAGAGACTTCGGCACGCGGTGCGGGGATGCAGGGCAGGATGATCTCATTCAGAATCTCCAGACGCGCCTTGCGGCAGATCTCCAGCGCGTTGGCGATGATTTCCATAGTCAGGCCGTCGTTCTTCAGGTCCATCTGGATTGCAGTGACACCTTCGGTGGTACCGGCAACCTTGAAGTCCATCTCGCCGTGGAAATCCTCAACACCCTGAATGTCGATAAAGGTTCTCCATGCGCCGGTCTCTTTATCCGAGATCAGGCCGCAGGAAATACCGGCAACAGGCCGCTTGATCGGCACACCGGCGTCCATTAGCGCCAGCGTTGTGCCGCAGATGGAACCCTGAGAGGTGGAACCGTTGGAGGAGACAACCTCAGAGACTACGCGGATGGCGTAGGGGAACTCATCGACGGAAGGCAGAACCGGTGCAATAGCCTTTTCAACCAGAGCGCCGTGACCCGTCTCGCGGCGGGAGGTGGAACGGCTGCCGCGGGCTTCGCCTGTGGAGTAGGCGGGCATGTTGTAGTGGTGCATCCAGCGTTTTGCAGTATCGGGGAAGATGGTGTCCAGCTTCTGCTGCATGGACAGGGTGTTCAGCGTCGCAATAGAGAGCACCTGTGTCTGACCACGGGTGAACAGGCCGGAACCGTGAACCCGCGGCAGAACACCGACCTCAGCACTCAGCGGACGGATCTCGTCCATCTGGCGGCCATCCACGCGCTTGCCTGCCAGCAGCCACTTCTTAATGACCTTCTTCTGCATCTTGTACAGGCAGACCTCGATGTGGTCATTGTAGTCCTCGTACTTGTCTGCGAATTTCTCGGCAAAGTCCAGACGGGTCTTGGCCAGCCGCTCTTCACGGACATTTTTGTCGTCAGTGTCGAGCGCGTATTCGATCTGATCCATGCCGTAGGCAATCAGATCGTCCAGCAGCTCGTGGTTGACGGCGGCTTTCTCAAAGGTGAACTTGGGCTTGCCAATCTGTGCGACAATGTCGTTGATAAAGGCAACAATCTTCTTGTTGGTTTCGTGTGCCAGCTCGATGCCCTTGAGCAGAATGTCCTCCGGGACCTCATCCGCTTCGGTTTCAATCATGACAACTTTTTCCGCAGTAGAGGCGATGGTCACCATCATCTTGGCAGCCTCGCGCTGCTCATAAGACGGGTTGATGATATATTCGCCGTTCAGGTATGCGACCTCGGTGGTTGCCATCGGACCGTTCCAGGGGATATCAGAATAAGCGGTGGCGATGAATGCGCCCAGCGATGCGACAACTTCGACCGGATTTTCATAGTCATTGGCCAGCGCGGTGCAGGTGATGACGACATCGTTACGAAGCTCATCGTCGAAGAAGGGGCGCATCGGGCGGTCGATCAAACGGCTGACGAGAATCCCTTTCTCAGAGGGACGACCCTCGCGGCGCAGATAGGCACCGGGAATGCGGCCCACGGAATACAGGCGCTCTTCAAACTCAATGGTCAGCGGAAAATACTCAATGCCGGACTTCGGTGCGCTGGAAGCGACAGCCGTGACAAGTACGACGGTGTCGCCATAGCGGCAGATACATTCGGCGTTGCAGAGTTCTGCGACCTTACCGGTTTCCACGGTGAAAGTACGACCGCCGATTTCGGTCTCGAAAATGTGATGATTCGGGAACTGCTTGTGCGTAATCATATAGTTACCTCCTTTAGTATTGGTCTGCACAGGAGGTTTTAGCACTTGAAACCGGTTCTGAAGCATTCAGAACTGCTTTCAACTGCTAAAAAGGTTCCTGCGCAGCAGCGTTAAAAAAGGGGACGGCCGCAGGCCGCCCCCATGGTTCACTTACTTGCGGATGCCCAGCTTAGCGATAATGGTACGGTAACGCTCGATATCCTTCTTTGCCAGATAATCCAGCAGCTTGCGGCGCTGGCCGACCATTTTCAGAAGGCCGCGGCGGCTGTGGTTGTCGTGCTTGTGCACGCGCAGGTGATCGGTCAGGTCATTGATCCGAGCGGTCAGAATTGCAATCTGGACTTCGGGAGAACCGGTGTCGCCCTCGTGGGTCTTGTTGGCCTCGATAATGGCCGTTTTCTGCTCTTTGCGCATCATGGAAAACTCCACCTTTCAAAATTAAAAATTCCCACAAGCTAAGTGCCGGGCTGGTAGAATGCCGCGCTGGCAGAATCCCGGAACTGAGACAAGGGGGTGCTGGACAGATTCTCAGCCCTAATAAGATAGCATAATTTCACATTTTTGTAAAGGAAAATTTTATAATTCCGACGGGAAACGGCGTGTAGAACAAGAATGCCCGCTTTTGGGCGAAATGATACCGCTCAGCGGTGCGTGCCGAGGAAGAACAGCGCCAGCGTGCCGGGGCCGGAGTGGGCGCCGATCACAGGGCCGATAGGGTTGATATAGATGTGCTGTACGCCAAAGCGGCTGCGGATCATCTCCGCCAGCGCCTCCGCGTCAGCGGGGCAGTCTCCGTGGCTGATGAAAATTTCCTGCGACTGGACATCGGTGACGGTTTCTGCCATGTGATCGACCAATGCGGCAAGCGAGGCCTTTCGGCCACGCACCTTGCCCATGGCGATCAGATGTCCCTCATCATCCACATGGAGAATCGGCTTGATGCCGAGCAGCGATCCCAGAAGGGCGGTTGCGCCGGAAATACGCCCACCACGGCGCAGATGACCGAGATCATCCACCGTGAACCAGTGGCACAGATGCAGCTTGGTGTTTTCGGCAAAATCCCGGACCTGTGTAAAGCTGTCTCCAGCCAGGCGGCGCTTTGCGGTCAGATAGACGAGCAGACCCTGGCCAAGCGAGGCGCAGAGCGTATCAACCGCTTCGATCCGGCGGTCAGGATATTTTTCCCGCAAATCGTCACAGGTGATTTTAGCCGCCTGATAGGTAGCGCTCAAACCGGAGGAAAAGGCCAGAATCAGTACATCCTGCCCTGCTTGCAGATGGGGTTCTGCGGCAGCGGCCCACTCCCCAGTGTTGACGGCGGAAGTGGTTGGCAGAATGCCGCCTTCGCGCATTTTCCGGTAAAAATCGTCAGTGTCCAGTTCCCGGCCGTCCAGATAATTTTTATAGACGGCATCGCCCATATGGAGCGAGAGCGGCAGGACTTCCAGCTGCAGCTGGTCCGCGGTTTCCTGCTTAATATCACACGCGGAATCGGTAAGAATTACAAAATTATTTTCTGTCATGCTACATCCCTCCGTTGGCATGTCCGGTTTTCCGGATAAAAGAAAATTTTGATGTTTTTATCATCTAAAGCAGAATTTTATCATGCTTTGAGCGGTTACATTTCCAGCACAGAGTTTGTAAATTGCTTTCTATCGTCAGCCCACCTTTTGCGATTGGAATAATGTGGTCGATTTCAAGTAAAAGATTTGGCTCTGCATGGGTTGAATTTCCACAGATGCAGCAAGTATAGTGATCTCTGCTTTTGATAAATTCCCGCAGTTTTTTTGTCATTAGTGTCCTTTGCTCTTTCGCAAATGCACTAGCGGTGAGTTTGCTTTCAAGCATTTTTATAAGCGCTATAATGTTTTCTTCCGTCATGGAAACGGTGAAGGAACGCTGCGCAAAACCTCCGTTGGAGGTATAAATAAACTTATATTCTACTGTTAGTACACGCTCGTCAATATATGCAAACCCCAATCTGGAATAGAATCCTTCTGCATCGTTTTCCATAATGAAGCTAGGAACATCTCCAAGGTATTGCTGGTAATCTTTTTTATAGTTTTCAATAATTTGTCTTGCTTCATTTAAGGTTTCGAGTTCTTCCACGAGCAGCTGTAATTTTTGAATTTGTTCGGGATAGTGTTCTTTATTTGGATAGAAATATTTAATAACATATTCTAGTGGGGAATTTTCTGCGCTTGCAAATACAGTTGCAGAAACCGCAGCGGTAAAAGGAGTAATTGTTTTCTTGTAAGGGCGAATATAGTTATATTCATCGTTTATGATGGTTTCATTTCGGACAACTCTGGTTCCAAATAGTTTGGAAATGGATTGTACTTTTTCGTTGATGTATGCATTAAACTCTCGTTGTGTACTCATCAGAGTATCACAAGTCTCTTTGATTTTTAGAAAACCGGGAGATTCATAGTAGGAAAGAATCAGCAAATTCATTCCGACGATTTTTTTAATCTCGTTCTCAGTGCGGGCAATGAAAGCGCCAATAATATTCCATTCTTCGCTGTCCGTTGTCTTGATTTTTTTAATGCTATTGACAGTTCTATCAAATAATTGAGTAATCAGATCATCCAACTTTTCTTGACTGTCTTTGAGAATCAAAGAATTTTTGTTTTCATTAGCATAGTCAATCACGCGGTTTACCCTGTCGTAATATTCACGATGCTTTTTATTCAGGGCGTCTTTTTGCTGTTCTTTTAGGTATTTGTTATGCTCACTTTTACTCATCAGTAAAGTAGGATCATGTTCAAACTTGCGAATTACAGATTGATCTACATATATTTCCTTTTGACCCAAGTGACGGCCAGCAGAGGAAATATAATCAACACAGATTCTGTAGCTACCAGTATTTTGCAAGACGGCGTTGATCTTGTTTTCTATACGGCCATATGATGAACGATTTTTGTACTCGTTTTGTTCCAAAAAATTTTTCAGAGTTTTTTCAACTTTTGCTTTCCATTGAATTACATATTTCGCTTCTGCGAGTTTGTTCTTGTGCTCTTGGAAAAATCGTATATCGTTGTACTTTTCCAATGTTTGGCGGCTCTTTACGATTACGGAGGTATCGAAATAGGGGACGATATTCCAGTTAGAAAAACCTAACTGTTTAAGAACCTCGCATTCGAGTTTTTTGTATTTTTTCTCTATTATAGCATGTATCGCCAGCGCAAATATTGCTACAACGCAAAGCACAAAGATTTCCACCATTGCAGTAATCCTTTCTCTCTCTTAGCTGCTTATGCCGAATTGTTATCTCTATTCTCTTATATGCGGCTGCATTTGTCAAATAGAAAACACTGCCAAGGCTGGAAGCAAACAGCGCCGCCCGATGAACCAATCGGACGGCGCTGCGTATGTGTGAGATCAACCGCGTCTGTGACGGCGGCGGGCCGTGGAAAAGGACTGATTTGCGATGCTGTTTGGCCGCTTGCGCGGAGCCAGCAGTCGAGCGGTGGCATCCATCACGCGGTCACCGGCCAGCGGATCTGGACGGTAGCGGTCTTCAATAGGCGCATTGTCAAAATGCAGAGAAGAGAATTGTGGGTCCGGTGGCCGCCGCAGATCCTTCGGCTTGCGGCGGGGCTTTGCCGGCTTTTCTGTCGGCGCGGCCGCTTTGGCTGGCTGCGGCCGATGCGCCGTGGCTTCAGGCGCCGTTGGCATCGGCTTTTTGGATGGAGCCGCAGGCGCTTTAACCTGCCGGGGCTGCTTGTCGCGTCGCGGCTTCTGTACGGCGGACGCGGGCTTCGGTGCCGGTATGGTTTGCGTCATGGGAAAAGGATGATTTGCAATAACGGGCAGTTTTTTGCCAATCAGCTTTTCAATAGCGTGCAGTTCGTCGAACTCCGCCGCATCGCAGAAAGCGATGGCGGTGCCGCTTTTGCCGGCGCGGCCGGTACGGCCGATGCGATGGACAAAGGTTTCCGGGACATCGGGCAGATCGTAGTTGAAGACAAAGGGCAGCGCTTCAATATCGAGCCCACGGGCAGCAATATCGGTGGCGACCAGAACCTGAATTGCGCCGGATTTGAAATCTCGCAGCGCAGTCTGGCGGGCGGACTGGGATTTATTGCCGTGGATGGCGGCGGCGGTAAAGCCGGCCTTCTGCAATCCCTGTGCGATGCGGTTTGCACCGTGTTTGGTGCGGGAAAATACCAGCGCGCTCTGTCCCTCCAGAGTTGGAAGCAGATGACAGAGCAACCGCAGTTTGTTGGCCTTGTCTACATGGTATAGGGATTGGTCAATGACCTCTACGGGGGAGGAAACCGGATCGACAGCAACCCGGACGGGATCATGCAGCAGGGTGTTGACCAAGTCGGTGATTTCTGCTGGCATAGTGGCAGAGAAAAGCAGTGTCTGCTTTTTCTCCGGTACAATTTTCAGAATCCGGTGCACATCGTGGATAAAGCCCATGTCGAGCATTCGATCCGCTTCATCAAGGACGAGAATCTCCAATGCGTCAAGCGACAGCAGCCCTTGACCGTGCAGATCCAACAGGCGGCCGGGCGTGGCGATCAGAATATCAACGCCCTGCTGCAGCGCCTGTACCTGCGGTGCCTGACCAACGCCGCCGAAAATTACAGCGGCGCGGAGCGGCAGCTCTGCGCCGTAGGCGGTAAAACTCTCGTGGATCTGCAGTGCCAGCTCTCTGGTTGGGGTGACCACCAGCGCACGGATTTGGCGGCGCCCCTTTTTTGTGGAGGAAAGACGCTGCAGCGTTGGTGCAGCGAAGGCGCAGGTTTTTCCGGTACCGGTCTGGGCAAGACCCAGCACATCGCGTCCGGCCAGCACAGCCGGAATTGCACCGGCCTGAATCGGAGTGGGGGTGGTATAACCCTGCGCGCTCAGCGCTTTCAAAATGGGGACGGAAAGCCCCAAAGCATCAAATGTCATGGTATACTCGCTTCCTGTTTTAGTCCTTTGCCCGATGGCAAAGTATATTTATTATAGCATAGTTTTGGCAAAACCGCCAGAGAAATCCGTCGAAGACTGTCTTGTACGGCGCAGAGGCGATCCGCGAATACTGCACAGAAGGCGAAAAGAAAATCGACACAGCGGTGAATTGCGATGTAGTTGGCTTACACTCCATTCAAATTGTGAAATTAATAACAAAGTAGCATGAAATTTATTTGGACATTTGGTAGCAATTGTGAATTGTATTTATTGTCGATCCTTGTATAATGTAATATGCAATTTATACGCATATAAATCTATGATCCCGTACCTTTTTGTGGTTTGTCGAAAAGGTGTGGCCAATAAGAAATGAGGGAGAAGCATGGCTGAATGTGCATGTCAGAAGACAAAGAGCGATCTGACACTGTTGGAGGATGTTCTGCAGGAGTACCAGAATGTTCCGGGTAGCACGATTACAATCCTGCAAAAGGCACAGGAGATCTACGGCTATTTGCCGATGGATGTCATTTATCACATTGCAGAGCGGACTGGAAGCACGCCGGCGAAGGTGCTGGGCGTTGCGACCTTTTATACGCAGTTCCGTCTGCAGCCGGTTGGCAAATACCTGATTATGCTGTGTCAGGGCACCGCCTGTCATGTCAATGGCTCTGAGCGAATTGAGGATGCAATTTCCGGCGAGCTTGGCATTCACGATGGTGAGACGACGGCAGACGGCCTGTTCACTCTGAAGAATGTGGCTTGCCTTGGCTGCTGCAGCCTTTCCCCGGTCATGATGATTAATGGGGAGACCTACGGTTCTCTGACGCCGGCAAAGGCGATTGAGATTCTGCATACACTGCGGCAGGAAGCGGAGGTGAAGCACGGATGAGAGAGATTCGAATTGTCATCGGCGAGGGCAGCTGCGGTATCGCAGCCGGTGCCGAAAAGGTTTATGGCGCGCTGGAGCAGCTGCTGCAGCCGGAAGATCATGTGCAGCTGGGCATTACCGGCTGTATCGGTATGTGCTATCTGGAACCGATTGTAGATGTATACGATGGCGAAACGCTGCTGCACCGTCTGGTTCGTGTGCAGCCGAAAGATACGGAAAAGATTGTCGATGCAATCCGGGAGGATAACTATTCCAATGTCAATTACCTGATGATCGAAGAAGAGGATCGGGAGTTTCTCGACAAGCAGACGCGGATTGTGCTGCGTCACTGTGGCGTGATTGATCCCACCAGTCTGGATGCCTATCTGGCAGTGGACGGCTACAAGGCGATTGAAAAGGTGCTCAAGACTATGACGCCGGAGCAGGTCATTGAAGAGATCAAGATTTCCGGCCTGGCTGGCCGCGGCGGCGCCGGTTTCCCAACCTGGTTCAAGTGG
This sequence comes from uncultured Oscillospiraceae bacterium, assembly GCA_934561175.1. Taxonomy (GTDB): domain Bacteria; phylum Bacillota; class Clostridia; order Oscillospirales; family Oscillospiraceae; genus CAKTFW01. The sequence continues at coordinate 31,614 of CAKTFW010000011.1, forward strand.
AATGCTGCTCGCAATGCAAAGGGTGACCACAAGTACCTGATCTGCAATGCAGATGAGGGCGACCCCGGTGCCTTTATGGATCGTGCGGTCATTGAGTCCGATCCCCACAGTCTGATTGAGGGTATGCTGGTCGGCGCCTATGCCATCGGCGCCCATGAGGCGGTTGTCTATGTCCGTGCCGAATACCCGCTGGCAATTGTCCGTCTGGAAGAGGCGTTCCGGCAAGCGCGGGAGCGTGGCTACATCGGCAAGAATATTCTGGGCACAGGCTTTGACTGCGAGTTCCGCATCAAGGCAGGCGCCGGTGCGTTCGTCTGCGGTGAGGAGACGGCGCTGATTGAGTCCCTGGAGGGTAAGCGCGGTATGCCGCGGCTGAAGCCGCCGTTCCCGGCGAACAGCGGCTATAACAATCTGCCGTCTAATATCAATAATGTGGAGACCTTTGCCAATGTCTCGTGGATTATCCTCAACGGCGGCGCGGCATATGCGGCCTATGGTACGGAGAACAGCAAGGGAACCAAGGTCTTTGCGCTGACTGGTAAGATCAAGCGCGGCGGCTTGGTGGAAGTCCCCATGGGCAAGACCTTGCGGGAGGTTATCTTTGATATTGGTGGCGGCGTTCGCGATGGCAAGGCCTTCAAGGCAGTCCAAATGGGCGGCCCCTCCGGCGGCTGTATTCCGGCCAGCCTGCTGGACACTGTGATTGATTATAAGGCCCTGCAGGCAACGGGCGCGATCATGGGTTCCGGCGGCATGGTTGTCATGGACGAATCCACCTGCATGGTCGGTATGGCCCGTTTCTTCCTGGACTTTACCACAAAGGAGTCCTGCGGCAAGTGCGTCCACTGCCGCCTTGGCACCAAGCGGATGTTTGAAATCCTGACCCGCCTGATCGAGGGCAAGGGCCGCGAGGGTGATATCGAACTGCTGGAAGAACTGTGCCTGGCCATTAAGGACAGTGCGCTGTGCGGCCTTGGCCAGACGGCGCCCGGCCCGGTGCTGACCACCATCCGTTACTTCCGGGATGAGTATGAGGCACATATCCGCGAAAAGCGCTGCCCGGCCAAGGAGTGCACGGCACTGGTCAAGTACCGCATTGTGCCGAACCTGTGCCGTGGCTGCACCGCCTGTATGAAGCATTGCCCGGTGGGCGCCATTACCGGCGAGGTACGGAAAGCCCATGTCATTCATACCGAAAGCTGCATCAAGTGCGGCCAGTGTCTTGCGAGCTGCCACTTTAATGCAATCGAACGGCTGTAAGGAGGCAGGTCGAGATGAGCCAGATTACAATTACAATCAATGGAAAGGTGTGCACTGGCGAACAGGGCGACACCATTTTGAATATCGCAAAGGCCAATGGAATTGAGATTCCAAACCTGTGCTACAACGATAGCGTAAAGCGCTACGGCGCCTGTGGCCTGTGTGTGGTGGAAGTGGTTGGAAATCCGAAGCTGCTGCGCGCCTGCTCCACCGATGCTGCGGACGGCATGGTGGTTCTGACCGAAACCGACCGGGTTCGCCAGTCCCGCAAAATTGCGATGGAGCTGCTGATGAGCGACCACGATGGCGACTGCGTCGGCCCGTGCTCTCTCAACTGCCCGGCAGGGACGGACTGCCAGGGTTACATCAAGCAGATTGCTTTGGGCAACGACCACAAGGCTGTGGAGATTATGAAGCAGAAGCTGCCGTTGCCGGCATCCATCGGCCGTGTCTGCCCGCATCCCTGCGAGAAGGCCTGCCGCCGGCAGTACGCTGAAGAGGCGATCTCCATTGCACATCTGAAATATTTTGCTGCGGATAACGATCTTGCTTCCGTAGAGCCGTACCGTCCGGTGGTCAAGCCGGCCACCAATCTGCGGGTGAATATCGTGGGCGGCGGCCCTGCCGGCCTGACGGCAGCTTATTTCCTGGCGGTTGCCGGCCACAGTGTTACGATTTATGATGCAATGCCCAAGATGGGTGGTATGCTGCGTTATGGCATTCCGGAGTACCGCCTGCCGAAAAAGGTACTCGACCGTGAAATCGCGGAAATTGAAGCGCTGGGCGTTACGATGAAGAACAATGTCCGCATCGGCGAGGATATCACGCTGGCGGATCTGCGCAAGAGCGGCCGTGCAATGCTGATTGCCATCGGTGCGTGGAAGAGTAGCGCCATCGGCTGCGCCGGTGAGGAGAAGCCCGGTGTGCTGGGCGGTATTGACTTCCTGCGGGAGGTCAGCCTGGGCAATGCACCTGAGATCGGCAAGCGCGTCGCGGTTGTCGGCGGTGGCAACACCGCAATGGATGCCTGCCGTACGGCGGTGCGTCTGGGTGCGGAGCAGGTCTATGTCATTTATCGCCGTACTCGCAATGAGATGCCTGCGGAAGATCTGGAGATTCAGGAGGCCATGGAAGAGGGCGTCCACTTTAAGTTCCTGACGAACCCGGCCGAGATTCAGGGCGAAGATCATGTCACGGCGGTGAAGCTGCAGGTGATGGAACTGGGCGAGCCCGATGCTTCCGGCCGCCGCAGCCCGGTGCCGGTGGAAGGCAAGTTTGAGACACTGGAAGTCGATACCGTTATTGCGGCCATTGGCCAGAAGGTCAATCCGGTTGGCTTTGACGGTGTAGAGTTGAATAAGAAGGGCATTATCAGTGCGGACGAGGCAACTTACCGCACCAATCTGGAAGGCGTGTTCGCTGTCGGCGATGCGACCAACAAGGGTGCATCCATTGCCATTGAGGCTATCGGTGAGGCGAACCGCGCCGCTGCCGTGATGGATGCGTATCTGCACGGCGTGGATGCAGCGTATCACCGCCCGTATGTGTCGGAGCGGGAAGTGAACGATACGCTGAAGGCGGAAATTGCGCAGAAGCCGAAGGCTGCACGGGTCAAAATGCCCCACCGCAGCCCGGAGGAGCGGAAGCACGATTTTGGCGAGATCAACCTGGGGCTGCATGAGGTGGACGCCCGCGCAGAGGCAGCGCGCTGCCTGGAGTGCGGCTGCCATGACTATGCCGACTGTAAGCTGATTCGCTGTGCAAACCGCTATGAGATTCACCCGGAGCGCGTCGCAGGCGAAAAGCACCCCGGTTTCGTGGAACGGAAGCTGTTGACGATTGAACGCAATCAGCACAAGTGCATTCTCTGCAACCTGTGCGTTAGAACCTGTGATGAGGTTGCCGGCAAGGGCATCCTTGGCCTGGTTGGCCGTGGCTTCCAGACGGTGATTCGTCCGGAGTTCAATAAACCGGAGACCATTGCGGATTGCCGCAACTGCCGCAAGTGCGCAGAGATTTGCCCGACGGGTGCCCTGCGAATTGTGGAGTAAATAACAGAAGAATCCCCCGGCAGGCATCGCGTTTATGATGCCTGCCGGGGAAATTTTTATGGAAGATGGGTGTTCGGTTAACCGGTGGCAGCACCAAACAACATCGATCCGCACGGATAAAGGCAGTTCCACTCAGCCTCCTTTTTCGTCGGTATAGCACAGCTCATCCAAAAAGAAAGCATATTCGCGAAAGAATAGTAGCATTTCGCGTAAGGTTTGTTGAAAATCCAGAAAGAGCGTGTTAAGCTATAAAACGAAAACAGAAAGGCATCGGAAATGGGGGCGCCCCCATTTCCCGTAGGGCTACCCCTACGGGAATAAGCCTTGTAATCGAACGGAGGAGTGCATATGAAAAGAAGAATCGCAAGTGTTGTTATGACCCTGCTTCTGGCTCTGAACTTGCTGCCGACGGCGGCGCTGGCGGATGACGATGTAGGGACACCAGACACAGCGGTGCAGATGCCTGCCTACAGCGGTGGCTCCGGTACGGCAGCTGAGCCGTGGCTGATTTCTACGGTTGATGACCTGAAAACGCTAGCGGAGACGGTGAACAACGGAAAGGCTACCAAGTTTGATGCAGACTGTACTGACGAAGGGGATGGCATTCCGGGAAATTACCATGGTTATTATTTCAAGCAAACTGCCAATCTGGATTTAAGCAGTATTGAGAACTGGGATCCCATCGGATATTCCGGTAGCGGGCTCTATTTTGCCGGCAATTATGATGGTGCTGGGTACACCATTTCCGGCGCGAAAAGCACCGGTAAGAACGATGATGCCGGCTATGCTACAGCCGGCATTTTCGGTTGGGTTGCCTTTGGGTCAGTAGAAAATCTGACTGTAAAGAATGCTGATTTTCTGGCGACATGCGAGGGTGGATTGACCTATGCCTATGTCGGAGGAATCGCGGCGGTTACACTTGACGCAACAATTCAAAACTGCACAGTTACAAATTCTAATCTGGATAGTGCAGGTGTTCCCAATTTCAATTTTAGTTCTTGTACGGGCGGTATTGTGGGATGTTCAACAGATTCTACATTTTTCAACTGCGCTTCGATTATGAATGAAATCAATTCGCAGATGTATGCAGGTGGTTTCGTCGGTGAAAATGATGATGATAGTAACGCTACTTACACGAATTGCTATACGGCAGATTGCTCTGTGAAAGCAATAACCCAAGCTTCAAATGGCACAAGTTATGCGGGCGGCTTTATCGGTATGACTATAGCGGATGACATTAAACTGGAAAATTGTTATGTTTACAGAGCAGTGCTGTCTACGGAAGAAACTGCTGCACACTTGAAAGCAACCGGTGTGTTCGCGGCATATTTCTATACAAATGGTTCCGCATATACCTCTCAAATTACAACAACAAGCTGCTTCTATGGCGAATGCGGTATTACGAACAATGCAGGGACTGCTACTGAAATGAAAGCCGAAGAATTTACAAACGGCACGGTTGCAAACGCGCTTGGCGAAGCTTTTGTACAGGGCAAGAACTACCCTGTATTTGCTACTGACCCTGCCGATTACACCGCAGTTGACGCGGCAATTGCCAGGGTAAATGACCTGACCGAAGCCGATTATACCGATTTCAGTGCGGTTAAGCGCGCTGTCGCTGAAGTGGTTCGTGATAAGAAAATCAAAGACCAGGATGAGGTTGACGCGATGGCGCAGGCCATCGAGAATGCAATTGCGAAACTGGTAAAGAAGCCGACCTCCTCTGACGGCGGCTCGTCCAGACCTACCTACACCGTCACAGTACCGGCGAAGACGGATCATGGCACTGTGACAGTCAGCCCGAAGAATGCCAGCAGGGGTGATACGGTGACCATCACGGCAACCCCGGACAAGGGCTACACGCTGGAGACCATCACGGTGACCGACAAGGACGGCAAGGCGCTCAAGCTGACCGATAAGGGGAATGGCAAGTACGCCTTCACCATGCCGGCGGGCAAGGTGGAAGTCAAGGCCACCTTTATGGATGACAACACGATGCTGAACTACTTTGTGGATGTCAAGGCAAGCGACTACTTCTACGATGCAGTTCTGTGGGCAGCGGAAAAGGGCATCACTTCGGGTACCGATGCGATGCATTTCAGCCCGGACGCCGATTGCACGCGCGCGCAGATTGTGACCTTCCTGTGGCGCGCAGCTGGATCGCCGGTTGTGAACTACGCGATGAATCTGGAGGATGTTCCGGCAGAAGCGTACTATGCTGAGGCAGTCCGCTGGGCGCTGAGCGAGGGCATTGCCACGGGCACGACGGCGACGGCCTTTGACCCGGATGCGGTGTGCACCCGCGCACAGGCGGTGGCATTCCTGTTCCGTTATGCGGCGTCGAAGGGGATGAACGCGGTCACGCTGCAGGAGCTGGTCTCCGGCTTTGCAGATGCGGACACGGTTCCCGCTTATGCGCTGCCTGCGATGAACTGGGCACTTGCTGCCGACATTGTCAAGGGCGACGGACAAAATCTGATGCCGGAAAGCAGCTGCACCCGTGCACAGATTGTCACTTTCCTTTTCAGAGCGTATCAGGCCGAATAATAAAGAAAAACGGAGCCGCCAGAATCATCTGGCGGCTCCGTTTTTCTTTGCATCAATGTTTGAATGCGGGATCGGTTAATCCCTGTCCGGGTTGCGCAGTCCGGCAACAGCGGAGATCGGCAGAGAAAAGGTGATGGCGCCGGCCGGAGTTTCCGGACCGGTCTGTTCGGCGATGGCGCGCATAATGGCAGCCTTTTCGGATGCCCGTGCGGCAATCAGTACGACTTCTTTCTCATTTGCCAGTGCCACGCCGAAAAATTTCTGCGCATATCGCGCACCGGTTCCTTTGGCATGCAGCACGGTTCCACCGGAAGCGCCGGCGGAGCGGGCTGCGTTCATCACATCGTCCATATAGCTCTGATTCAGCACCACCAGAATCAGTTCGTACTCAAAGTGCAGATTTGGAACGCTGCCGTCTGAGACCGTATTATTTGACAGATAAGCCAAGGTTTTTCCTCCTCCTACGCTCTTGACCGGAATGACCATCATAACGCCATTGCCGGGAATGTCTAAAAACAGTTTCCGTTTGGCGCTGCGCATCAGCAGCCGGGTTTTCTCGTTGTCTGCCACCGCGGCGACAACAGCTTTCTCTGTTGCTTCCAGCCCCTGCAGGCTCAACTGCTCATGGGTGGCGGTGCCGCGGCCCAGCATGGTCAAAACCAGCGGTACGCCGTTGTCACTGTAGAGGGCTGCCATTTGGTCCGCTTTGGAGCGGTCCAGCACCGTCAATACAAAGTTCAGTTCCATCAGCCCACCTCCCAAAGCTCAATAATGTCCGTGTCGCCAAAGGATTCACCGGGCGTCTGCGTCTCTGCGCCGCGGCTTTTGAACACATAGACTACGCCCATGATCTGAATGGTAATCAGCGGCATCAATGCGACAAGCGCGACCAGACCGAAGGCATCAGTCAGCAGATTCCCACCGGCAGCCTGACAGGCACCCATGGCAAAGGGCAGCATAAAGGTGGCTGTCATAGGGCCGGAGGCAACGCCGCCAGAGTCAAAAGCGATGGCGGTGAACATCTGTGGGACGAAAAAGCTCAGAATCAGCGAGAGAATATAGCCGGGAACCAGAAAATAGAACAGCGACAGGCCGGTCATGACCCGCACCATCGAGAGTGCCATTGCCAGCGCGATTGCAATTGAAAGACTTATGCGCATAGCGCCTTCCGAGACAGCGCCGGCGCTGATCTCTTCAACCTGTTTGGTCAGCACATGCACGGCCGGTTCTGCACTGACAATAAACCAGCCCATCAAGCCCGCAATGGGAATCATCAGAAAACGGGTCCAGCCGCTTCCAAGCTCCCTGCCAAGAATCAGACCCAGCGAGGAAAAGCCGACATTGACGCCGGTCAGGAAAAATACCAGACCGAAGTAAGTAAAGGCAAGGCCGATCAGAATTCGGATCAGCGGCATCCGCCGCAGCTTCAGAGCAAAAATCTGGAAAAGGAAGAAAAAGAGAAGAATGGGCAGCAGCGCAATCAGAACTTCCCACAGATACTCCGGAATAGCGTGGAAGTAGCTGCGGCCCAGCGCACCGGTATTGGCATAGCTGTCCACTTCTGTGGCGGCGATGGAGCCCTGTTCGCCGGGGTAGAGAAAACCAAGCAGCAGCACGGCCAAAATCGGACCGATAGAGCACAGTGCGACGAGGCCAAAACTGTCCGCCTCTGCATTTTTATCACTTCGAATCGAGGCGACACCGACACCGAGCGCCATAATGAAAGGAACCGTCATTGGTCCCGTGGTTACGCCGCCGGAATCGAAGGCGACGCTCAGATAATCCGGATCGGAAAACGCCGCCAGCAGGAAGACAAGCCCATAGAAAAACAACAGAATCCAACGCAGTTGGATGGAAAACAGAATGCGCAACATACAAATGACCAGAAACATTCCAACGCCAACTGAGACGGTGAAAATCAGCAGGGTCGAGTTGATATGCGGAACATTGCTTGCCAGTACGGTGAGATCCGGTTCCGCTACCGTGATAATGATACCCAGCACAAAGCTCAGAATCAGAATCAGGGGCAGATTGCGCGATTTCGTCATTTTTGCGCCGATGTAGTTGCCAATGGGCGTCATAGAATTTTCTGCGCCAAAGGTGAAGAGTCCCAACCCGAAAATCAGCATGGCAGTGCCGATGACAAAAGCGAGCATCAGGTCGGTGGGAACCGGTGTGATCGTCAGGCAGAGAAGCGCCACAATCAGTGCGATGGGAAGCACGGAATGGACGGCCTCCCGCAGCTTTTCGGTCAGGTTGTTTTTAGAAAGCAAGCAGGCACCTCCAGTTCATTGGGATAAGTTTATTATACCGGATGGACGGATTTCATTTCAAGGGGAACGGGAATTTCTTGTCAGTCCCTTAATGGCGGCTTGTGTTTTGTGCTGCGGCAAATTATAATGAAAAAAAGCCCCAAAGCGGAGAAAGGATGAAAGCTATGAATGGAAAAACAATGTTTGATCTGACCGGGAAAAAAGCGATGGTGACGGGCGGCACCAGAGGCCTTGGCCGCGGAATGGCAGAGGGCCTGATGGAGGCTGGCTGCGAGGTCGCGATTGTTGGAACAACTGACCGCGTGTACGAGGTCGCAGAAGAATTTACGGCGCGTGGCTTCCACTGCCACGGTATCCAGGCGGATTTTTCAGATCGGGCACAGGTGCTGAAAGGATTTGATGACTGCGTAAAGGCACTGGGCGGCGCGCTGGATATTTTGGTGGCAGCACATGGAATTCAGCGCCGGAATCCTGCGGCAGATTTTACGCTGGAGGACTGGGATACGGTTTTACAGGTGGATCTCAGCTCGGTGTTTGTTCTCTGCCAGGCTGCGGGGAAGCTGATGATGGCGCACGGCGGCGGCAAGATTATCAATGTCGGCTCCATGGTTTCGTTTTTTGGCGGTATGACAATCCCGGCTTACGCAGCGGCGAAGGGCGGCGTGACGCAGCTGACGAAGGAACTGAACAACGAGTGGATGGGAAAAGGTATCAATGTCAATGCTATCGCGCCGGGCTATATGGAGACGGAGATGAACACGGAGCTGATGGATCCGAAAAATCCCCGGTTTCAGCAGATTTGCGACCGCATTCCGGCAGGCCGCTGGGGAACCTGTGATGATATTAAGGGCGTGTGTATTTTTCTTGCCTCCCATTCAAGCGATTATCTCGGCGGCGTCGTGATTCCGCTGGATGGCGGCTATCTGGTCAAATAAATGTGCGCCCCGCCTGGAATTATACCGGGCGGGGCGTGTTTATATTTGCGCTTATGTAGGCGATACAGCGTCAGGGCGCCGATTGTGCCACATCTGCTTGTCCTGATACATCCGGGCATCGGCTTTTTCCAGCAATTCCCGGCGCGAGAGACCGGGAAATTCACTGGATAGCGCATAGCCTGCGGCAAAATACAGCGTGGGCATGGTATTGGCAGCGTTGTATGCGGCTACAGCGGTGTGAATCTCTGCAATGCAGTGTTCCGTGGCTGCGCGGTCGGTGTTGACGAGCATTACAGCAAACTCATCGCCGCCCCAGCGGCAGATCACACTCGGTGGCAGAATGGCCTGGCTGAGTATGGTGGAGAAATTCCGAAGGATCTGATCGCCGACTTCGTGCCCCAGCGTATCGTTGACCTGTTTCAGTCCATTCAGATCCAGCATAATCATACTGATCGGCGTTTTGATCGGGGTTAGATCGTCCATCAGAGTGTTCCAGCGGCTCTTGTTCCAGAGACCGGTGGAAAGATCCGTGCAGGCCTGCCGACTGATTGTGAGAATGCTGCGCAGAAATTGCACCAGTGAATCAATCAGAATTGCAGCAAGAAGGAAAAATGCGCCGGAGGCGTTGTTGTGGAGACGACACCACAGGACATCCGCCATGGCACAGAGCATCAGAAGGAGGAGAATATGTCGATTCCACCGGTGCTGTGCAGCTTTAAGCTTGGAAAAGCGACCGTAGAGATGCAAAAAGAGCGGAATACTGGACAGACATAGCGCACTGGCTGCCAAGGAACTAAGTAAGATGGAGTTTTTGGGAAACAGCAGCACAGGGAAGCGGGCACTCGTGACGCGCCAGACACCGAGCAGCAGAAGAAAGTTCCCCAGAAAGAAAAAGCCAAGGCGCTGTATTTTCTTCTTTAGAATCAATACGAGCTCAACCAGCATCAGAATTCCCCCAAATATCATGCAGGCGCTAGACAGCGCCAACAGCGGAAGATTGGTCAGGAACTGGGTGCGGTACAGATTGCGAAGCGGTGTGATGTGAAAAGAGAGTGCCTGATTGCGAACACGCTGGAACAATGGCGTTACGACCACATGGACTGTTTTTCCACTATCGCTGGGGCGCAGCGGAATGCAGACCCAACTGCTGCCGGGTGTTTTGCTGATCCGGTTTGTGTCGGATGACGCGAGGTGGTATACCAGAGTGTGATCCAGATAGACTTCTGCATTGTGGTGCGCAAGATAAAAGGCGAGGACACTGTCGCTGCTGGAGACCTTCTGCAAGGTCCAGCAATATTCGGTGCGGATGCCAATGGGCGCGGTGGAATCCACAATTTTTCGGGAGGACACCTGCGGAATATCGATGGCAGTAGACTGCGTTCTGAAATTCTGTACAGAGATTGTTTCATGCAGACCGAGGTAGAGAAGAAATGGAATCCATAGAATTGTGACCGCGATATAGATGCTGATTACACGCTGCCGGAGCTTCCGGTTTTGCATATGATCGTTCCCTTTGGTTGAGATTTGCAAAGGAGGTAACGATAGCGATTATAGTCTATGCAGCGTGAAAAAATTGTCGAAATCCGAAGAAATAAACTGCTTTGACAGGTTTTAGAAAAAAGGACAGAATCTGATGATTCTGTCCTTTCCTTTGGAAAATAAAAATCACCGCTGCAAATGCAGCGGTGATGGTGGGGGATGGTGGATTCGAACCACCGAAGGCATAGCCAGCAGATTTACAGTCTGTCCCCTTTGGCCACTCGGGAAATCCCCCATATAAAACTGTTGATAGGTTGGAGCTGGTAGACGGACTCGAACCCCCGACCTGCTGATTACAAATCAGCTGCTCTACCAACTGAGCTATACCAGC
>CAKTFW010000012.1 GCA_934561175.1 uncultured Oscillospiraceae bacterium
TTCCGGATACATGCTAGAATAAATTCTCACTGGGAAAAGGAGGGTGAGCAATGAGACTGCGTGCGTTTCAGGGGTTTTGCATGGCGCTGGCTGACAGTGTTCCGGGCGTGTCGGGGGGAACAATTGCCTTTGTCCTCGGCTTCTATGAGGAATTTATTACGGCCTTGCATGACCTTTTTGGAAAGAAGGGTGCGGCGAGAAAGCATGCACTTATTTATTTGGCGCGTACTGGCATTGGCTGGTGTGCGGGAATGGTGCTGTCTATTTTTCTGCTATCGCGGGCATTTACAACCAATATTTATTTCCTCAGTTCCCTGTTTCTGGGTTTGACGATGACAGCCATCCCGTTCATTATTCTCAGTGAACGCTCCATGTTACAGAATTTTGGACGCAATTTACCAATGGCACTGCTGGGTTTTGCAGTGGTATTCGGGATGACTGTGTTCCGAAGCGGCGCAGCATCTGCTGGTGGCGTGAATCTGCTGGCGCTTGATCTTTCCCGGATTGTGCAGTTATTGCTGTCCGGTGCACTTGCAATCTCTGCGATGGTGCTGCCGGGGATTTCCGGCTCAACCCTGCTGCTGATTACCGGGGTATATGCACCGATCATTCACGCATTGGAACAGGTGCTGGAAGGACAATGGCAATATTTGCCGGGACTGTTGGTGTTCTGTGCAGGAATCGTAGGCGGAATCGGAATCTCCATCCGCTATATCCGCCTGTTCCTGCGTCGCCATCGGACGAAAATGCTGTACTTGATTCTGGGGCTGATGGCCGGGTCGCTCTATGCGATTGGCATGGGGCCGACAACCCTGGAGACACCGCAGAATCCCTTGACAGTTTACAATTTTGAGCCATTAGGCTTTTTTCTTGGGTGCCTGATTTTGTTTGCACTGGAGATGACAAAGCGCGTACTTGCCCGTCACCGAATGGAGCCGGATGCTGTAAAAAAGAAATAAGATACGAAAGAATACGACGCGGAAATGCTGTGCCGTATCCTTTTGCGTTAAGTTATTGTTAAGAAAAAGAAGAGCACTTTACCTGTTCTGATGGGCTTGGTATAATAAAATTATATTTTATAGATTTTGTAGAAACAAGCTGCGCGGAGAGGAGCTGACTGGTATGACAACGCGCATCCGCAATGCGTTCCGCAATATTCCAGAGATTCCACGCGATATTGGAATCATGGTTGTTTTTTTGCTGATGGCTTATCAGATCAGTGCGATTCTGATTGGGCATACAGGAGCCGAGAATAATTCTGCACTGGTTTTTGTATTGGCAGTCGGCCTGATTGCCTTATTTACCGATCGATATGTTTATGGCTTTGTTGCGGCAATTGTCAGCAGCTTCTGTGTCAACTATTTCTTCATGTATCCGTATGCGAAGTTCAGTATGGCTATCTCTGGCTATCCGGTGGCGTTTGTGAGTATGCTCTGTATCGCCATTATCATTTCAACCATGACCACACAGATTAAAGTACAGGCGCAACAGGCACTGGAACGGGAACGGCATACGAAGGAATTGGCGGCAATTAACCAGCGGCTTTATAAGGAAAAAGCAGAAATTGAACTGGAAGCAACGAAAGAGAGTATCCGCAGCAATATCTTGCGGTCGGTCTCGCATGATCTGCGAACGCCGTTGACTGCGATTTCCGGTGCGGCAGCTGTGGTGATTGAAAATGAACAGGCGGCAGGAAGAGCGGAAAACCTCTCACTGCTAAATGATATTAAAGAGGATTCGGATTGGTTGATTATGATGGTGGAGAATTTGCTCTCCATCACACGGATTCAGGAGAACGGAACAGGTTTGAAGAAGCGTCCGGAAATGTTGGAGGAAGTTGTGGCGGACGCGGTGATGAAGACGCAGCGCCGTTTTCCGGGATATAAGATTAAAACAAATCTGCCGGATGACATCCTGCTATTGCCGATGGAGCCGATGTTGATTACGCAGGTGGTTGTCAATTTGCTGGAAAATGCCATCCGTCATTCCGGCGATAAGGGTGGAATCGAGGTATCGATTTCTCATTGCGGAGACAACGCAGTGGTTGAGGTCAGTGATCATGGAAAAGGACTTTCAGAGGATACACTGGAGCAGATTCGGCAGGGAAAACAGGTAACGGTGTCCCGCAATGGCGATTCGTCCCGCGGTATGGGAATTGGCTTATCGGTGTGTCAGAGCATTATTAAGGCACACAAAGGCTACTTTGAGGCAGAGAATCGGCCGCAAGGCGGCGCGATTTTCCGCTTTGGACTTCCGATGGAGGAGGACGAAAATGAAAACCACAATTCTTGTGATTGAAGATGAAAAGACGATCAGCAACTTTATTAGCCGTACACTGGAAGTTAACGGTTATAAGCCGATTGTAGCGGCCAGCGGACAGGAGGCGCAGTCACTGTTTTTTTCCTACTGCCCGGCACTGATTCTATTGGATCTTGGCCTGCCGGATATTGACGGAATTGATCTGTTGGTAAAAATCCGGGAATGGGCGCCGACAGTACCGGTGATTATTGTTTCTGCACGGGATCGGGAGGCGGAAAAGGTACAGGCGTTGGATTTGGGAGCGGATGACTATATTACAAAACCCTTTGGGGTGTTTGAACTGTTGGCGCGGATTCGTACCTCTCTGCGCCGGGTGGACCAGAGCGGACAGCCAAAGCAGGAAAATGTCCAGCGCTATCAGGTAAAGGATCTGGTGGTAGATGTTCAGCGGCATCAGGTATTTGTAGGCGAGAACGAGGTTCATTTTACACAGAATGAATTTAAAATTTTGGAGCTATTGTGCGCGCATGTGGGGAAAGTGCTGACCTACGACTATATTATCAATCATATTTGGGGCCCGTATGGCAGCAACAATAATCAGATCCTGCGCGTCAACATGGCAAACATCCGGCGGAAGCTGAAAGAAAATCCGGCAGAACCGAAATACATCCTGACGGAGCTGGGCATTGGGTACCGGATGCTGGAAGAAGCCTGAAACATCGAGGAGTCGCAGCAGTATTTGCTGTGGCTCTTTAATTTAATAGATATATAACATAATTGTAACGAAATATTAACGAAAACGGAAGCTAGTTTACCGCAACTTTATGATTTCCTTTGATACAATGAAGCCAGAAACCACCAGATGGTGTTTGAGAAAGGAGATCAACAGATGGATGAAAAATTGAAAGCGGTACTTATGGCGGATGAGGTTGTAAAGTGGACCGGTCGACCGGAGCCTTCGAAACTGCTGGATGCACCGTATAAAAAATCTCTGATTACGACATGGATTGTGTCAGCGGTGCTGACGATTGTATTATGGATCCTGCTTCTGCCGTTTGCCTTTGCAAGTGATGGTTTTCGGAAGGAACCGGTAATCCTGCTGGTGGCGGTGACGGCGATGATCGGATTTATTGCGGTACAGCCGATTCTGGAAAAAAGACGCTTGGAAAGTGGAACGATTTATGCGATTACCAATTTCAGAGTTCTGATTCTCAATAAAGTAGAAACGCTGAGTTTCCTGCTGAATGGCAGCGTTCGCATCAAGGTAGAGAACCGGCATGATGGTTGTGGCAATATTTGTCTGAATGAAATGATCGGAAAGCCAGTGCATAAAACCCGCAGCTTCCGCGCGCTGTGTGTCAAGTCGGAGGACGCGGACAAAAAGACGCTGGGTTTAATGCTGTACAATGTAAAGAGTCCGGACGAGGTTTGTGGTTATTTAAGCGAGAATGCGGCATAATCGAAAAAGCGTCAGGCGCCGAAAGGCGCTTGACGCTTTTTTCATGATGTAAAGATGTGTTTATGCGTATTTATAAGCCCTTAACGGCATTTTGCGGAATGTTAACGCGAACCTATCACAGTTTATCCCAATTTTATAAAAATTTCCGATACAATAAGACCATCAAAACAAACCGGTTTTCCACCACAAAAATACCACGGAAAACGGAAAGGAGCACTACTTATGAATGAGAAATTGAATGCTGCTTTGATGAAGGGCGAAACTGTTAAATGGTCCGGCCGGCCGGAAAAGGGCGCACTGCTGGAGGGCGCATATAAAAAACCGATGCTGATTACCTGGATTGTTTCCGCAGCGGTCATTGCAGTGATTTTGGCGCTGCTTCTGCCGGTTGCAATGCACAGCGATATCTACCGGACTGAGACCATTGCACTGATTGTTGCATTTTCTCTGGCCCCGGTTCTGCTTTCTTTTCAGTCAATTTTTGATAAGCGCCACCTGGAAAATGACACGCTGTATGCCATTACCAACTACCGGATTATCACGGTTGTTCGGGAAGAGGTTTACAGCCTGCCGCTGAACGAGAACACAAAGGTTAAGATTGAAAACCGCTTCAATGGCTGCGGTAATATCTGCTTTGACGATATGATTGGTCAGCCGGTCCGCAAGAGTCGTGCACTTGCAATTCTGGGTGCGCGCGGTATGGAGAAGGAACTGATTGGCCTGATGTTCTACAACATGAAAAACCCCGATACCGTCTGCGGCTATCTCAATCAAAAAGCCGCGTGACTTCCTTTCAAATCCCTTTCTTCCGCAGCGCTCTATGGACAGTTGATATCTTCTTATCCACCATCTGATCCGTATATCCTTTTTATCAGCTGCCACGGAGCAACAAAAAACCCGGATCCCAATCAGCAGGGATCCGGGTTTCCCCTATTTATAGGCACTTTATTCTTCGGAAATAGCAGCTTTCATTTTCTGGACAAAATCCGTAACAGGGATGATACAGTCCACGCCATATTCTGCACAGAGCCGAACGATAGCGCTGCCAACAATCACACCGTCGGCAAGCGCAGCCATCGTACGGGCCTGCTCCGGTGTGGAAATGCCGAATCCGATGGCGCAGGGAACCTTGCTGGACTGCCGTACCAGGCGGATCATGCCGCTGATATCAGTCGTAATTTCGCTGCGGACGCCGGTTACGCCGAGAGAAGAGACACAGTAGAGAAAACCGCTGGCTTGCTCGGCAATTGCCGCGATGCGATGGTGAGAGGTTGGCGCAATCAAAGAGATCAGATCAAGATCATACTGGCGGCAAACGGTATCAAATTCTGCTTTTTCTTCCAGCGGAACATCAGGAAGAATTAAACCGTCCATGCCGATTTCAGCGGCCGTTCTGACAAAACGCGCGATCCCATAGGAAAAGACAACATTGGCATAGGTCATGAAAACCAGTGGAATTTTGGTCTTGGTGCGCAGCCGGCGCACCATGTCAAAGATTTGATCGGTGGTTACACCGCCGGCCAGTGCGCGTGCATTGGCGGCCTGAATGGTGGGACCTTCGGCCGTTGGATCCGAGAAGGGAATGCCCAATTCGATCAAGTCGGCGCCGGCCTGTTCCATAGCCAGCACCAACTGCTCGGTGATGGCGAGCGAAGGATCGCCGCAGGTGATAAAAGGAATAAAAGCTTTCCCATGGGAAAATGCGTTTGCGATATTACTCATGGAGATCCTCCCCCCGATAGCGGGCAATTGCGGCACAGTCTTTATCGCCGCGGCCGGAAATATTGATAACCAAAATCTGGTCCTGCCGCATCGTGGGGGCAAGCTTCTTGGCGTATGCCACCGCATGTGCGGATTCAATGGCCGGAATGATGCCTTCCAGCCGTGAGAGATATTCAAAGGCGTCAACGGCCTCAGCGTCGGTAACCGGAACATATTCTGCCCGGCCGATATCGTGCAGGTAGGCGTGCTCCGGGCCGATGCCGGGGTAGTCCAGGCCGGCGGAGATGGAATAGACCGGCGCAATCTGACCGTATTTGTCCTGGCAGAAGTAGCTCTTCATGCCATGAAAAATACCAAGGCGGCCGGTGGCAATCGTTGCAGCGGTTTCAAAGGTGTCGACGCCGCGTCCGGCAGCTTCACAGCCGATCAGCCGGACGGTTGGATTATTGATGAAATGATAGAAAGCTCCGATTGCGTTGGAACCACCGCCGACGCATGCGAGCACGGCATCTGGCAGACGGCCTTCTGCGGCCAGAATTTGCTGCCGGATCTCTTGGGAGATAACGGCTTGAAAATCCCGCACGATCATCGGGAAAGGATGCGGCCCCATGACAGAACCAAGACAATAATGCGTATCGTCAATTCTGCTGGTCCACTCCCGGAAGGCTTCAGAGCAGGCGTCTTTCAGAGTGGCGGTGCCGCTTGTCACAGCATGGACTTTGGCACCGAGCAGCCGCATCCGGTAGACATTGAGTGCCTGGCGTTCCGTATCTTCTTTTCCCATGTAGATTTCGCATTCCATATCCATAAGCGCGGCTGCCGTGGCGGTTGCCACACCATGCTGCCCCGCGCCGGTCTCGGCGATCAGACGCGTTTTTCCCATTTTTTTCGCCAACAGTGCCTGACCAAGAACATTGTTGATTTTGTGTGCACCGGTGTGATTGAGATCCTCACGCTTGAGATAAATTTTTGCACCGCCGAGGTCAGCGGTCATCCGTTTTGCAAAATACAGACGACTGGGGCGGCCAGCATAGTCGTTCAAAAGCTGTGTCAGTTCCTGCTGAAAATCAGGATCTCGTTTATAGTGCTCATAGGCATCTTCTAATTCTGTTACGGCATTCATCAATGTTTCGGGAATATATTGCCCGCCGTGAATGCCGAAGCGTCCTTTCGACATGGTTCTTCACTCCTGACTGCGGCTACTGCCGCGAGAATTTTTGATTTGTCTTTATGTCCGTCGGTTTCCACGCCGCTGCTCAGATCAACAGCAGCTGGATGCAGGGTACGGCAGACACTGGGAAGATTTTGCGGCGTCAGTCCACCGGCTAAAAAATAGGGGCACTTCAAGTCTGACAACCAGGCCGGATCCAGCAGGATTCCACTGCCGCGGCCACTGTCTACCAGAATCCAGTCGGCAGTGCTTTGGTTCGCGCGGAGGACATCCTCTGATGTGCGTAGAATCAGTGCCTGCAGAATGGGACGGGTAGTACGGATGCGAAGCGCTGCGAGGTATGCGGCGTCTTCGTGGCCGTGGAGCTGGGCCATGGCGATAACACCGTCATTTAGCAGCGCGGCGACGGTTTCGATAGGGGCATCTACAAAGACGCCGACCGGAAGAATACAGGGATCAAGCCGGGCGCACAGGGCGTATAGCGTATCAATACTGATGCTGCGGCGGCTTTTCGGGTAATTGATGATAAAACCCGCAAAGTCTGGCTTTGCCAGATTGACAGCGTCAATATCGCTGGGACAGGAGAGTCCGCAGATTTTGATTTTTGTCATTGTACGGCCTCCCGCAGGGTGCGCAAGGCTGCGCGCTTATCCTCTGCGCGCATCAATGTTTCGCCAATCAGAACAGCATCTGCCCCGATTTCTTTGAGTACCGCAATGTCGTCTGGGCCGGTCACGCCGGACTCTGCAACATAGAGCGTCCCTGTGGGAATACGATTTCGAAGTTGGACAGCATTGGAGAAGTCGACAGAAAAATCGCCCAGATTGCGGTTGTTGACGCCGATGATTTTTGCGCCAGCAGCAACCGCGGCGTCAATTTCGGCGGCGGTATGTGCTTCCACCAGTGCGGCAAGACCGAGCTGTTCACACAGCGCAAGATATTGCCGCAGAGTTTGAAAATCCAGTAGGGAGCAGATCAGCAGCACCGCGTTGGCACCCATGGTGCGGGCCTGATAAATCTGGTATTCCGATATGGTAAAATCCTTCCGGAGCATTGGCGTGGAAATCAGATTCCGAATTTTACGAAAAATTTCATCAGAGCCGAGAAACCAGCGCGGTTCTGTCAGGCAGGAAATGCAATCAGCGCCTGCCGCAGCATAGTCGGCCGCAATTTGCTGAAAGGGAAAGTGCGGTGCAATGAGCCCCTTGGAAGGAGAAGCTTTTTTCACTTCGCAGATGAATCGCAGACCGGGACGCTGCAGTGCCGTAAAAAATGCGGTTCCAGCGCCGGGGCCTAAGGCCGCGCATTGCTGCTGCAATAGCTCCAGCGGGACTGCGGCGCGTGCAGCTGCAACGCGGCTGCGGGTATCAGCCGCAATATTGTCGAGAATGCTCATGTGTTACTCTCCTGAATAAACTCCTCCAGCTTTTGCTGCGCTGCGCCGCTGTCAATCAGAGATTCCGCAAGTCGGACGCCTTCTTCCAAACTGGATGCTTTTCCGCCGATATAAAGTGCTGCACCGGCATTCAGGCACACAGCCTGACGCTTGGGACCGTGCTCCTTACCGCTGAGGATCGCGCGTGTAATTGCGGCGTTTTCCTTCGGTGTGCCGCCGACCAAATCATTTTTTTCACAACGGGGATAGCCAAATTGTTCCGGTGTGATCTCATAGGATTGGAACCAGCCGTCGCGGATTTCACAGATGGTGGTAGGTGCACTCATGGAGATTTCATCCAGCTTATCCTGCCCAAAAACGACCATGCCGCGTGTGACACCAAGCTTGGCCATAACCTGCGCCAGCGGTTCGACGAGCGCCTCTTCGTAGACACCCATCAGCTCCATTTTTGCGCCGGCCGGATTCGAGAGTGGGCCGAGGATATTAAACACTGTGCGAATTCCCAGCTCTTTGCGAATGGGTGCAACATATTTCATTGCGATGTGATAGTTCTGTGCGAAGAGGAAGCAGATATGGATTTTCTGAAGAAGCTCGGCGCTGCGTTCCGGCGGAAGTGTGATGCGGACGCCGAGCGCCTCCAGTACATCGGCTGCGCCGGATTTGGAAGAGGCAGCGCGGTTGCCGTGTTTGGCCACCGGCACACCGCCGGCTGCGATCACCATAGAGGCGGTAGTGGAAATGTTAAAGGAATTTGCACCGTCACCGCCGGTACCGACAATTTCCAGCACATCCAGATCATGGAGTAATTTGATGCAGTGGGCGCGCATCCCGGCGGCAGAAGCGGTAATTTCATCGATGGTTTCTCCCTTCAAGGACAGCGCGGTCAGGTATGCAGCCATCTGAACCTGAGAGGCTTTCCCCTCCATAATCTCATTCATTACCTGCTCGGCTTCTGCGTAAGTGAGATTTTGCTTTTTGGACAGTTGAATAATTGCTTCGCGGATCATAATTTCTTTCCCCCAAACGAATGAAAAAAGTTTTGAATAATTTGTGCTCCATCCGGTGTCATAACGGATTCTGGATGAAATTGAACGCCAAAGATAGGGAGCGTGCGGTGCTCGACGGCCATGATTTCGCCATCCTCTGCATGGGCAGTCACGCGAAGAACGGGCGGCAGGGAGGATTCCTGTACGGCCAGAGAGTGATAACGCGCAACGCGAATGGTTTCCGGGAGACCGGCAAAGAGCAGGCTGCCCGGTGCAGTACGGATTTCAGAGGTTTTGCCATGAAAGAGCTGCTTGGCATAGGTGATGGTGCCGCCAAACGCTTCGCAAATGGCCTGATGGCCGAGACATACGCCGAGAATTGGGCAGATGCCGCTAAAGTGCCGGATAGCATTGATACAGATTCCGGCGTCAGCCGGTCGACCGGGGCCGGGGGAGAGAATGAGTGCTTCCGGGTTCTGGGCGGCGAGCGTTTCTACGGTGCAGGCGTCGTTGCGGATGACTTGAATATCCGGCCGCACGCTGCCCAGCAGCTGATAGAGATTGTAGGAAAAGCTATCATAGTTATCAATCAGGTAAATCATTCCAGTCCCTCCTCCGCGAGCTCCAATGCGCTGGTGACGGCGCGAGCCTTGTTGCGGCACTCCTGATACTCCAGCTCCGGAATGGAGTCAGCGACGATCCCGGCGCCGGATTGGACACAGACCTGACCATTTTTTTTATAGGCCAGACGGATTGCAATACAGGTGTCCAGATTTCCGGTAAAGTCCAGATAGCCGATGGCGCCGCCGTAAATGCCGCGTTTTCGCCGTTCCAATTCCTGAATAATGCTGCAAGCCCGAAGCTTTGGTGCACCGGAAAGCGTTCCGGCGGGCAAAATGGAATCAATGGCGTCAACGGCATCCCGGTCGGGACAAATTTCTCCAGCTACTGTGGAGCCGATATGCATCACATGCGAGAAGCGGAGAACACTTTTGTATTGTTCCACCCGCACGGAGCCAAGACGGCAAATACGGCCGAGATCGTTGCGGCCCAGATCCACCAGCATATTGTGCTCTGCAAGCTCTTTTTCGTCGTGAAGCAGTTCCGTTTCCAACTGCCGGTCTTCTTCTGCAGTTTTTCCGCGGGGACGGGTGCCAGCCAGCGGGAAAGTGTGAATCGTACCATTTTCCAGTCTTGCCAATGTTTCCGGCGATGCACCGGCGAGTTCAATGTTATCACTGGAGAAATAGAACATATAAGGCGATGGGTTTGTTGCCCGCAGAACACGGTAGGTATCAAGCAGGCTGCCATGCGCCGGTGCTATCAGCGGATTGGAGAGGACCACCTGAAAAATATCCCCTTCAAAAATGTGGTGTTTGGCGATTTCCACCATGCGGCAGTATTGCTCTTTTGTAAAGACCGGTTGCAGTGGACTATCCAGATGCAGCGGCTTGAAATCGGCCCGTGCGCCGCTGTTGAGCAGCCGGACCATCTCGGCGAGCTGCTGTTCGGCACGCGCATAGGACGCATCCGGGTCGGCCGTGCTGACCCCGGTAATCAGAATCAGTTTCTGACGGTAGTGGTCAAAGACGATGACGCGGTCGAATAACATAAGGTCTACATCCTGAAAGTCGTCATTATCTGTCGCAGTGAGCTGCAAAGTTGGCTCTGCATATTTGATGTAGTCGTAAGAAAAGTAACCGACAAGGCCACCGGTAAATGGCGGAAGATCTGGCATATGCGGGCTGCGATATGCGGCCAGAATCCGACGAATTTCTTCGCCTGGGTGGGCGGTTGGACGGACGGTGCAGTTGACAGAGCCTTCTTCGGTGCTTTTCCGCAGCTGCAGTTGGCCATTGCGGCAGGTAAGTTCCAAGGTTGGATCGTAACCGAGGAAAGAGTAGCGCCCCCAAACCTGATTATTTTCAGCGCTTTCCAGCAGGTAACAGTGGCGACTTGCTGCCCGCAGAGTCCGCACGACTTCTACCGGCGTAAACCGGTCAGCGTAGAGTTCCCGACAAACCGGGATGCGCCGGTAATCGCCCTGCGCGGCGATGGATTTGACTTCCTCAAGAGATGGATACATGATAGGACCTCCTTGCGTCAGGGTATAAAAAAACGCCCCAGACAGAATCAATGTTCTGTCAAGGACGGGAAATGTCACCCGCGGTGCCACCTTGCTTCACGGCGATGCCGTGCACTTTACGAGATACCAACATATCTCCGGCAACTGACGCATGCCCTCGCGTCGCAGAATACTTGGCCGAAGCTGTTCCCTGCGCCCTCAGCGGTCCATTTGGCAGCCTGCGATTCGATCCGGTTCTCAGCACCCCGGACTCTCTGTGCGTGCACAACTGCTTTGATCTCCGCTTCAACGGTTTGAAGTATAAACTTGATGGGCGTATCTTACTACAGAGAGAGGAAAATGTCAATCCCTATTTTTGAAATGTGAAAATAAGAAGAACATGCACGAATTAAAAAATTCATATTTAAAAGAAAATGCAGATAAAATCAGAAAAAATAACAAAAATATGCAGGATTTAAATTGTGAATAGTCATAATTCACAGAGAAACGATGAGAATTTTTCGAAAATTTTGCTGTATAAACGATTGCGAAGATCGTTGCACAGTGTATAATTGTTTTTATACAGTGGACAATCAGTGGGGATTTCTACAGCAGAGAAGTGCTGTAGCCGATGTGTGTTTGTACCAAAGGCGGTGCGATGCGCGGTTTGGCTGGAGAGGAGAAATGGAAATGACGGATTTTTTGGTAAAGATTGATGATCTGGTATGGGGCGTTCCGCTGATCGTTTTGATCCTTGCCTGCGGTGTATGGCTGACGATCCGGACGGGACTCTTGCAGGTGCGGCATCTGGGAAAAGCGCTGCGGTTTATGGTGAAAAATGAGGAAGGTGGACATGGAGAAGTTACTTCCTTTGGTGCGCTTTGTACAGCGCTGTCGGCGACCATCGGTACCGGCAATATTGTCGGTGTTGCGTCTGCAATTGCGGCAGGTGGGCCTGGTGCGTTGTTTTGGATGGAAGTGGCGGCATTCTTCGGGATGGCAACCAAATACGCTGAGGGACTTCTGGCAGTTAAATATCGGGAGATTGATGATGCAGGCCATGTACTGGGCGGCCCATTTTATTATATCGAAAAGGGCATGGGAGAAAAGTGGAAATGGCTGGCAAAGTGCTTTGCGCTTTTTGGCGCGATGGCCGGACTTCTGGGCATTGGTACCATTACGCAAATTAACGGCATTACTTCCGCTGCACAGAACTTTTTTGATCCGCAGAAGGCAAATGTGCTCTTTACAATCGGTTCCGGTGAGAATGCCGCGGCCATTACGCTGACGACTGTGATTGCAGGCTTGGCGGTGACGCTGTGCGTGGCGCTGGTTGTTATTGGTGGACTGAAGCGGATTGCGTGGGTATCTCAGATTGTCGTTCCGTTTATGGCGATTATCTATGTAGTTTGTGGCCTGCTGATTTTGATCTGCAATGTGACTGCAATTCCGAGTGCGGTTTATCAGATTGTAGTTGGTGCCTTCTCACCCGCTGCAATTGCAGGCGGCGTGATTGGCGTCACAATTAAAACGGCAATCCAGAAAGGCGTTGCACGCGGTATTTTTTCCAACGAGGCAGGCCTTGGTTCTGCACCGATTGCAGCGGCTGCTGCTCAGACAAAAGAACCGGTTCGGCAGGGACTTGTTACGATGACCGGAACTTTTATTGATACGATTATCATTTGCACCATGACGGGTCTGGCGATTGTCATCTCTGGCGGTTGGACCGTGGATCTGGGACTGGAGGGCGCGGAAATTACCATGTATGCCTTCCAGAATGCGCTGCCGTTCTCAGCCGAAATCGGTGCCTTCCTTTTGATGCTGTGCCTGGTGTTCTTTGCGTTTACAACGATTCTGGGCTGGGACTATTACTCGGAGCGCTGCCTGGAGTACTTGACAAATGGTAACATGACAGTCGTGAAAGTGTTCCGCTGGCTGTATATTGTGGCTGTTTTCGTCGGCCCATATCTGACAGTGAAAGCAGTTTGGACCATTGCGGATATTTTCAATGGCTTGATGGCAATCCCTAATATTATTGCATTGCTGGCGCTGTCCGGTGTGGTGGCACGCGAGACGAAGAAATACTTTGATGCCAAGATGCACCAGAAACTTTGAGTGTTTATAGAGTTCCATCTGTGTAATAGAAAAAAACAAACGGGGCTCCCGGATTCGGGAACCCCGTTTGTTTTTAAATGCGCTCAAAAGAAAACCGGGTATGATACCGCTGAAACTCAGCGGATCACACCCGGTTTTTGCTTTGCCCAAACTGATGCCTTAACCTTGTGCCGCAGTGCGCGCAGCTTCACGAGCGGCACGCTTGGCTTCGAATTTTTTTCGCTCTTCTTCCAGCATCATGTCTTTCACTTTCATCAAGCGAGAGGTTGCGCCGCGCTCGTTTTCATCGAGCTTCATGGAAATATAGCGGATATTTTTTTGATAATCCGGAATCATTACATGCTCCAGTGCATTGACACGGCGGCGGGTCTTTTCGATTT
Source organism: uncultured Oscillospiraceae bacterium (assembly GCA_934561175.1). GTDB lineage: Bacteria > Bacillota > Clostridia > Oscillospirales > Oscillospiraceae > CAKTFW01. Next base: position 13,554 of record CAKTFW010000012.1, read on the forward strand.
CACCGGCCATTAGCTGCACGGACTTTTCGACCTGCGCCAGCTCCAGCATATCGCGGAAGACATCCGAGAGACCGGAGAGAGCATCGTCCAATTCACCGGAGGTCTGCGCAAAGCCATAAGGATAAATTTCAGACTGGTCAATATCGCTGGTCTGAAACTGGTATTCAGGAACATTGACAGACATCACATTTTTTGTTTGAATTTCAAATTCCACATGCTGCTTGGGATAAAGCAACGCTTGCTCCAGCATTTCGGGCGACATAACAGCAGAGGCAACTGCAAATGCGGCGCTGGCCTGTGATAAACCAGCTTCAACTTTGGCACGCAGCTCCTGATTTCGACGAAGCAGAATCATAAACTGACGCATGAGCTCATCGCGCTTGTCCTTGAGCAGCTTGTGGCCGCGGGTGGCAGTCTTTAATCGACCTTTCAGCCGCGTGAGCTCCATACGGGTCGGATTTATGGTGGTAGATGCCATGGCGCTGCCCCCTTAATCCTTATCTGGGTAGTACTTATCGATCAATTCCGGCTTGATTCGTTTCAACTCGGACTTTGGCAGAATCGAGAGCAGCTCCCAACCCAGATTCAGTGTTTCCTCAATGCTGCGGTTCGTGTCAGTTCCCTGACCGACATATTTTTGCTCAAATTCTTCGGCAAACTTTGCGTAGAGCTTATCCACATCGGTCAATGCTGCTTCACCGAGGATGGTCATCAGCTCGGCGGCATCCTTACCGGCAGAATAAGCCGCAAAGAGCTGGTTCATGGTATTGGAGTGATCCTCACGGGTTTTTCCAACGCCGATGCCCTTATCCTTCAGACGGGACAGAGAGGGGAGTACATCAATCGGTGGGTTGATGCCCTTTCGGTAGAGATCGCGGGAGAGGATGATCTGTCCTTCTGTGATATAACCGGTCAAATCGGGAATCGGATGCGTTTTGTCGTCTTCCGGCATGGTCAGGATGGGGATCAGCGTGATCGAACCGTCACTGCCCATACGGCGGCCTGCGCGTTCGTACAGTCCGGCAAGATCCGTGTAAAGGTAGCCGGGATAACCACGGCGGCCGGGAACCTCCTTTCGGGCGGCAGAAACTTCGCGAAGTGCCTCGGCATAGTTCGTGATATCGGTCAGAATGACCAGTACATGCATATTCTTCTCAAAGGCAAGATACTCGGCAGCGGTCAGCGCCATACGCGGTGTTGCAATTCGCTCAATTGCCGGGTCGTTGGCCAAGTTGGTGAACAGAACGGTACGATCAATTGCACCGGTGCGTTTGAAGTCCTGTACGAAGAATTCTGCTTCCTCAAAGGTAATGCCGATTGCGGCAAAGACGACGGCGAAATTACCTTCACTGCCAAGCACCTTCGCCTGACGGGCGATCTGCGCAGCAAGTTGGGCGTGCGGCAGACCGGAGCCGGAAAAGATCGGAAGTTTTTGACCGCGTACCAGCGTGTTCAGACCATCGATTGCCGAAACACCGGTTTGAATAAATTCGTTCGGATAGGCGCGGGCTGCCGGATTCATCGGAAGACCGTTGATATCTTTGTAGGCGTCCGGTAAGATGGCGGGGCCACCGTCAATAGGATGCCCCATACCGTCAAAGACACGGCCGAGCATATCGCCAGAGACAGCCAGTTCCAGCGGATGCCCTAGGAACCGCACCTTGGAATTGGCGAGGTTAATGCCGGTGGAACTTTCAAACAGCTGCACCAACACATCAGTACCATCGACTTCCAGTACCTTGCAGCGGCGGACTTCACCATTTGGCAGTTCAATTTCGCCCAACTCATCGTAGGAGGCACGCTCTACATCCTTGACCAACATCAGCGGGCCGGAGACTTCTGAGATTGTTTTGTATTCTTTAATCATTGATATCTGCACCTGCCTTTGTGATGAGTTCCTGCACTTGCGCTGTAATTGTTTTAGAAATTTCTGCGTAAGCGGAAACATATTGGTCCTCTGGAACGCCCTTGGCGCGGCCAATTTGTTCGCGCACCGGAAGACGGGCCATATCCGCCACTGTGACGCCCTTGGTAATGGCATCACGGCAGACAGTATCAAAATCGAGAATCAGGGAAAGCAGACGATACTGCCGGTCAAAAGACGAATACCAGTCGATTTCATTGAAAGAGTTCTGCTGCAGAAAATCTTCACGCAGCATTTTTGCAATTTCCAGCGTCAACTGATCTGCGGGGCCGAGGGCGTCTTTGCCGACCAATTTGACAATTTCATCCAATTCCGCTTCCTGCTGCAGAATGGACATGGCTTTGTTACGATGCTTCATCCAATTCGGGCTGATATTGGCATTGAGCCATGGTTCCAGTGTGTCCGTGTACAGGCTGTAGGAATTCAGCCAGTTGATGGCGGGGAAGTGACGAGCATAGGCCAGTGCACTGTCGAGTCCCCAGAAGACCTTGGCGATTCGCATCGTGGCCTGGGAGACGGGCTCAGAAATATCGCCGCCCGGAGGCGAAACTGCGCCAATGGCGGTCAGACTGCCATAGCGCTCCTCTGTACCGAGGCAGCGGACGCAGCCGGCACGCTCATAGAACTGTGCCAGACGCGAGGCAAGGTATGCCGGGTAACCTTCTTCGCCGGGCATCTCTTCCAAACGGCCGGACATTTCACGGAGTGCTTCTGCCCAGCGGGATGTGGAGTCTGCGATAACGGCGACATCATAGCCCATATCGCGGTAATATTCTGCAATTGTAATTCCGGTATAAATTGAAGCTTCACGGGCAGCGACTGGCATATCAGAGGTGTTGGCAATCAGAACTGTGCGCTGCATGATAGAGTCGCCGGTGCGTGGATCGATCAATTCCGGAAATTCATTCAGAACATCTGTCATTTCATTTCCGCGTTCGCCGCAGCCAATGTAAACGACGAGATCGACATCGGACCATTTTGCCAGTTGGTGCTGGATGACGGTTTTACCGGAGCCGAAGGGACCAGGAACACAGGCGGTACCGCCTTTGGCAACCGGGAACATCGTGTCAATAATTCGCTGACCGGAGCAAAGTGGCTTTTCCGGGTATAACTTTTTCTGATAGGGACGGCCGGTACGGACGCTGCAACGCTGGGACATAGTCAATTCTGTGCCGTCTTCCAGTACGCAGATGGGATCCAATACTGTGAACTGCCCGGACTTTACTTCTTTCACTATGCCGCCCATACCAACCGGCACCATAACCTTGTGCAAAATGGAGGCGGTTTCCGGCACGGTGCCGATAATGTCACCGGCAATGACATGGTCGCCGGGTTTTACGGTCGGCGTAAAATCCCACAATTTTTCATGATCGATGCCCGGCAGATTGATGCCGCGGGCAATACACTGTCCGGCAATTTCCATAATTTTGGAAAGCGGCCGCTGAATTCCGTCATAGATCTGTGTGATCATGCCAGGCCCCAACTCGACAGAGAGGGGGTGGCTGGTGGTACGGACTTTGGCGCCGGGGCCAAGACCGGAAGTCTCTTCATAAACCTGAATGGAAGCGGCATCGCCGCGCATTTCGATAACTTCGCCGATCAGCTCGTTTTTGCCGACGCGGACGACATCGTACATATTGGCGTCTTCAAGGCCTTCTGCTACGACCAGGGGGCCAGAGACCTTGACAACTTTGCCGATGGACATGGGACAATCCTTCCTTCCTGTCGCTTAAAGTATGTTTGCACCGACAGCGCGCTCCATAGCGCGCTGCAGTGCGGCGCTGCCAATTCCAAGAGAACCTGCCTCGCCGGGAATTGGAATGATGGCGGGCGCGAGTTGGTCATCGTAGCGGGAGATTTCTTCCTGTAGTTGGGCAGCGAGCTGCTCGGTAATATAGATAATGGCATAATCGTTTTTTGCCAACTGTACCAGCTGTGACCGTGCCTGCTCTGCGTCCTCTGTCGGGAAGACGGAAAGACCCAGTGCGCGAAAGCCCAGTACACTGTCGCGGTCGCCCAATACAGCGATTTTAGACATAACTATCACGCAGCCTTTCTTGAATTGCATCGGTGGGCAAGCCAGCAAAGCGACCTGCCATAATGATTCGGATTGCAGTCAATTCCAGATCTTTGGCGGCAAGGTAAGCAACCACAGGCGCGTCGCCAAATGGAACATATTTTGCGGTACGCAAATAGCCAACAATTGCATTATCACAGTCGCGTTCAAACTGCGTCAGCGCGCCGCCGCGCATGGCTGCCGTACCGGAGTGTGCGGCAGCTGCCATGTAAGATGAGGTAAACAGCTCTTCCATGGAGGCACCGGAGGTGACGGCGTTCAAAATCGTGCGGCGGTCAACATTTCCGCCGGAGAACAGAACGCCTTCCAGAAATTCTGTGCTTTTGCCGAGCCGAAGTGTCCGCACAATGCTGCGCAGATTTGCAGCATCGATACTGATGCGCACATAACCGGCCAGAAATGGAGATTCCACTTCCTGTGCCAATGCGGACAGATCCTCAAAATAATACCGGTCCAATACAAAATCAGCAAGCTGCGGATTGTGTGTGCTGCTCAGAATTTCTCTGGCTTCCCGCCAGGCCCGTTGCAAGATTGCCGGAATACCCTGCGCTTCGCCGGAGGCGATCGCGAGGGAGAGACTTTGAACCGGAACACGACCAAGATCGATGAGTAAATGGTCGGCTTGTTCTTTCATGGCTTCTGCTTTCAGCAGCACTTTGACATTGTTGTAGTCGTATTTAACACGGAATACATCAATGAGCATCGGGTCAGGTGCACAGGAGTAGAGATCGGAAAAGACCTTTTTCCGTTCTGCAGCCAACATCGCACCGATGGTTTGCATTGTGATGGCGTCCATGGGATCTGGATAACCGCATTCTACAAGAACGCGGACTGTGTCTTCATTTGTACGGCATTCCAGCATCCGTTCCATCCGGTCGCGGGTCAGCATATTGCTCTCAAGCGCCCGAACGCGTGTGGAAATAAATAGATAATCGGTGTCCTTGAATGCAGGCACTGCGAACCCCTCCTTTCCGATCAGGTGAAAAGAATGTCGGCCAGCGCAGCAGTTTGCGATTCATGCAGCAGCCGTACAATGGTTTCCAGCGAGCAGTTATCCTCGATTTTTCCGGCCTTGACATAGAGCCCGCCGCGAATTGGACGCGATTCTGCGTCTAATGTCAGACCAGGAGTCTTACCGGTTTCTTCCAGAAGCGCGTTGGCGCGTGCAACCACTTTTTTCCCAATGCGGCTGCGATCCGCAGAGGAGAGAATCAAAGACTCGGTACCGGTGCTGGCGGATGTGAATGCCAGCTGGGCGAGCAACTCGATATAGTCGTCTTCCGGCAGGCTGCAGAGCTTTTCCATTGCCTGATCGAATACTTTGGTAAGAAGCTCCTGCTTAACACCAAGCAGCGCAGTTTTTTCCGCGAGTTCGGCCGCACTGATGGCGCGATCGTGCCGTGCTGCGGCCTCTGCTTTGCCGCGAGCAAGAATAGCTGCGGCTTCTGCGTCTGCTTTTGCCTCCGCATCAGCGGTGATTGCCGCTGCCTGCTCTTTTGCGGCGTTCAGTACAGATGTGATTTCGGCATCTGCATCAGCGGCGATCCGCTCTGTAATTTTTTCAATACCGTCCATAAGGCGTCTCCCTTTCGGCTTATGCCAGCCCCAGCAGACCGGTCAGGCTGTTGAGCATCAGGAAAGAGGCCAGCAGGCAAAGAATAGCATAGAACTCAACCATGATTGCCATGATGATGCCCTTGGAAATTTGGTCCGGGCGCTTTGCCACCATAGAGACGGCGCTGCTGGCGCAGCGGCCCTGTGCAATTGCGGAGAGCAGGCCGCCGATTGCCATCGGGAGACAGGCTGCGAAGAACATCAGGCCCTGACCCGGCGTCAGCATGACCAATTCACCGGAGAAAAAGCCAAGCTTCATCAATGCGAAGAACCAGGCGACCAGACCGTAAAGACCCTGGGTACCGGGAATGATCTGAAGAATCAGAACCTGTGAGAACTTGCCGGGATCTTCTGCCAGGACACCTGCACCGATTTCGCCGACACAACCGACGCCCTTTGCAGAGCCGGAGCAGGCCAGGCCGACCGCCAATGCCGCACCGATGAATGCTAAACCGAGACCGAGGTATTCCATAATTTATTCCTCCTATTTGTAAGTTTTGTCCTATGTGGAATCAGAAGCTGTTGATCATCATAAAGGATGCCAGCAGCGCAAGAATCGAGTAAAATTCGACCATAATGGCGAGAATGATGCTTTTTGAAATCTCGTTGGGACGCTTGGCGATCAACGAAAGACCGCTGGAACAAAGCCGCCCCTGTGCCAGCCCGAAGAAAAAGCCGCCAACGGCAACCGGCATGCAGGCACCGAAGAACTTCAACCCATCCATGAAATCCAGCGTCAGCAGACTGTCGGAGAAAAAACCGAGCTTCATCAACGCCAGAAACCAAACGACAAGGCCGTAGAGCCCTTGTGTGCCCGGAAGGATTTGCAGAATCAGTACGCGGGAGAAGCGGCTGGGATCGACGGAGAGTACGCCGGATCCAGCCTGACCAACCATGCCGACACCTTTTGCGGAGCCGCAGCAGGCAAGGCCAACGGCCAGCGCACCGCCCAACATTGCAATCGGAGTGCCAAATTGATCCCAATCGATTGCGGTGAGAAAAGCCAGCATGTTACACCTCCTGACTGTCCGGCACGATATCGACATATTTCGTGTCATATCGCAAAGGCTTAAATGGGGAGCCGCCGCCTTTGTAGAATTTCCCAAAGAATTCCAAATACTGCAGCCGGGCGGCATGGACATAAGTGCCGATAACATTGATGCCAAGATTGAACAGATGGCCGAACAGGAAAATTGGAATAAATGCAATGATGGGGCCTGGCAGGGCACCAAGAATATTGACGACACTGGCGATGACGGTAGTTGCCAGCATCAGGGCCATCAGACGGGCATAGGAGAGAATATCGCCCAGCCACGAGGTGATGTTGTACAATGAGGTGATACCGCCAAAAAGCTTCCCGAAGATTCCTTTTTTGTGGCGCCCCTGTGTTGCTACCAGGAAGATGACGCCTGCAATCAACAGTGCAGAAGAGCCCTGCAGTACCAGCAGTGCAATTCCGGCGAAGAGTGTCCACCATGGCACTACATCCAGGGCAGCATCCAGAAATCCAGGAAATTTTCCATCACGCGCACCCATATACATGTGGACGCACTGGCCAAAAATCATGTGAATTGAACCAAGGACAATGCCGAAGATCAAGATCGTCATGGGATCTTCCAGCGGATTGATGAGTGCCCATAGCGCTACGCCGGATTTTCCGAGGAAGCTCTCAGAGATAACGGTAATGGAATCACCGAAGAAAGTGCCTGTCAAGACGCCGCAGATGGTGGTCATAATACCGATCTGGATACCCATCCGGAACATATAGCCCATGGTGCCCTTCGGCCTATACTTCTTGGTAATGACGAGACTGAGAATGGTCATAATCAGACCATAGCCGATGTCTGCAAACATCATTCCATAGAAAAAAATGAAAAACGGAAAAATCAGAGGATTGGGGTCGATCCCGTCGTAGGTTGGCAGCTGGTACATCTCTGTTACCATGTGCATGGGATCTACCAGACGGTTATTTTTTAGAAGAACAGGAACCTCTGCGGGATCGTCCGGATCTTCCAGCGAGTAGGCGCAGTCAAAAGCCTTGAGCTCGGTTTTCAGCGTGTCGAGTCCGGTAACGGCAACCCAACCTTCCAGAAAGAGAATGGTACCGTCGGTCAGCAGTTCTTCCTGCACACGCTGACGGCTGATCTCTTGTTCTGTGCGGTCAAGACAGATCCGCAATGCCTGCCGGTCATCCTTATGGTCGATAATCTGCTGAATCTGGGATTGTTTTTGTGTTTCCAGTGCTGCAATTTCGGCTTCCAGCGCGGTGATATTTTCCTGCGGTGTGCCGACGGCGTCTTTGAAACGGATTGGGCCAAAACCATGGCGGCGGAGTGCGTCCAGCGCAGCAGATTCCTCTTCGTGGTGGACTACCAATAATAAATACTGCTGCTCCTTATCGGTTGAAACAGCCTCTAATGTTGCCATTGGAGCGGCTTCGGCCAAGACGGACTGCAGTGTAGTGAGTGGAACCGTAACGGGGCAGGCACCATGCAGAATGGTGGTGGATGCCGTGCCTGTTTTCTCCAACGGGAGCGGGAAAGAAATCCAGGGGATCAAGGCATCCCGCTGTGTTGCGAGCCGTGTTTGCGTTGCGGAAATTCCTGTGATTTCGCGAACGGAACGGTTGATGGATTCGGCGATTTCCATGGCATTGTCGCGGGCGGCATCGTCAAAAAGCGCCTGTTCATGAATATCGCTGCGCTTTTCAAAGAGAAAAGTTTTGACAGACGCATATTTTGTAAGTGCGTCCAGCGCGGCGGTTAATTGATTGGCCTGTGATTTGTATGCTGCCAGAGAAGAAGTGTCCCGGCTGAGCAGTGCCGACCATGCGGGATCAGACAGGCGCGCCTTTTGTTCAGTGACCTGCACGCAGCCAACATGCTGCATGCGTGCGAGCAATGCTCCCTTTTGCGACTGCATGGCAATCAGCCGAATTCGTTTCATTCGGACGATTGACATTCTTTTTTCACGACCTTTCCGACAAGATAGTCACAGGCGGCATCCAGTTTAGTGCTGGCTTGCGCGCGAAGTGCGTCACAGGCGGCATCGCTTTTTTCGCGAGCGGAAGCAGCGTATTGGACTGCGGCCTGCTCTGCTTCGTGCAGCATTGCGGCGGCAGTGCGTTCGGCTTCGGTTCGCCGCTGTTCCAGCAACGCCTGACCAGCGGCCCTGGCATCGGCAATAATCTGCCGTGCCTGAACCTGTGCTTCGGCCACGCGTGCCTTTCCGTCTTGCTCTGCATTTGCGACTTTCTGGATCGCTTCCAGAGACATGGTATCACCATCCTTTTTGAGATAATTGGAAAATGAAAGATGCGATCTTGCATTTAATCTGCCGACAAAAAGTATCGTTAATTTGAATTATAACATAAAAAATTCCAATTATTAAGACTGTTTAACAAAATGGAATTGTCTATTTTTTCACAATATGACGATAGAATATGGAATATTGATTGAAAAATTAGTGAAGTTTTAAACAAAGTGGAGGAGGACATTACTTCGTACGGAATAATATAGATTGCACCAGTCGAAACCAAAATATTCTGTATTTTCCATATTTTCCATACAAAATGCAAGTTTGCGTCATAAATTTTGCGTACTGGGAAATGCTAATTTAATTTTAGTATAATCGGTGGCTGAAAAAAAGAGAATGGGCAGTTCGATACAAATGTTCGAAAAAAAGAGAACGAAGGCGGAAAATAATAAAAAACACGCTTCGCAGGTATGTTCCTGTGAAGCGTGTTTTTTGCTGAATTGTGTAAATACTCAGTTCTTCTCAGCTTTTTGTGCGAGAACAGAACGGTTGATGGCACACAGAATTGCGCGCAGAGAAGCGCGGTTGATGTTGTGGCTTTTGCCGACGCCGAAGGTGTCCTTGCCGTTTGGCGCACGCAGATGGATGTAGCAGACGGCTTGTGCATCGGAATCAGTGGAGATGGCATGCTCAGAGTAATCCATAAACTCGTAGCCTTCGATTCCCGCGGATTTGAGCGCGTTGAAGAAGGCGTTGATGGGACCGTTGCCTTCGCCGTGCAGTTCCGATTCTTTCCCGTCGTGGCCGAGAACACCGCTGAATTTGACCCAACTGTCTTCTCCGTGACGGGAGTCTTCCTGGAAAGAGTGGCGAAGAAGCTGATAGGTCTTCGGAACCGAGAGATATTCTTTGTCGAACAGATCAAAGATCTGGCTGGGGAGCAGTTCGGTACCGAGGCGGTCGGATTCCTTCTGGACAATGGCACCAAATTCGGGGTGCATGGCCTTCGGCAGATTGTAACCGTAGTTTGCCGACATAACAAAGGCTGCGCCGCCCTTACCGGACTGGCTGTTGATCCGGATGATCGGCTCATATTCGCGGCCAACATCCTTCGGGTCGATCGGCAGGTACGGAATTTCCCAGTACTCGCTGCCGGATTCCTTCATATATTGCGTACCCTTATTGATTGCGTCCTGATGCGAACCGGAGAACGCGGTGAAGACCAGCGTACCGGCATAGGGCTGGCGCTCGCCAACTTTCATTTTTGTAGTGCGCTCATACATCTCTTTCAGCTTGTTCATGTGAGAGAAGTCAAGCTCCGGATCGATGCCTTGTGTCCACATGTTCATTGCCAGTGTGACCATATCGACATTGCCGGTGCGTTCGCCATTGCCGAAAAGGGTAGCTTCTACCCGGTCAGCGCCGGCCAGAAGGCCAAGTTCTGCTGTTGCAACACCGGTACCGCGGTCATTGTGGGGGTGCAGTGAGATAATACAGCAGTCGCGGTGCTTCATACCGCGCATGCAGACTTCCAGCATATCGGCGGTATAGTTGGGCATCATGTTTTCTACGGTGGTGGGGAGGTTCATGATCATTTTGTTTTCCGGGGTAGCGCCCAACTCTTCCACGACGCGATCGCAGATGGCGATGGAATTCTCGACTTCGGTACCCATCCAGGACTCCGGAGAGTATTCGTAGCGGATTTTCATACCCGGATTGCGTGCCAGTTCTTCTTCTGTCAATTGGCGGATCAACCGTGCGCCTTCAACTGCAATATCGATAATGCCGTTCATATCCATCTTAAAGACGACCTTCCGCTGCAGGGCAGAGGTGGAATTATAGAAGTGAATGATGACATTTTTTGCACCGTGAATTGCTTCGAAGGTCTTTTTAATCAAATGCGGGCGAGCTTGCACCAGAACCTGAATCCAGACATCGTCCGGAATATGACCGCCGTCAATCAGTTCCCGAAGAATTTCGTACTCGGTATCAGAGGCGGAGGGGAAGCCGACTTCGATCTCTTTTACACCGATATCGACGAGGGCGTGGAACATTTCAAGCTTTTCCTGCAGATTCATGGGATTGACCAGCGCCTGGTTTCCGTCCCGCAGGTCTACAGAGCACCAGATCGGTGCTTTTGTAATCTCTTTGTTCGGCCATTCCCGATTCGGATTCGGGACATGGGGAAAGGGAATATACTTTTCAAATTTCGGTTTCATGGAAAGATCCTCCTTTGGATGTCGTTCCGAAGAAAAAAGCCCCGGAACGCAAATTGCGTTCCGGGGCGTAAGTTACAATTACGCGGTACCACCCGGTTCAGTCGGAATATGCCGACCCTCAAGCCTCCAGCAAGGCCTTGACGCATAACGGTGCCAACCGTTCTGCCCTACTTATCGGACAGACCACTCCGGAGCCAGTCGACTGGGGGCTTCCTCACCGGCTCACACCAACCGCCGGTTCTCTGAGAGGGGCTTTACCCATCTTTTCTCCATCATTGTGTTTTATCGCTACCAAATTTAGCAGATTCCCGGCAAAATGTCAAGGGGAATTTCTGGCGATAGAAAGATATGGTGGGATTACAGAAAAAACCCGAAGTCCGAAGACTTCGGGTTTGGCAGGGGATGAGGGATTCGAACCCCCGCAAACGGAGTCAGAGTCCGGTGTGCTACCGTTACACAAATCCCCTATACTGTGTCAAGCGCATGAATTATTATACAAGATTCTGGCGGTTTGTCAAGTGTGAATTTGCGGAAAATATAAAAAAGCGGGGAGAAATTTTCTCCCCGCTTTTTGCTTTTCAGTTCTGGGCTTGTGATCGTTATTTCGCCAGTCGTTCTTTTAACTGCTCCAATTCGCTGCGCAGAGTCTTGGGAAGCTTGTCGCCGAACTTGGCGTAGAATTCCTCGATCCCGGCGGCTTCTGCTGTCCACAGGTTTTTGTCGACGGAAAGAATGTCCTTGAGTGTATCCAGAGAGACATCGGTGCCTTCCAGATTGATGTCTTCCGGTTTGGGAAGATAGCCAATTGCGGTTTCAACTGCGTCGGCAGTATCGTCGCAGCGATTCAGAATCCACTCCAACACGCGCAGATTGTCACCAAAGCCCGGCCACAGAAAGTTACCGTCGTCATCCGTACGGAACCAGTTGACATTGAAGATCTTCGGCTTGTTGGGAATTTTCTCTCCCATATCGAGCCAATGCTGCCAGTAGTCGCCCATGTGGTAGCCACAGAAAGGCAGCATAGCCATCGGATCGCGGCGGACTTCGCCGACCTGTCCCTCTGCAGCAGCGGTCTTTTCAGAGGCCATAATGGAGCCGACAAATACGCCGTGATTCCAGTCGCGGGACTGGTAGACCAGCGGTGCAGTCTTAGCGCGGCGGCCGCCAAAAATAATAGCGGAGATGGGCACGCCGTTGGGATCATCAAAATGATCGGAGATACACGGGCAGTTCTTGGCCGGTGCGGTAAAACGCGAGTTGGGGTGTGCACCTTTTTCGGTGCTGTCCGGCGCCCAGATTTCGCCTTTCCAGTTTTCGGCGTTCAGCGGACGCTGCTTGGTCATGCCCTCCCACCATACGGTGTTGTCGTCCAGATTGCGCACGACATTGGTGAAGATGGTGTTCTTGCGGGTGGCGGCCAAAGCGTTTGGATTGGACTTTTCGGAAGTGCCGGGAGCAACACCAAAGAAGCCGTTCTCCGGGTTAACGGCCCACAGGCGTCCGTCTGGACCGACGCGCAGCCATGCAATATCATCGCCGACGCACCAGGTCTTATAACCCTTAATTCGATAACCCTCCGGCGGGATCAGCATGGCAAGGTTGGTTTTGCCACAGGCAGAGGGAAACGCAGCACAGACATACTTTGTTTCTCCCTGCGGATTTTCAATGCCGAGGATCAGCATATGCTCGGCAAGCCAGCCCTCATCACGCCCCAGCACAGATGCAATACGCAGGGCAAAACACTTTTTGCCCTGCAGCACATTGCCGCCGTAGCCGGAATTGATGGACATGATGGTGTTGTCCTCCGGGAACTGAACAATGTAGCGCTCTTCCGGATCCAGCGTGGCCTTGGAGTGCAGGCCGCGGATAAAGTCGGTGGAATCCCCGATTTTGTCAAGGACCTCATTGCCGATGCGTGTCATAATCGCCATATTCAGCACAACATAGATGGAGTCGGTCAACTCAATGCCATATTTGGCAAACGGAGAACCGACTACGCTCATGGAATAGGGGATGGCGTACATGGTCAGCCCCTTCATGGAGCCGTCATAGAGCTTGTAAAGTTTGTCGTACATCACCTGCGGATCCATCCAGTTATTGGTAGGACCAGCGTCTTCCTGCTTCTTTGAGCAGATGAAAGTACGGCTTTCTACGCGCGCAACATCGCTCGGATCAGAGCGGTGCAGATAGCAGCCGGGTAACTTTTCCTGATTCAGTTCCAACAGCTCACCGGTCTCCAGCGCCATTTTGCGCAGCTTTTCAAGCTGTGCTTCATCGCCGGTAATCCATTCAATTCGGTCGGGCTTGGTGATTGCAGCCATTTCTTCGGCCCAAACACGCACGGTTGTATTTGTCGACATTCTTCCTAGCCTCCCGCAGCAGCACGCTGCTATAGTTTTCTATTCCATCATAGCTAAAATTTTGATGCTTTGCAAGGCGTTTCGCCAAGAATTTCCAGCCTTTGCAGGATTTGTTGCAGCACTTGCAGATCGAACAGGCACCTGCTATGATGGACAGGACGAAAATGGAGGCGGTTCAAAATGAAATACTCCAATGTAACCCAAGGAGAATTCCAGATACGGCGAAACCGTTTTGTAGCAGATGTCAAAATTGCAGGGAAGATGGTAGCTTGTCATGTGAAGAATACCGGACGGTGCCAGGAGCTGCTGCTGCCGGGATGCCGGGCCTACTGCCAGCACGCGGAATCCCTAAATCGCAAGACGGCTTATACGCTGCTTGCAGTCGAAAAGCAGGGCGCTTTGGTGAATTTGGATTCCCAGGCGCCGAACATTGTGGCGGTGGAGTGGATTCAGAATGGCGGACTCGGCTGGAAGCCGACCGTGCTGCGCCGCGAAGTGCAGTTTCATGATGCTCGTTTTGATTTATATTATGAACGAGGTACGCGGCGGGGATTTGTGGAAGTCAAGGGCGTGACCCTGGAGCAAGATGGCGTGGCGCTTTTTCCGGATGCGCCGACTGCGCGTGGGGCGAAGCATATGCGGCATCTACAGATGGCAATTGCAGAAGGATATGAAGCGACGGTGCTATTTGTAGTGCAGATGGCGGGAGTTCGGAAGTTTTGTCCCAACTGGCCACAAGATCCGGTGTTTTGCACTGCACTGGCTGCGGCGGCTGCGTCCGGAGTACAGGTGCTGGCCGCAGAATGTACAGTGACGCCGGACAGTCTGCGGATTACAAACCGGATTCCGGTTGTACTGGAAGTAAAAGATGCGGATCAGCCAAACGGCTGATCCGCATCTTGGTTGTTTAGAGAACCTGTGGAATTTCAGAGAGTGCATGGATTTCCAGCGCAATGGGCAGCCCCGCAGGACGGGGAGCGTTGGTGCGATTGTACCAGCATGCATCGATACCGGCATTAGATGCACCGCGAATATCAGAGGTCAGACTGTCGCCAAGCATCAGCGTTGCAGTGGGGGAAAAATCTGGAATTCTGGCAAAACAGTAGTGAAAAAAGGCCTCATCGGGCTTTTGTACACCGGCTTGCTCTGAGAAAAAGCAATCCTGGACAAAAGCGGAAATCCCACTGCTGCGCAGCCGTGGCTGCTGCACAGAGATGGTAGCATTTGTTGCGATGTAGAGCCGATAGCGGCTGGCGAGGTAGTGCAGTGCTTCCCGCATTCCGGGTAGCGGAATTGCCTGCTGTGAAAGAAAGGTGGGGTATAGCTGCGCGGCCATATCGGCCGGAAAGGATAATCCAGACTGTGTAGCCAGGCGGTGGTAACGCGTGGTAAAGATTGCTTTCCGCGAAATTTCACCGCGTTCGAATTGCTTCCAGAGTGCGGTGTTGATGACGGAATAGGCAGCGGCAAGTTCGTCGCTGGGAACTACACCGACGGCCTGCATGGTACGGTTAAAGGCTGCGCGTTCACAGGCAGGAAAATCCAGAAGCGTATCGTCCACATCGAGCAGAATCGTGTTATACTGCATGATTTCCTCCGGCCAATGCATTTGCAACAGCGGCAAATCCGCAAAGATCCAATTTTTCCCCTCGAATTGTTGGGGAAAAACCGCAGGAAATAAGCAAATCGACCAACTGCTGTTTGGAGTACTGCGGAAAGGCGGAATTCAGACCATTGACGAGCGTCTTGCGGCGTTGGGAAAAACTGGCGCGTACAACACGGAAAAACAGGGGCTCATCCACGATGGGACAGGGCGGGACAGTTCTTGCGGTAAGCCGAATGACCGAAGACATCACTTTGGGGCGCGGAATAAAGCAATCCGGCGGCACATCAAAGAGAATTTCGGGAACGGCGTAATAGTTGCAGAATACTGTGAAAGCGCTGTAATCGGAAGAGCCGGCTGATGTGCAGATTCGTTCGGCAACTTCTTTTTGTACCATTACAGTGACTGCGGAAAATGCACGGCTTTCCAGCAGCGCAGCCAGAATGGGCGAGGTGATATAATAGGGAAGATTGGCGCAGGCCATCGGACGCAGTGTACCGAAATGCTCCTGTACGATGGCTGGAATATCCAGTTTCAGAACATCTCCAAAAATCAGAGTCAGGTTCTGATGTGCAGACATCGTCTCTGCCAGGACCGGCTTCAGCGCTGTATCTACTTCAATTGCTACGACTTTGGATGAATGACGACAGAGCTGATCGGTCAGCGGCCCGATTCCAGGGCCGATTTCCAGCACGCCGCAGGTGGCGTCAATACCGGCGGACTCGCAGATTTGTTCCGGAACCCAGGCTGCAGTCAGAAAGTTTTGCCCTTTGGCTTTGGAGAACCGGAAGCCGTGCCGGTTTAGAAGCGCCTTGATCTCATCAATATTACAAAGATTCACAAAAAAACCGCCTTTCGTCTGGCTTGATTGTAGCAGACGAAAGACGGTTTTGCAATTCGGAAATCAGGCGAGCAGGTAGACATTACAGGCACGGCGGCCAAAGGCCCAACACTCGGCCTCAGTATCAAAGTAGAGATCAACAATGTTTCCTTTGATGGCGCCGCCAGTATCTTCGGCGGTCGCGGTGCCATAGATAAAGGAGCCATCGACGGTTTCAATGTAGACCTTGGTGCCGAGCGGAATAATGCTGGGATCCACCGCGATGCAGCCGACTCTGGCAGTTGTACCGGTTGCGGTGGTGTTCCAACTGGAACCCTCACAGGTGTAGGCGGTTGCCTCACAGGAAAGAACGGAAGTGTAATGGAGCACATCACCGTTGGCAGTTGTCAGAAGCTTCAGTGTGCTGTTGTCAGCAGCAGCGGCAGCGGGATTTGCAGAGAAGGTATGGATGCTGCTTGCGGCGCTGGTTCCCACGAAGGTGACGCTGTCATTGGCCGGCTGAATCACGGTTGCGTCCTCCACGATGCGGCGGATCGCCTTACCGTCTTCATACACCACCTGATAGGTGGTACGCTGCAGACCGTCATTCCCTTCGACCAGGCGCGTCTGATCTTCATTCAGCCAGGAAACAGCACAGGTAATTTCGGAATGAGGAATGGATTCCTCTACAACTTCTGCCCCGTAGGTCAGTTCGGAGACCTTGATTTCCATACCATCGTAAAGCCGGGAAGTCAGGCTGGTGGAAAGAACAGTGGTTTCGGTTGGAATGATGTTATAGGATGCAAGTAGATCACCGACAGTCTCCAGCGTTGTGCTGATTGCATAGAGCGTTCCGCAGTTGTTTAGCGTAATCAGATTGGCCCGCGAAACAACGATTTCGGAGACATCGCCGTCCTGTTGGGTGGTGATGGTGTCGGCTTCGCCGAGCTTCACTCCTGCCTCCTGAAGGACGGTGGAGGGATCCGTTGCGAAGCTGGTATGCACCACAACGGTATCTCCGTCTGTGATAATATAGGTATTTCTTGCAAGTACGGACTGAGAGAATACGCCGAGCGTAATACCAACCATGATCAGAATGGAAATGATGCGCATACGGAATCCGTGCAGCTCAGAGAGAAACTCGGCAGATTGGATCAGTCTTTTCAAGGGAAATACCTCCTTTCTTAGATTTGATGAGATGAATGCGTAAATGAAAGAATGGCAACGAAAAGTTACACAATGTAATCATATTCAAATCTAGTATAAATATAACTATTTTGACTAGAATGTCAAGTTTTTTGGCAAAAAAAGTACAGATATTAAACTTTGCGACCTGAAATATGAAAAGTTGCGTTTTTGCAGTTTTCTCGGTTTTTCTTCGAAAAAAATACAAAAAAACACTATATATAGTAGGAAAGGTTACAAAAGAGTTAACATAATTTTGAAAGTGTAATCCCATTGACATTGAAAAAATAATGTGATATATTTTCTACGAAAAAGTGCGATGAAGGAACAAAACAATGCGGAAACAGCTGCGCAGAGAGGCACCGGAATAGCTGAAACCGGGCTGCAGAATGACCGTGCTTGTACCAATCCTGAGCTGCCTGGCGAACCGGGACGGGACCGCCCGTTACAGCGGCTACGAGCGACGGCTTTGGCCGTAAGCAGGGTGGAACCGTGAGATACATGCAAATGTTTATCCCACCCCTGATCATTCAGGGGTGGGATTTTGTCTTACCCCAAATACAAGGAGGAAGCACTATGGCAGAAGAAAATCAGTACACCTTTGAAAATGAAACCTATCGGAAAACCTATTGGCACACTTGCTCACATGTGCTGGCACAGGCAGTTAAACGCCTGTATCCAGAGGTAAAGCTGGCAATTGGCCCTTCGATTGAAAATGGATTCTATTATGATATGGATTCGCCCTTTGCCTTTACACCGGAGATCATGGAGAAGATCGAGGCAGAGATGCGGAAGATCTGTAAGGAAAAGCTGAAGCTGGAACGCTTTGAGCTGCCGCGTGAAGAGGCAATCAAGTTCATGGAGGAAAAAGAAGAGCCCTACAAGGTTGAGTTGATTCACGACCTGCCGGAGGATGCGGTCATTTCCTTCTATAAGCAGGGCGAATTTACGGACCTGTGCGCCGGTCCGCATCTGGACTCCACTGGCCGAATCAAGGGCAATGCCATCAAGTTGACTGCCTGTAATGCGGCATACTGGCGCGGTGATTCCAACCGCCAGACGCTGCAGCGAATTTATGGTGTGGCATTCCCCAAAAAGGAAGAGCTGGATGCGTATCTGGAGCGAATTGAAGAAGCGAAGCGCCGCGATCATCGCAAGCTCGGCAAGGAACTCGGCTTATTTACCTTGATGGAAGAAGGACCTGGTTTCCCGTTCTTCCTGCCGAAGGGCATGGTACTGCGCAACACACTGCTGGACTATTGGCGGCAGGTCCATAAAAAATATGGCTATGTGGAGATTTCCACGCCGATTATTCTGAACCAGGAGCTGTGGCACCGCTCTGGCCATTGGGATCATTATAAAGATAATATGTATACTACGGTAATTGACGGCGAAGATTATGCGGTCAAGCCGATGAACTGTCCAGGCGGTATGCTGGTCTACAAGACGGAGCCGCATTCTTACCGAGATCTGCCGCTGCGGATGGCAGAGCTGGGCCTGGTACACCGCCATGAACTTTCTGGTGCGCTGCATGGCCTGTTCCGTGTGCGTTGCTTTACGCAGGATGATGCCCATATTTTCATGACTTGGGATCAGATGGAGAGTGAAATCCAGAATGTTGTGCGCTTGTTTGACGAAGTCTACTCCGTCTTTGGCCTGAGCTATCAGATTGAGGTTTCCACGATGCCGGAGGATCACATTGGCGAGAAGGAAACCTGGGATTTTGCAACGGAGACTTTGAAAAAGGCCATTGAGCACATGGGCAAGGAATATGTAATCAATGAGGGTGACGGCGCATTCTATGGCCCGAAGCTGGACTTCCATCTGGCAGATTCGCTGGGCCGCACCTGGCAGTGCGGTACAATCCAGTTGGATATGCAGATGCCGGAACGCTTTGATTTGGAGTATATTGGCGAAGATGGCCAGAAGCATCGTCCGGTTATGATTCACCGTGTGGTGCTTGGCTCCATTGAGCGCTTTATCGGCGTGATTACGGAGCACTTTGCCGGTGCATTCCCGACCTGGCTGAATCCGGTACAGGTAAAAATTCTGACTGTTACCGACCGCGTGGACGATTATGCAGCTGAGATTGCCGCGAAGCTGGACGCAGAAGGCTTCCGGGTGGAAATTGATCAGCGGAATGAAAAGATCGGCAAGAAGATTCGGGAAGCCACACTGATGAAGATTCCTTATATGCTGGTTGTTGGTGACCGGGATGTGGAGAATCACACTGTTTCGGTTCGCCACCGTTCCGGTGAAGATCTCGGCGCAATGTCACTGGAAGACTTTACTGCAAAGCTTCACACGATTGTGGATTCCAAGGCAAGAGACTGAGAAACGAGAAAGGACCCGCAGATTGATTGATCTGCGGGTCCTTTTTAGATATTTTAGATATGAAGAAAGGTAATGGCCACTGTGAGATAGACCAGAAGGGACAGAGCATCCAGAATGGTGCTGATCAGCGGTGTTGCCATAACAGCAGGGTCAAAGCCAAGCTTTTGCCCGATCATAGGCAGGACGCAGCCAACAACTTTTGCCATGATTACAATCAGCAGCACAGTAGTTGCGATAGTAAATGCTACATCAACCGTTGCAGCAAGGTTATGCATTAGAAAATGATCCACCAACATAACCTTAAAGAATGCGGCGACGGCTAGACAGGCGCCGCACAGCACGGCCACCCGGATTTCTTTCCAGATAATTCGGGGGAGATCGCGGAATTCGATATCACCCAAGGACAGCGCACGCGTCACTGTGACAGATGCCTGAGAACCGGAGTTGCCGGCGGTGCCCATCAGCATTGGGATAAAGCTTACCAGCACAACGCGGGCAGCAAGAGCATCTTCAAACTTGGTGAGAATAATTCCGGTAAAAGTGGCAGACAACAGCAGTAACAGCAGCCATGGAATACGCGTCCGCCAAAGCTCAAAGACACTTTGCCGCAAATAGGGCTTGTCGGATGGGAGAATAGCAGCCATCTTGTTGATATCCTCCGTGGCCTCGTCTTCCATGACATCGAGTGCATCGTCGATGGTGACGATACCAACCAGACGGTTTTCCCCATCGACAACGGGAATGGCGGTAAAGTTGTATTTTCCAAGCGCCTGGACGACTTCTTCCTGGTCCGTCATTGTGGAGACGGAAATGACATTTTCCTCCATGATGTCGGAGACAACTTCGGAATCGTCGGCAAGCAACAGAGTTCGGATTGAGACGACACCGATCAGCCGCTTGTCTTGCGTGACATAGCAGGTGTTGATCGTCTCTTTATCAATACCGGTTCGGCGAATCCGTTTGATTGCTTCTGCAACTGTCATGTCCTGCCGCAGAGAGACGAACTCTGTGGTCATAATGGAGCCGGCGGAATCGTCCGGATACCGGAGCAGTTCGTTGATTTGCTTGCGCATTTCGGGGTCGGCCTGCCGCAGAATTCGCCGCACAACACTGGCGGGCATCTCTTCGACGATGTCGACCGCATCGTCCACATACAGCTCGTTTAGAACTTCTTTCAGCTCGACATCAGAGAAACCGCGGATCAAAAGCTCCTGCGCTTCCGGCTCCATTTCGACAAAGGTCTCGGCTGCCAATTCTTTGGGAAGCAACCGGTACAAAAGCGGCAGCCGTGCCTGATCCAATTCGGCAAAAATCGCTGCAATATCGGCGGGATTCATCGTAATGAGAATGTCCTGCAGCGTCGTATATTTTTTGTCATCCAGAAGCGCATTTAAGGTGCGCCCCAGTGCTACATCGAGTTCTGCCATCGACATTCCTCCCACTGGAATCGTGCGATCTGACTTTTCTGTCAAGACATCGCCGAAAAATTGAGTAAAATCTATACATTATATATAATAGTAAATCGCGAAAATCGATTTGTCAACCTTGGAGAAAAGAATCTCTTGCCACTTGCGAATATGAAAGATTGCGTTTATAATCTCAGTACATAGGATCAACCATCTGGATGTTTTTATGACGGAAATTTTGATATGATTTGAGGGGTGAAAGGTATGGAAGCAACGGTAAAACTGTATGAGTCCAATCCTTACAGCACAGATTTTGTGGCGCAGGTTCTCTCCTGCAGCAAGCAGGGAAACCAGTATGCCGTCGTCTTGGATCAGACGATGTTTTATCCGGAAGGCGGCGGGCAGCCCTGCGATAAGGGAATGCTGGACGGCACACAGGTGCTTCAGGTACGGGAAAAGGACGGCGTGATTGAGCACATTGTAGGTCAGGAAATCACGGTCGGCGAGAGCGTTGTTGGTTCTGTGAACTGGGAGTACCGGTACGATCTGATGCAGCAGCATACCGGCGAACATCTGTTTTCTGGCATTGCGCATACGCTGTTTGGCGTGGATAATGTCGGATTCCATATGAGCGCCGATGTGATTACGCTGGATCTGAATGGAATTCTGAGTGAGACGGCACTGCAGCAGATTGAGCGGCAGGCGAATCAGGCAATTTGGGCCAATGTACCGGTTAACTGCTATTATCCGACCAAGGAACAGCTGGAGCTGCTGCATTACCGCAGCAAGAAAGAGATTGAAGGTTCGCTGCGTCTGGTAGAGATTCCGGGGTTTGATCTCTGCGCCTGCTGTGGCACCCATGTAGCGCGCACCGGCGAATTGGGCCTGATTAAGATGTGCAATTTTGAACGGTTCCGCGGCGGCGTGCGGGTGCAGATTGTCAGCGGACGCCGTGCTTATGACTATGTGTGTATGACAACGGCACAGAACCACGCGGTAGGTGTGGCGCTGAGTGTAAAGGCGTGCGATACCGGCGACGCAGTGCAGCGGCTGATTGAAGAAAATAACGCCAATAAAGCACGCGTTGCAACGCTGGAAGAAAAAGCATTTGCAGACCTTGCGAGTCAATATGCAGAAGCGCGCGATCCGCTGGTATTTGCGGAGGGACTGACGCCGGATGGCTTACGCCGTCTGACAAATGCCCTGCTGAAGGTTTGCGGCGGGCACTGTGCGGTCTTTACCGGTACAGATCAGACAGGCTATCAATATGCCATTGGGGAAGTCAATGGCAATCTCAGCGCGCTCGGTGAAGCGCTGAATAGCGCACTGGATGGCCGCGGCGGCGGCAAGCCGGATTTTATCCAGGGAAGCGTTCGTGCTCAACATGCAGATATTGTAGATTTCTTCGCTCAGTACGAAGGTTAACGACAAAAAAAGCAGCCATCCTGCGCTCCAGCAGGATGGCTGCTTTTTTGTTTATTGCGATCGAATGGCTGCCTCCAGCTGTAGCAGCGCTTGCTCCAGTGTAGAGCGGGGACAGGCTAACACAATGCGCTGAAATTGTTTGGCACAGGCGCCGAATATAGAGCCGGCGTCCAACCAAAGTCGGGCCTGATTCCGGATCAGATTATTTAATGACCGGGAATCCAATCCGAGCCCGGAACAATCGACCCAGGCAAAGTAAGTACCCTCTGGTTCAATCAGATGGAGCTGCGGTAAATGCGTCTGCAAAAAATGCCGCAGAAAGTTTAAATTCTCCCGCAGATAAGCGGTACAAGCTGCGAGCCAGTCTGCGCCTTCGGAATAGGCGGCCTGACAGGCGACGATACCGAGTGCGTTGGGATGGGAATAACCGACGCGCTGCATCTCGGTACAGAATGCTTTGCGAATGACGCCATCAGGAATCCAGATGTTGGAAATTTGCAAACCGGCCAGATTGAAGGTTTTGCTGGGCGCGGTGCAGATGATGGTTTGTGCGGCGAGCGAAGGATTGGCATCAAGAAATACGGTGTGCGGATGGGCAGGAAAAGCAAAGTCGCAGTGTATTTCGTCGGAGACAACGAAAACAGAATGGCGCTTGCAGATACTGCCGAGGGTTTCCAATTCTGCACGGGTCCACACTCGGCCGACCGGATTGTGCGGACTGCAGAGCAGAAACAGCCGAACCTGATTTTCTACAATTTTTTGTTCCAAGTCGGCAAAATCAATGCGATATTGCCCGTCTTGCAGCAGCAGTGGGCTTTCGACAAGTTTACGCCCATTGTCCAGTACGACACGGGAGAAAGGGCGGTAAACCGGCGGTTGAATTAAGACGGCGTCGCCGGGATTGGTCAGTGCACGGACGGCAGTTGCCAATGCAAAGACGACGCCTGGTGTTTTGACCAGCCAGTCCGCTTCTACGGACCAGTGAAAGCGGGATTGAAACCAATGGGCGACCGCGTCGAAATAGTCCTGTTTCGTGTCACTGTAGCCAAAGATACCGTGCTGGACTGCATGGCTCAGCGCTTTCTGTACAGGCTCTGGCACTCGAAAATCCATATCGGCGACCCAAAGCGGCAAGACATCAGCCGGATAGCCGTTTTCCACGGCGAAATCGTATTTCAGGCTGTTTGTGTGATATCGATTGATGGGGGTATCAAAATCCATGTGGCAATTCTCCTGTGGTTTCGCTTTGGAAAACCTGTCCGGCATAGCGGACAGATTCCATGGCGTCTTTGCCGTAAAAATCAGCGCCGATCTGGTCGGCATATTCCTGTGTCAGAACTGCACCGCCGACCATCACACGGCAGGGGAGCGCTGCAGCGCGGATTTGACGAATGGTTTCCTCCATCGCGGGTACGGTAGTGGTCATCAGGGCGCTTAACCCGACTAACTGCGCCTGATTTGTGCGTGCGGCATCAACGATTGCTTCCGGCGGGACATCCCGGCCGAGGTCAATTACCAGAAAACCGTAGTTTTCCAGCAGAACCTTGACAATGTTTTTGCCGATATCGTGAATATCACCGTGAACGGTTGCGAGAATGATTGGACCGCGTTTTGCCTGCTGCCCGGAGGTGGCTTGCAGCACAGCTTTAACGGCATCAAAGGCAGCTGAAGCGGCGTCGGCGCTCATCAGAAGCTGCGGCAGATAAACGGTTTTTTCTTCAAAACCGCGACCGACGATATCAAGTGCAGGGACGATTTGCTCATTGATCAGCGCCATGGGGGGCTGGGTTTGGAGCGCTTGCGCGGCAATTTGACCGGCAGCATCCCGCAGGCCGTGGACAATGGCGTCTTTCAGAGAGGTGGGATCACCCTTTGCAGTAGGGAG
Organism: uncultured Oscillospiraceae bacterium; assembly: GCA_934561175.1. Lineage (GTDB taxonomy): Bacteria > Bacillota > Clostridia > Oscillospirales > Oscillospiraceae > CAKTFW01. The sequence continues at coordinate 37,661 of CAKTFW010000012.1, forward strand.
CGCCGTTGCGGCGGCAGCCTGCGGAGCTGCGGCACTCAATGGGTGTGCGGCAGCGTAAGCGAGATACTGTTCGAAATTGGTATCAATCCCCAGTACAGCGAGACTGCTGTAATAAGCCTGCATCATCAGCGGCGCATAAGGGTTCATAATTGCGGCATCGAGTCCGGCCTGTAGCGCCATGGTGAAAAATGCAGAGGTCAGCATATCCCGATTGGGAAGACCGAAAGAAATATTGGAAATTCCAAGCGAAGTTCGGAGCCCTAGCTCGCTGTGAATCCGGCGAATGGCCTCTAATGTGACCCCGGCGGCATCCGGTTCTGCAGAAACGGTAAGCGTCAAAGGGTCAACAATCAGGTCTTTGGGTGCGATACCATAATCTGCGGCGCGTTCCATGATTTTTCGCGCGATGGCAACACGCCCATCTGCGGTGGCTGGAATACCGGCCTCGTCCAGCGTCAGACAGACTACGACACCGCCATATTTGGCGGCAAGCGGCAGCACTGCATCCATACTCTCCTGCTTGCCATTGACAGAGTTAATCATGGGCTTGCCATTGTACTGCCGCAGCGCACGCGCTAAAACCTCCGGACTGGAGGTGTCAATCTGCAGCGGAAGATCGCAGACGGCCTGCAGTTCACAGACAGCTTCTACCATCATGGCGGCTTCGTTGATTTCCGGCAGGCCGACATTGACATCCAGAATCTGTACGCCACGCTCTGCCTGCTCGATGCCTTCCCGGAGTAGATAGCCGATATCGTGGTCACGCAGCGCCTGCTTGAAGGCTTTTTTGCCAGTGGGATTGATTCGCTCACCGATCAGCAGTGGAACGGGACCGAGTTCTACAGCGTGGGTATAAGAACTGACAAGGCTGTGCTGCTTTTGGGTGACTGGCGCAGGGACAATATTGCGTGTCGCGGCAATGGTTTTGGACATGTATTCGGGGGTGGTGCCGCAACAGCCTCCCAGAATCTGTGCACCAGCAGCGGCAATTTGCACGGCTACTTGCGAGAATTCATCTGCGCCGACATCAAACACTGTTTTTCCGCTTTCCAAACGAGGAAGGCCGGCGTTTGGCGTGACGATCACGGGAACAGAGGCGTATTCCACAAAAGTGGGTAACAGCTTCAGCATCTGTGCCGGGCCAAGTGAGCAGTTCATACCAAGCGCGTCTACGCCAAGCCCTTCCAGCATTGCAATCATGGCTTTGGGATCAGCGCCGGTCATCAGCTTGCCCTGCGCATCGTAGACATTGGTGACAAAAACCGGAAGTGTACAGGACTCTTTGGCGGCCAGTACAGCGGCTTTGGTTTCGTATGCGTCGTTCATCGTCTCAATCAGCACAAGGTCGGCACCGGCAGCGGCGCCAATGCGGACGACTTCGGCAAATGCAGAGACGGCATCCTCAAAAGGAAGCTGACCAAGCGGCTGGAGCATCTGGCCCAGCGGGCCAATATCCAGTGCGACAAAGCGCTGGCCGGAATTTCCACTGGTTTCTACTGCGTTGCGGGCCAACTGAACACCGGCAGTCACGAGGTCTGCGAGGTTGTCGGGATATTTGAAGCGATTGGCGCCGAAGGTATTGGTGTTGATGATATGACAGCCTGCATCCAGATAGGCATGGTGCAGGCTGGAAATGCGGTCAGGATGTAATAAATTCCAGGTTTCCGGCAGCTCGCCGGCGGCGAGCCCCATGGACTGCAGGACGGTTCCGGTTCCACCGTCAAAATAGACGAGTCCGTGCCGGAGCAATTCTGATATCTGCATGGCAGAACCTCCGTGATTATGCCCGATAAGGGCAGGATTGCATTTGACAATTTTCGCAGGATGTGTGCGCACAGTTGACTGGCGTGTCGCTGATTCCGACGATGGCGGTGACAGATTTTGTCGGAAGCAGCATCATTCCGCTGGTAAGGGTAACGCCGATTTTTCGAGGCATATCCAGCATGGAAACAAGTGCCTGCTGTGCGGTGATGGAAAAGTCACCATAACCGGCGGAAAACCGGGGGCGAAGATAGTGCCCCTCCTTGCGGGCGGTTTTGGCTAGCATTTGGTTGATTTGATCACACCAGTGCTCAATTGCGGCGGAACCGGCTGCATCCGCTGCCAGTGCATCCGCGGCGCTGAGTCGCCGCCCGGCGGCAATGAGGCGCTCCGGGCCAACTCCGATGGTGGCACCAAAGAGAAATGCTGCATCACAGCCGTCCAGATTGATGGAAAGATGGCGGCTCCGGACTGGAAGTGCATCCAGAAGCAGCTCGGTGTCGGACTGGTGTGTGACAGTGACACGGCGCCAACAGCAACGGCAGACTGCCGCCTGCTGCACGGCATGGACAGCGTGTTCGGCCAGTTGGAGGATTTGCGGCGGCGCGGGATCCTCACGGCATCCCAGGTAGCGCAGCACATTGTGCAGGGGAATCTCTTCGCAAGCGGCCTGAAAAACGGAGATGGCAGGTACGCTCATACGCCCAAAATTTCGGACAGGTTGGCTTGAATTTGCCGCGCGACATCCGGCTTGTTCATGGAGTAGACATGGATATACTGCACGCCGTTGGCGAGCAGGTCAACGATCTGCTCAGTTGCATAGGCAATACCTGCCTGCTTCATCGCGGCAGGATTGCTGCTGAAACGGTCAATGATCTGGCGGAAACGGGGCGGCAGCATCTGGCCGGAAAGCTGACAGGTTCGGGCGACCTGCTTTCCGTTTGTAACAGGCATAATGCCTGCGACAACGGGGAGGTGAATCCCGGCTTTTTCCGTTTTATAAAGGAAATTATAGAGAATGTTGTTGTCAAAAAACATTTGAGTTGTCAGGAAATCGCAGCCTGCGTCAGCTTTGCATTTGAGCGATGCAATATCGGCAACTTGTGTGGCAGATTCCGGATGTCCCTCCGGGTAACAGGCGGCGCCGACGCAAAAATCACCATGGGACTTGATGTAGGCGATCAAATCGCTGGCGTGTGGAAATGCCCATGTTTGCTGTTTGGGCGCGTACTCTGGAATATCGCCGCGCAGCGCCAGAATATTGTCAATTCCAGCGGCGGAAAATGCCTGCAAATGCTTGTCCAGTGCAGCTGCATCGAGACCAACACAGGTCAGATGTGCCAGCGGCGTTACCTTCCCGACGCGCAGCACATTTTCTGCAATGGGAAGGGAAAATTCGGCGCTGCCGTGACCATAGGTGACACTCATGAAGTCAGGGCACAACGCAGCGATTTCTTCCGTCGCACGGCGGACATTGTCAAAGGAAGTGGTCTGTTTCGGCGGGAAGACCTCAAAGGAAAGCGTAGGGCGATCCTGTTCAAAGAGGGTGGAAAGTTTCATGAAAATACCTCCGGGTTTGTATGAATTATCGCCTGTAAAAATGCGCGCAGCGAGTTCGCTGCGCGCGAAGAAGAGATGCGATTAAACATTGAAGAGAAAATTGACAATATCTCCATCGTGCATGACATAATCCTTGCCTTCAGAACGGACCAGACCCTTTGCACGGGCGGAGGCCATGGTGCCGCAGACTTTCATGTCGTCAAAGGCGATGACTTCGGCGCGAATAAAACCGCGTTCAAAATCAGAGTGGATTTTACCGGCGGCCTGGGGCGCCTTGGTACCGTTTTTAATGGTCCATGCGCGGCACTCGTCGGAACCGGCGGTCAGGAAAGAAATAAGCCCCAGCAGTGTATAGGAGCATTTGACCAGTCGATCCAAACCGGATTCCTGGATGCCGAGCTCTTCCAAAAACATAGCCTTTTCTTCGGGATCATCCAATTCGGCAATGTCGGCTTCCAGCTTGGCGCAGATGGGAAGTACCTGACTGCCTTCCTGTGCGGCAAGTTCGGCAACTGCCTGATAGTGGCGGCTCTGCTCATAACTTGCGACTTCGTCCTCACCGAGATTTGCGGCATAGATCGTCTGCTTCAGTGTTAGCAGATCAGATTCTGCAATTTTGGCGGCGTCCTCTTCGTCGCATTCAAAGGTGCGTGCCAGCTTGCCGGCATTTAGATGCTCCAGTAGTTCCTGCATGAGTTCAATCTCATGGGCTGCGTGTTTATCACCGCTTTTAAGCGCTTTCTGTGCCTTTTCGAGCCGACGCTCGATCATTTCAATATCAGCCATAATCAACTCAAGGTTGATAATTTCAATGTCGCGCAGCGGATCGGTGGTGCCCTCTACATGTGTGATGTTGCTATCTTCAAAGCAACGGACGACATGAACAATTGCGTCGGTCGAGCGAATGTTGGACAAAAATTTATTGCCCAGCCCTTCGCCTTTGGATGCACCCTTTACCAAACCTGCAATATCGACAAATTCGATCACGGCGGGCGTTACCTTTTTGGGATGATGGAGATCCGCAAGCCAGTCCAGCCGCTCGTCTGGGACGGTAACCATGCCTACATTTGGGTCAATGGTGCAGAAGGGGTAGTTTGCAGCTTCTGCACCGGCATTGGTGATCGCATTAAACAGCGTGCTTTTTCCAACATTTGGAAGCCCAACGATACCTAATTTCACTTGTACTCATTCTCCTTCGATTTTCCTTGATTTTCAAGGGGTTTCAGCGTTTGGCGTCTTGGCTGTTACACCATTTT
>CAKTFW010000013.1 GCA_934561175.1 uncultured Oscillospiraceae bacterium
GCATAGCGTTCCTCGCCATATTCATAAAAAACTTTCCGCAGCGCCGCCGCATCATACCGATTGACCACATCATAAGCCGTTATCGACTGTGATTGATCCATCCGCATATCCAGCGGCGCATCGACCATGTAAGAAAATCCTCGCTCCGCATGATCCAGCTGTGGCGACGATACACCAAGGTCAAACAGCATTCCATCAACGCCTGTAATTCCCAGACGCTCCAGGACTTCGTCAATCTCTGAAAAATTGTCATGCACCAGTGTTACGCGGTCTCCGTAGGGCTTTAACCGTTCACTGGCAGCGTCCAGCGCCATCTGATCGCGATCAATCCCAATCAATCTACCCGTTGTCAATCGTCTTGCAATTTCAAACGAGTGCCCCGCGCCGCCCAGCGTACCGTCCAAGTAAATCCCATCCGGTCGAATCCGGAGCGCATCAATACATTCCTGCAACAGCACCGAGCGATGTGAAAATTCCATCAAAAGCCCAGCTCCTCCATGACTGCCGCCAAATTCTCCGGCGTCAGTGTCTCTGCTTCCAGCTTCTTATACGCGTCGGCATCCCAAATTTCCGCATGGTTTCCAAGGCCAATGAACATAACCTCCTGCTCCAACCCCGCATATGCGCGCAAATCGGCAGGCAGCAAAAAGCGCCCCTGCTTGTCCGGTTCGCACTTCGCGGCATTGGCAAAGAAGAATCGCATCCGGCTCTGCTGCGACAACGGCAGGCTGCGGTACTTCTCCTGAATCGCTTCCCAATCCTCCGCCGTATACGCGGACAGGCAGTGATCCAGTCCCAGTGTCACATAGAATGCTTCGCCCAGTTCTTCCCGGAGCTTCGACGGAACGAACAAGCGTCCCTTGGGATCAACCGTGTGCTGATATTTGCCTGTCATTCCGCTCACCTCGCTCCATTTTTATCATTTTTAATCCATTTTGCTCCACTTTGTTTTTTATTATAGGGGAATCCTATTGGAATTGCAATCACTTCTTCGAATTTTTCCAGGAAAAAATGCTGCATTTTCCTACTATTTTTCGATTGCCCCCTATTTCCATGCACCGTCTTTCTTCTTGGCCGCCTGTACTGCAAAAAAGCGGGAGGACCTGGTACTCAGTCCTCCCGCTTTTTTGCAGAAATCAGCTGTATTCCATTCACCCCAGCAATCGCAACCGCTTCGTCTCCTGCGTGATAGCGCCCGGCCAAAAGGCCGTCTGAAAGTGGCTCTTCCACCATGGCTCGCACCGCTCTGCGCAGCCCGCGGGCCCCGTCTCCATCCCGGCATCCCGCCCGGACCAACGCCGCCAGTGCCGTATCTTCCACGCGCAGCTGTACCTTTAATTGTGCCGCCCTGCGCGTCGTCTGTTCAAGTAAACGGCGCGCAATTTCCTGCAACTGCGGCGGCTGAAGCGGCTGGAACTGCACAACGCAGTCAATGCGTCCCAAGAATTCCGGAGAAAAATATTCTCGCAGTGCCGCATCGTAGCGTCCTGCAGAATCGCCAAGAAATCCGACACTGTCCCGGCGCTGCGCCCCCAGATTTGTAGTCATAACCAAAATCGTATTGCGGAAGTTCACCTGCCGTCCAACAGAATCATGCAGTACACCGTCTTCCATTACTTGAAGCAGTAAATTGGTCACATCCCGGTGTGCCTTTTCGATTTCATCCAATAACACCAAACTGTAGGGCCTGCGCCGCACTTTTTCCGTCAGTTCACCGCCCTCGCCATAGCCAACATAACCGGGAGGCGCTCCTACCAGCCGTGACGCAGTGAATCGGTCCATATACTCGGACATATCCAATCGAATCATTGCGTCGCGATTTCCATAGACACATGCAGCCAATGCCCTGCACAGTTCTGTTTTCCCTACACCCGTTGGTCCTGCAAACAGCAGCACTCCAACCGGCCGGTTGGGATCTGCCATACCGGAGCGTCCGCGGCGCACTGCCCGCGCCACTGCCGAAACCGCCGCATCCTGCCCTACAATTGTTTCATGCAGCCTGTTTTCCAGCACTGCCAGCCGCTCTGATTCCTCCTGCTCCAACTGTGCAACCGGGATTCCAGTTCGGGCAGACACTGCCTGTGCAATTTCAAATTCCGTCACAGTTTTACGACGACCGCGCCGACCATGGCGGGCCGACACTGTTTCCATTTTCTGCTGCAATTGCGCAGCTCGCTCATAGCTGTGTGTCCGCACCGCCTCATCAAGCTCCCGGCTCAACGCTGCCCGCGCACGCTCCGACACGCTCTCCGGGCTACGCAGCAGTGAGATTCGCAACGCCGCTGCTGCTTCGTCCAGCAAATCCACCGCCTTATCTGGCAGCGCCCGATCGGTCAGATACCGCTGCGAGAGGGTCACCGACGCCTGAATCGCACGATCCGTCAAAATAACGCCATGGTGCTGTTCAAGCCCCGGCCGCAGGCCGCGCAGTATTCGTTCCGTCTCCGCCGCCGTCGGTTCTTCCACCTGGATCCGGCGAAAACGCCGTTCCAGCGCCGCATCTTTTTCAATATATTTTCGATATTCCTCGGTTGTTGTCGCACCAATCACCTGAATTTCTCCACGCCCAAGCGCCGGTTTCAAGATATTCGCCGCATCAATCGCACCCTCTGCAGAGCCTGCTCCAACAATGGTATGAATCTCATCTAAAAACAAAATAATGTCCCCTGCTCTGCGCGTTTCCTCCAGCATATCCCGAATCCGCTGTTCAAATTCACCGCGATATTTTGTTCCTGCAATCAGGCATGCCATATCCAGCGCCAGCAGCCGTTTTCCGCGCAAGTTTTCCGGTACATCGCCTCTGGCCAGCCGCTGCGCAATTCCCTCTGCAATCGCTGTCTTTCCGACCCCTGGTTCTCCTACCAACACCGGATTATTCTTCTGCTTTCGGCTCAGCACCTGCAGCGTAAGCATTGTTTCCCGTTCCCGCCCAATTACTGGCGACAGACTTGCCGCCTCCTCTGTAAGGTCTACTGAAAATTGATCCAACAATTTCGTCGAAATTACCTCCCTTCTCTGCACACTCGGCGTTTGCTTGAGATCCGCTCCTAAAAACGCCTCAGAAAACAACTGCTCAAAATCCATCTGCAATTTTTGCAGAATGCGTGCAGCCGTGCAGCTGTGCTCCCGCAGCATTGCCAACAGCAGATGCACTTCCTGAATCTGCGGCTGCAGCAGTCGCTCCGCTTCCCGCGCCGCATTTCTGATAATCCGCTGCAGCTGCAGGCTCATCCCCTGTGCCAGCGGCAGTCCCGTCTCCCCTCTTCCAAGACTTTGCTCCACTTGCTGCAGCACCAGCGATGGCGTAACGCCAGCGCGCAGCAAAATTCTGCCCGCCTCTGAGGTACTGCGTACCGTCATTGCCAGCAGCAAATGTTCACTTCCTACAAATCCATGTCCATAGGCGCGCGCCAGCGTCGCAGCACAGCGAATAGTTGCAGCAGCGCCAGGCGACAGCGTTCGCTTTCCCATGATTTTCACCTGCTTTCGGCTACAGCATGGGCAAATTTTCTAAAAAATATACGACGGATTAGTCGAAATCACCACGAAATTCCATTTGCATTTTCGGGATTTCGTGCTACAATTAGATAGCAATTATTTTGGAGGTGTTACCGATGGCATATGTGATTACCGACGCCTGCATCAGCTGCGGTGCTTGCAGCGACGCTTGCCCGATGGGTCTGATCAAGGAGGGCGACGCCCACTACGAGATCGACGCAAATCAGTGCATTGATTGCGGCGCTTGTGCAGATACCTGCCCGACGCAGGCTATCAAGCAGGAGTAATGAAGCATCTACGGCGGGCCTGCACCGAATGGTGCAGGCCCGTTGCTTCTATTTACCGATGAAACATGATTATGAATGCCTCCGTCCCGGTATCTACCTCCGGCAGGATCCCAGGCTCAAGCTCACAACCGACGCATTACTTCTGGCTGCATTCTGCCATCCGCCCCACGGCGCCTCCATTGCCGATCTCGGTTGTGGCTCCGGTGCTATTTCATTACTGCTTTGCGCTGCAGACCCCACCTGTCACCTGACTGGAATTGAATGCGACGGCACAGCCTGCGCATTGGCGGAAGACAGCCGCCAAGCCAGCCAATTAACAGATCGATTTTCCGTCGTACAATGCGATCTCCGCCGCTGCCGAACCAAGTTTTCTCCGGGCAGTTTTGACTATGCTGTTGCAAATCCACCTTATTTTCCCACTGGAACAAATTCTGCCCGTGCCGAACAGGTTTGTACGCTGCAAGAACTCTGTAATACGGCGGCTTATCTGGTAAAAAACGGCGGTACTTTTTCCATGATTTACCGACCGGAACGGTTGACAGACGCACTCTGTGCACTGCGCGCTGCGCATCTTGAACCAAAACGCATTCAATTTGTCCGTCATCAGGTCGGTACACCGATCAATCTGGTTCTGTTATCCGCTAAACACGGCGGCCATTCCGGTCTGCAATTTGAACCAGACCGAATTCTACACCAATCACACTGCTGTGATTCCACTCTTTACAGCCATAAGGAGGATTGACGCTATGCTCTATCTGGTACCCACCCCGATCGGTAATCTTGGAGATATTTCCGAGCGAATGCGCACCGCGCTTGAAGCCGCAGATTTCATCGGTGCAGAAGACACACGCGTTACATTGAAGCTGTTAAACCATCTTGGCCTCAAAAAGCCGCTGGTCAGCTATTATGACCACAATCGCGCCGAAGCAGGGCAGAAAATTCTCTCCCGCCTTCTCGCCGGTGAAACCTGCGCGCTGGTTTCCGACGCCGGAACCCCTGCCATCTCCGACCCCGGAGAGGACTTGGTCGCACTGTGTATTGCCAATGGAATTCCCGTCAGCGCAATTCCGGGCCCCTGTGCTGCAATTACGGCGCTGTGCATGTCCGGTCTTCCAACCGGCCGTTTTTGCTTTGAAGGGTTTTTAACTATGAATCGGAAGAACCGCCGTGCACATTTGGATTCTCTGCACGGCGAACCGCGTACCATGATTTTTTACGAAGCACCACACAAACTGCGTGCAACCCTGGCAGATCTCGCTGAAACTTTTGGTCCCGATCGTAGAATTTCCCTGTGCCGTGAGATGACCAAGTTGCACGAAGAGGTCCTGCGAATGTCTTTGAAAACAGCAATAGAATACTACACCACGCAGGATCCGCGCGGTGAATATGTGCTGATCGTCGAAGGTGCATCGGCGCCAACAGTTCCTGCAATCTCAGAATCAGACGCACTGGCCAGGGTTTTCGCTTTGCAAGAAGCAGGTGCCTCCTTAAAAGAGGCCGCGCGGCAAGCCGCCGCCGAAACCGGCTTTCCCAAAAATCGTCTTTATGAGCTGGCCTTACAATCCAAACAGAGCTAAAAATTACGCCCAGACCTCAAAGTCCGGGCGTTCTTCTTTACATTTTGATTTTAAGCATCCAGATGTATAAAAAAATTCTTCGTATGACAAAAATCATACGAAGAATCCCACCGTTTATCGATACAGGCGTTCCAATTCCGCCAAACAATTTGGGCAAATGTTTTTTCCTTTATAGTTCAGCACATTCTTTGCATCATTGCAGAATACGCAGGTCGGCTCATACTTTTTCAGTACAATCGACGCGCCATCCACATAAATTTCAAGAGAATCTTTCTCCGCAATATCCAGCGTTCTGCGGAGTTCAATTGGGAGTACAACTCTGCCAAGCTCATCCACTTTTCTGACAATCCCGGTAGACTTCATCAAGCCCCTCCTTCCCTATTTTCGCCTAAAAACGACAAGTATTAACAGGTTTATTGATTAATTATAGTGTCCCGGTTTGTAAGTGTCAACGCGAATTCATTGGAATTTCGTCACATTTTCCCGAAAGCGAATCATTTTTTCCAAGTTCTTAAAACCAGCCTGTCTCCATAAAGTAGGATAGACAAGAAACAGAGGTGACGCCATTTGGTAATGAGTTGGATCTGGACGATTCTGATGATTTTCTCCACAGGCTGTGCATTTTTGCTGGGACATACAAGTGCTGTTTCCGGCGCAATTCTAACCGGTGCCGGCGCGGGTGTACAGCTTGCCATTTCCTTAGCCGGACCGCTGTGCCTGTGGAGTGGCCTTGCCGCTGTTATGGAAGAAGCCGGACTGACAGCCATCCTGGCACGATTCATGCGGCCAGTTCTCAGACGACTCTTTCCCATCAGTGCGCAAGATACGCAAACCCTTGGCTGCATCGCCGCCAATGTGGCTGCAAATCTCTTTGGACTTGGCAACGCAGCAACGCCGCTCGGTATTGAAGCCGTCCGCCGTATGCGTCACGGCAGCGACACCGCCTCGGACGAAATGTGCCGTCTGATTGTTATGAACACCGCTTCCATTCAGCTCATTCCCACCACTGTTGCAGCAGTCCGCCTGGCTGCAGGCGCTGCCACCCCCTTTGATATTCTTCCATCCGTCTGGATCACCTCCATTTGCTCGGTCACTGCCGGGCTTGTCGCAGCGTGGCTGTTACAGCGCTGGTTTCGCCCATGAGCATGGACTTAATCGTGCCACTGCTGCTAGCAACCATCAGTGCTGCTGCACTGGCGCGGCGCTGTGATGTCTATACCGCCATGCTTCAAGGCGCGCAAAACGGACTGCAGATTTTACTGCACATCGTTCCCGCACTCATTGTACTGCTGACGCTTGTACATATTCTGCGCGCTTCCGGGATGATGGAATTTCTCGCCAAGCTGCTGACGCCGCTGTGCCGTCTGGTGGGCATTCCGCCGGAAACTGCCCCCTTAATCCTGATTCGCCCGCTCAGCGGCAGCGCCGCATTGGCTGTAGGCGCTGATCTGATGGCGGTCTATGGCCCAGATTCGCAAATCGGACGCACTGCCGCCATTATGCTCGGTTCCACAGAAACCACCTTCTACACCATCAGTGTCTATTTTGGCGCGGTTGGGATCCACCGCACCCGTTATGCCATTCCCGCCGCACTCATTGCAGACTTTACCGGTTTCTTTGTTGCATCGCTCACCGCAAAATATTTCTTTTAGACTGTACAGCCGTCTGGTTTTTTGATAAGATAAAGGGTACTATTCTACAAACGAGGAGACAATGCCATGGAAAAACTGGCTGAACTGATTGGCAAGGAGGTCGCGGCAGCTTTTACCTACTGCGGCCTGGATGGAGAAAAATACGGTCGCGTCACAGTATCCAACCGTCCGGACCTGTGCGAATACCAATGTAACGGAGCAATGCCTGCAGCAAAAGTGTTGGGAAAAGCCCCCATTTTGATTGCCCAGGATGTTGCCGACCGGCTACAAAGCTGTCCCGTATTTTCCAAAGTTGAAGCTGTAAAACCCGGCTTTCTGAATTTTACCCTTGCGGATGATTATGTCGCATCGTATCTTGATGCAATGCGTACCGCTGCGCAATTTGGGCTGCAGCCAGTTGACGCCCCCCGCACTGTCGTAATCGATTATGGTGGGCCGAATGTTGCCAAGCCGCTCCATGTGGGCCATCTGCGCTCCGCCATTATCGGCGAAAGTGTCAAGCGAATCTATCGCTACTTTGGGCACACAGTCATTGGTGACATCCATATGGGCGATTGGGGCCTGCAAATGGGTCTGATTATCGAGCAAGTACATTCGCAGAAGCCGGAGCTGTGCTATTTTGATCCGGACTATACCGGCGAATATCCGGCAGAAGCCCCTTTCACCATTGCCGAGCTGGAGCAGATCTATCCTGCTGCCAGTGCCCGCGCCAAAGTCGAGCCGGACTTTGCCGAAGCCGCGCACAACGCTACCTATCGCCTACAGCACGGTGACCGCGGCTATACCGCGCTGTGGCATCACATTCTGAATGTTTCCGTTGCGGACCTTAAGCGCAACTACGAAAATCTCAATGTTCATTTCGATGTTTGGAACGGCGAGTCGGACGCGCAGCCATTCATCGAACCGATGCTCTCCGATATTCGTGCAAAGGGACTGGCACATGAAAGCAAAGGCGCACTGATTGTAGATGTGCAGGAAGAAACCGATAAAAAAGAAGTGCCACCCTGCATTCTGGTCAAATCTGACGGTGCCGCGCTCTATGCCACAACTGACCTTGCCACGCTGGTGCAGCGGATGCAGGATTATCACCCCGACGAGGTGCTCTATGTCGTTGATAAGCGGCAGAGTCTGCACTTTGAACAGGTATTCCGGACTGCCCGCAAAGCAGAAATTGTTCCAGAGGTCACTGCACTCCGTTTCCTCGGCTTTGGCACAATGAATGGTCCCGATGGCAAGCCCTTCAAAACCCGCGAAGGCGGCGTGATGCGGCTGGAATATCTGATCTCGGAGATCACGGATACCGTCCGTAAAAAAGTAGAAGAAAACCAGATTGTCGACGCAGCAATGGCCGACGATACCGCAAAAAAAATCGCTATGGCCGCGCTGAAATACGGCGATCTCAGCAACCAGCCTTCCAAAGATTATATCTTTGACATGGAGCGTTTTTCTGCGTTTGAGGGCAACACCGGTCCATACCTGCTCTATACCGTCGTCCGGATCAAATCAATTCTTGCCCGTTATGGCCGGGATGTCTCGGCACTGCCGATCTGTGTCCCCACCTCTGCTTCGGAAAAGAATCTGATGCTGACACTCACCCGCTTCTCCGATAGTCTTCAGCTCGCTTACCGCGATACGGCGCCCAACATCGTCTGCGCCTATCTATATGAACTGGCTGGCGCTGCAAATGCCTTTTATCATGAGACGCGAATCCTTCAAGAACCAGACGCCACGCGTCAGGCCGGGTATCTGGCACTGATGGAACTAAGTCGCCGTGTGATGGAAACCTGCATGGACTTGCTCGGTTTCTCTGCACCGGATAAAATGTAAAAAATATAAAATAAAGGGGATCCGAAACGCAGCGCGTTTCGGATCCCCTTTATTTTTTCAGTGCAACTTCAATATGGTAAGTATTGATTCCGCGTGCAGAGTGTTCCACCTCAATATTATAGGCCAAGTCCATCGTCCCGCCATTTTCGTCAATTGCACTCTTGACCTTTGTTGCTGTCACAGTCAACAGTAGTGCGCCGAACCCCATATCATAAAGGGATTCTTTTCGTTCACCTTCTCGGAATACCATTCGGGATTCCACTGTACCGGTTCTGTCCAACACCACCTGATCCGGATAAATTTCAAACGCAGTGTGGACACCGTCCATTCCTGTCATCTCTGTCTCTTCATAGAGCAGGCGCGTCCGGTTTTCTTCAATTTCCAGAACGCCGTTCGTCACCAGCTCCAATTTCTGCGGTTCATCATCCTCATAGCTCTGAACCCCAAGAATCGAAATTAGTACTTCTTTTTTCATGGTCTTCTTCCCTCAATAGGCATCAATATCTACGCGTTCGACCTGGCCATCCACTGCGCGCTGCAAAAACAGCGATGCCATTTCTGTAAAGCCAGCTGTGGAATCGCTGACATAATAGCGGCAATCGCCGCCCGTTTTCGCGTCACTCAGCAGTGCGCTGCTCTGCAGCGCTGCAGCCACTGAGCGTGCTGCCTCACGGCCAGAGTCAATCAATTTTACTGCTGGCCCCATATAGGCCGAAATAATCTCAAAAAGCAGCGGATAATGCGTACATCCCAGAATCAGCGTATCACATCCCCATGCACGCAGCGGTGCAAGATATTCCGCCACAACAGTTTCAATTACCGGATCCCCCGGATGAATCCGCCCATTCTCTACCAATGGAACCAGCAGCGGGCACGCCACCGGATGTACCTGCAGGTTCGGATTTTGGTCCTTCATCAAGCGCTCATAAATCTGCGTTCCAATTGTTGCAGGCGTTCCAATCAAACCGATCTTTCCGTTTTTGGTTGCTGCAGCCGCCGCACGGGCAGTCGGCTCTGCAACACCAAAAATCGGCACTGGATAGTCCCCGGCAACCTGCGTCCGTGCAATTGCATCCGCTGTATTGCACGCTACGACAATTGCTTTGATGTCAAATTGCAGCAGGAACTGAATATCCTGACGCGTATATTTGGTGATTGTCTCCGCCGAACGAACGCCGTACGGGACCCGACCAGTATCGCCGAAATAAATAATGTTTTCGCCCGGCAGCTGCTGCATGAGCTGCCGGACCGCAGTCAGGCCTCCCAAGCCGGAGTCAAAGACGCCAATCGGTCTCGCATCCATTCTTCAGGCCTCCATTGCCAACTGAATCAGACGATCCACCAGTGCGGGGAACGGAATTCCGCTGGCTTCAAACAACTTCGGATACATCGAGATTGAAGTGAATCCCGGAATTGTATTGATTTCATTGAACACAGTCTGCTCCCCGTCATAGGTGACAAAAAAGTCGACACGCGACAGGCCGCTGCAGCCCAGTGCAGTATAAATGCGTACTGCAGCGTCCCGCACCGCTTCTGCAGCCGTTTCTGAAATATGCGCCGGAATATAAAGCTTTGCACTGTCTGTAATATACTTGGCATCATAGTCATAAAACTCTGCGCCCGAATCAATTTCTCCGCAGATAGAAGCCGCCGGCGTCTCGTTTCCAAGTACCGCCACCTCTACCTCATGACCGCTGATGAATTCTTCCACCAGCACCTTTTTGTCAAATTTTACCGCATCCTCCAGCGCCTTGCACAGTGCTGTGCGATCCTGTGCTTTATGGACACCAACCGAAGAGCCGGTACCCGCAGGCTTTACAAATACCGGATATGAGAAGCGCGCCTCCACCCGGTCTGCCGCTGCATCCAGCTCTTTCTCCACTTCCAGCCGAGTCAGCATCATCCAGGCAGCTTGCCGCACTCCGGCATAATCTGCAACCAGCTTAGTCTTGTATTTATCCATCGACGCCGCGGAGGCGCCCACATCCGGCCCAACACACGGAATGCCTGCCAGCTGCATTAGGCCCTGAATGGAACCATCTTCCCCATTTTCGCCATGCAGCACCGGGAACACCACATCAATGCTCTGACGCACTACGCTGTTTTCCTCCTGCACCAACATTCCTTCTCCCCGCACTGGAGAGATCAAAACACGGCGATTCTCCGGGCAACTCTGCCACCTGCCATCCGGCAGCATACTATAATCTGTGCTGCCAAACAGAATCCACTCGCCCTGCTTGGTAATGCCAATCGGGTAAATCTCATATTTCTCCGGGTCCATATGCTGCAATACCGCTTCTGCAGACCGCAAAGACACCTCGTGCTCCGGTGAAATGCCGCCGAACAACACACAAACACGCAATTTCTTCAAGTCCATGACTCCTCACAAGGGCTTCCGCCCAAATAATCTATTCTCTATCATATGCGATTCCATGCGTTAAAACAAGTTTAATTTACATTTTTTCGTCATAAATATAGTAGAAAAGTGCAACGGTTGCGTATATAATGAAAAAGAGGAAGGGGGCATCCCATTGAACATTGAGCTGTCCGCAAAAGAATACCGTCGGCTGCTGGATCTTGTCTACATCGGAAACTGGATCTTGAACTCCACACGCGGCGACGATCGCTTTGAAGATTATGATCATGTAGAAAGTGAGCTGTTTGCGCTGTGCAGCAAAGCCGGGATGCCAGAGCTTGCAGAGCGCTGGCATGGCGAGATTGTCCCATCCCGTGCATTTGCCGAAGGTGGTATTCATGAAGCCATTATGGACTATGAAGACACTGTATTTTTCGAAATTCTCGCCGAAGAGCTAGCCCGGCGGGATATGGACTATCAGCCGATTTCCAACGAAAACTATGAGGAGCTCTGTTCCCGCATGGATGATTATATTTCCGAATTTGAAGCGCACGGAACGGATAATATTTTAATCGAAAGCCCGGATCTGTAAAAACGCGCAGGATGCAAATGCCATCCTGCGCGTTTTTTATTCCTGTAGTACTCCCTGAATCTGCAGCAGATCAATTGTCTGCTGTCCCAGTAATGTCAATGCCGCACTACCATGTGCGGCAGCCGCTCCATAATTCCGGTAGTCAAAATTTAATAATGGCTGATCGTAATCCAGACTGATCAAGCCCTTCAGCGCCAATGCAGAAAGAATTGCGCTGTACTCCTCCCGGCTGCGCGCGGTTTGCTCCAAATAAATCGGAACACCTTTCTGTTCTGTCACCGGCAAAAACGGCGTCTGTGCCAACTGTTCCAACATTTCCAGCTCGCCCGCCGTCATCATCAGCGTTCCGCCGCAACTGCCGCAACCACCGCAGCTTCCACATTGCTTTCCCTGACAGCTCATTGGATTCCTCCTGTTCTTTTTTTGAGAATATTATAGCACACGCCAAAATCAATTACTACAAAAAGCACGCCAGCCTAAACGGCTTGGCGTGCTTTCGCAGATCTCATTACTGCACAGCCGCGAAGGCCTGCGCGAGATCCTCTATAATGTCATCAATATGTTCAGTACCAATCGACAGGCGGATGGTGTTTGGCTTAATGCCCTGATCTGCCAACTCTTCCGCCGTCAACTGGGAGTGGGTTGTTGTTGCCGGATGAATCACCAGGGATTTAACATCCGCTACATTGGCCAACAGGGAGAAAATCTTCAAGCTGTCAATAAACTTGTGCGCTTCTGCCTGGCCGCCTTTAATCTCAAAGGTAAAAATGGATGCACCGCCATTTGGAAAATACTTTTCGTAAAGCGCGTGATCTGGATGGTCCGGCAACGACGGATGATTGACATGCTCCACCTTCGGGTGGTTGGAGAGGAATTCAACCACCTTTTTGGTGTTCTCAGCATGTCGATCCAGTCGCAAAGACAATGTCTCCACGCCCTGCAGCAGCAGGAACGCATTAAATGGCGAAATCGTAGCGCCAGTATCGCGGAGCAGAATTGCACGAATATAAGTGACAAATGCAGCCAGACCTGCAGCAGCTGTGAAAGAAACACCATGGTAGCTGGGATTCGGCTCTGCAATCGGTGCATACTTTCCAGAAGCAGCCCAATCAAATTTGCCGGAATCCACAATGATACCGCCAAGCGTTGTACCATGTCCACCGATGAATTTGGTTGCAGAATGAACAACAATATCTGCACCGTGCTCAATCGGGCGAATCAAATATGGCGTTCCAAAGGTATTATCAATCACCAGCGGCAGGCCATGTTTATGCGCAATCGCCGCAATCGCATCAATATCCGGAATGTCTGAATTGGGGTTGCCAAGCGTCTCCAGATAAACCGCCTTGGTGTTTGGCTTAATCGCCGCTTCCAGTGCAGCCAGATCATGTGCATCTACAAAGCTTGTTGTGACTCCGAACTGCGGCAGCGTATGCGCCAGCAGATTATAGCTGCCACCATAAATTGTTTTTTGTGCCACAATATGATCGCCGGCCTGTGCTAACGCCTGAATGGTATAAGTAATTGCCGCTGCACCGGAAGCCAGCGCTAATGCAGCCACACCGCCTTCCAGCGCTGCAATACGCTTTTCCAGCACATCCTGCGTTGAATTTGTCAGGCGGCCATAAATATTGCCTGCATCTGCCAAACCAAATCTTGCGGCCGCATGTGCAGAGTTGCGGAATACATACGAGGTTGTCTGATAAATCGGTACTGCGCGCGCATCCGTTGCGGGATCCGGCTGCTCCTGACCGACATGCAGCTGCAGGGTTTCAAAATGATATTTCTGATTACTCATTGTAAAGTCCTTCTTTCAATCAAATTTTTGTCTTGGCGCAGGATTCTATCTGTGCTCCAAAGCAAGGACTTACAGCCTGCAGCAGATCTGCCACAATTCAGGTGCGCCAACACGCCCAGCTGTATCTCTTGCCTCGGAGCAAGACATTCGCCCACAGCGGAAATTGCTTCGCAGCATTTCTTCCCATCTGACCTTCATTCAGCAGATCTCCTTTCTCGTTAATTCCAACTGGATTGATTGGTTATTATTTAGAGTATAGCAATTTTTTCATATCGTGTCAATAGGATATCTTATGGATTGCCAATTATTCCGCAAAAAGCGGCGTAGAGAGGTACCGGTCGCCCGTATCCGGCAACAGTACAACAATCGTCTTACCGCGATTCTCCGGCCGCTTTGCCAGCTGGATTGCCGCCCAGACTGCTGCGCCAGAGGAAATTCCGACCAGCACGCCTTCTTTATGGCCAATCTTACGACCAGTTGCAAAGGCGTCCTCATTCTCCACGGTGATAATCTCATCGTAAATCTTTGTATCCAGCACATCCGGAACAAATCCAGCACCAATGCCCTGAATCTTATGTGCACCCGACACGCCCTTACTCAGAACCGGAGAACCTGCCGGTTCAACTGCAACAATGTGCACATTCGGATTCTGCTCTTTCAGATAGCTTCCAACACCCGTCAGCGTGCCGCCAGTTCCGACGCCTGCCACAAAGATGTCCACTTTGCCATCCGTATCGGCCCAAATTTCGAGTCCGGTCGTGGCCTTATGGGTTGCGGGGTTCGCCGGATTTACAAACTGCCCCGGAATAAAGCTGTTGGGGATTTCTTTCGCCAACTCCTCCGCCTTGGCAATTGCGCCCTTCATGCCCTTAGCACCTTCACTTAATACCAGCTCTGCGCCATATGCTTTCATCAGCTGGCGGCGCTCTACCGACATCGTTTCCGGCATCACAATAATAATGCGGTATCCCTTTGCCGCTGCCACAGAGGCCAGGCCAATTCCGGTATTGCCGGAGGTCGGCTCTACAATCACAGAACCGGGCTTCAGTACACCGCGCGCCTCTGCGTCCTCAATCATTGCCTTTGCAATCCGATCCTTGACCGAACCGGCTGGATTAAAATACTCCAGCTTTGCCAACACACGGGCTTCCAGCCCTTCTTCTTTTTCCAGGTGCACCAGTTCCAGCAGCGGTGTATTGCCAATCAGTTGATCAGCCGTCTGATAAATCTTTGCCATAATAAATTCCTCCCATTATGTATATATAAATATTATTTGTGTATTGATCCGGGGCCAGCTCAAACTTTCCCGCAACATCGTTCCGAATAAGCGATGTAAAAATGGAAGAATCTGTTTTGCATTTAATTTCCAACCTTTCCAATAGGTTTATATGGATTATAATGCGTCTTTCATATTTTGTCAATAGGAAAAATGAAAAAAGGTTGATTTCCTATAAACCCGCTTGTATACTAGGGTTAGAAAGATGTAGGAGGCAACAATACAATGATGATTTCTACAAAGGGCCGTTACGCCCTACGAGTAATGATTGATCTGGCAGAGCACCAAACTGGCAGCTATATTCCATTGAAGGAAATTGCAGAACGGCAAGAAATTTCTGAAAAATATCTAGAAGCAATTCTGAAAGTTCTGGTTCGTGCCAAATTATTAACCGGCCTGCGCGGAAAAGGCGGCGGCTATCGCCTCAATTGTTCCCCACAAACCTGTACTGTAGGTAGTATTCTTCGTTTAACAGAAGGCAGCCTGGCACCCGTTTCCTGCCTGGAACCGGATGCAGCGATCTGTCCCCGGATAGCTGCCTGCCGTACCCTGCCAATGTGGCAAAAATTGGATCACATAATCCAAGATTTTTTTGATGGTATTACGATTGCAGATCTGATGAATACAACGGATGGCGGCGACTATGTAATTTAGTGCTTTCCGTCAGTTTCAGTATTATCTTGTAGAGTCACTCCGATTATAAACAAATATTACAAGCGGGCACGATTCCAATTCGAAATCGTGCCCGCTTACTGCACTTGATATAAAAATGCGATTCTAAAATAGCCCTGCAATCCACAGAATTACGCCATACACCACACTTGCGCTGACACCATATACAATCACCGGGCCTGCAATGATAAACATTTTCGCGCCAACACCGTTAAACCAGTTCTCTGACTTAAATTCCATCGCTGGAGAGGTAATGGAGTTGGCAAACCCCGTAATCGGCACAATCGTACCAGCGCCAGCATACTTTGCAATATCGTCATACACATTCAACCCTGTCAACAATGCCCCAAGAAATACCATAGACACTGAGGTTAATGCAGCCACCTGATCCTCTGGTAAATTCAGCATCCGGTATCCGTTCAGAATCAGCTGCCCTAGGACACAAATCACCCCGCCAATCCAGAACGCATGAAAGCAATCTTTCCACAATGGGGATTTGGGGGACAGCCGATCAACATACTGTTCATAATCAGCCGGTGTCATCTTCATAAAAACAAAACCCCTTTCCCGGTTAGTATGTACCGGAAAAGGGGTTTTATACTTTGTGGATTAGACCAGCTCGATGATTGCCATCTCAGCACAGTCGCCCTTGCGCGGGCCCAGCCGAGTCACACGGGTATAACCGCCGTTGCGCTCCGCATAGTTCGGAGCGATCTCCTTAAAGACCTTCTGTGCAACATCCTCTTTGGTCAGGAAGCCCAGAGCCTTACGATAGGAGGCAAGGGTGTTATCCTTTCCCAGCGTAATCATCTTTTCGGCCAGAGGCTGAACTTCCTTCGCACGCGTGAAGGTCGTCTCCATTTTGCCGTTTTCAAGCAGATTCGTCGTCATCGCACGCAGCATCGCACGGCGGTGGTCCGAAGTTCTGCCGAGTTTCCGAGTACCGGGCATGTCGGTATCCTCCTTCGCCTTAGTTATTATTGGAGTCGTCGCTAGCCAGGGACAGACCCATCATGGCCAGCTTGTTCTGGACTTCTTCCAGAGACTTTCTACCCATATTCCGCACCTTCATCATGTCTTCCCCGGTCTTGGAGATCAGGTCTTCAACATTATTGATGTTAGCGCGCTTCAGGCAGTTGAAGCTACGGACCGACAGGTCCAGCTCCTCAATTGTGAGTTCCAGCACCTTGTCGCGCTTGGAATCCTCTTTCACTACGACTGTAGAGCTGTTCGAAACCGTCTCGCTCAGATCTGTGAACAGCGACAGATGATCCGACATAATTTTCGCGCCGAGCGAAACAGCGTCCCGCGCAGAGATTGTGGAATCGGTCCAGATCTCCAGCGTCAGCTTATCATAATCGGTCATATTGCCAACACGGGTGTTCTCAACAGTGTAGTTCACCTTGTAGACAGGCGTATAGATCGAGTCAATCGGGATGACGCCGATCACGGTCTTGGCATTCTTATTCCGATCTGCCGGAACATAGCCGCGGCCATGGTTCAGCGTAATCTCCATATTCAGCGAAGCATCCGGGCCAAGGGTGCAAATGTGCAGATCCGGATTCAGAATCTCCACTTCTCCATCCGCCTTAATGTCACCAGCCGTGACTTCCTGCTCGCCAATCGCTTCAATATAAACCGTCTTCTCGCCCTGGCAGTGCAGCCGTGCGATAATCTTCTTCACATTCAGCACGATTTCGGTGACATCTTCCTTGACACCTGGAATTGTCGAAAACTCGTGCTGAACACCAGCAATCTTAATCGAGGTAGCCGCTGTGCCTGGGAGACTGGACAGCAGGATTCGTCTCAGCGAGTTGCCAAGCGTCGTGCCGTAGCCACGCTCCAGCGGTTCCACCACATACTTGCCGTAGGAAGGATCATCTTGGGAATCAATGCACTCAATACGGGGCTTTTCAATTTCTACCATGATCTATAATACCCTCCTTGTAACCGCGAAACAAATTGTTTCGCTGCATGTTTCAGCTTGCCAATAACGAGGGTGAGATGTTACTTGGAGTACAACTCGACGATGAGGTGCTCAGCAATCTCAAAGTCAATATCATCTCTTGCGGGAGCAGCGATAACTTTACCAGTCAGCGTGTTCTTATCCTTATCAAGCCACTTCGGAGCCGGACGGAATGCATCCTCCTCCTTCAGCTGCTTAAAGCGGGTCGTGCCTGTGCTCTTCTCACTGACAGCAACCACATCGCCAACCTTAACCAGGTAGGACGGAATATTAACACGCTTACCATTCACAGTGAAGTGACCATGATTGACCAGCTGACGCGCTTCACGGCGGGTAGAAGCAAAGCCCAGACGATAAACAACATTGTCCAAGCGGCGCTCCAGCATGACCAGAAGCTCAACGCCAGTGTTGCCTTCCATACGAGCAGCTTTCTCGTAGTAAGTGCGGAACTGCTTTTCGAGAATGCCGTAGACAAACTTGACCTTCTGCTTTTCCGTCAACTGCATTGCATATTCAGACTTCTTCGCACGGCGCTGACTACCGGGGTTCTTATTGGAAGTCTTGGAATAGCCCATCACGGCCGGGGAGATGCCCAGCGTTCTGCAGCGCTTGAGAACGGGCTGTGTGTTTTTTGCCATTACTCAGTTTCCTCCTTCCAAATCAGACGCGGCGGCGCTTCGGGGGACGGCAGCCATTGTGCGGAATCGGCGTGACATCCTTAATCATGTTGACTTCCAAGCCAGCAGACTGCAGCGCACGGATTGCGGCTTCACGCCCCTGACCAGGGCCCTTAACATAAACTTCCACGGTCTTCAGACCATGCTCCATTGCAGCCTTTGCAGCGGTCTCAGCCGCAGTCTGTGCAGCAAACGGCGTGGACTTCTTGGAGCCGCGGAAACCCAAACCGCCGGAGGAAGCCCAGGAAAGGGCATTGCCGTCCAGATCAGTGATGGTAACCATTGTGTTGTTGAAAGAGGAACGGATATGTGCAGCGCCCTTTTCAACATTCTTGCGCTCGCGGCGCTTCTTCATAACCTTCTTGCCTTTTGTGTTGTTAGCAGCCATGTTACATATCCCTCCTTACTTCTTCTTATTTGCAATGGTCTTCTTCGGACCTTTGCGGGTACGCGCGTTGGTCTTGGAACGCTGACCGCGAACCGGAAGACCCTTTCTGTGACGAGTGCCGCGGTAGCAACCAATCTCAGTCAGGCGCTTAATGTTCAATGCAACTTCACGACGCAGGTCGCCCTCAATCGTGTAGTTCTTGTCGATTTCTTCACGCAGGAGTGCTTCCTGATCATCTGTCAGATCCTTAACGCGGGTGTTCGGATCGATGCCAGTCGCCTTCAGAATATCGTTCGCGCTCTTTCTGCCAATACCGAAAATGTAAGTGAGGCCAATCTCAACTCGCTTTTCGCGGGGCAGATCAATACCGGAAATACGTGCCATTCTTTTTCCTGCACCTCCTTAACCTTGTCTCTGCTTATGCTTGGGGTTTTCGCAAATTACCATGACTCTGCCCTTGCGCTTAATGATCTTGCATTTATCGCACATGGGCTTCACGGACGGTCTTACCTTCATACTGTTACCTCCAGTTGAGCATAATGCTCTATTTACTTCTCCATGTGATTCTACCCCGGGTGAGATCATAGGGCGACATCTGAACGGTCACCTTGTCGCCGGGCAGGATCTTGATAAAGTTCATCCGGAGCTTACCGGAAATGTGCGCCAAAATAACATGTCCATTGCCGATATCAACGCTGAACATGGCATTCGGCAGTGCATCGGTTACGATGCCCTCGAGCTCAATTACGTCGTCTTTTGCCAAGTTTACGAACCTCCTTGGTCCTGACTGATGAATTGTTGACCGAAATCGGCCAAATCCCTTCGTAACTCGCTATTGAGTACTTTGTCGCCGTTGCGGAGTTTCTCAGCGACTCTGGTGTCAATCCGAGCGATGTGTTTGATATGTTTCAACTTTTTCCTCTTCGGGTGTTCAATCCGTCTTGTCTTTCCGTCTGCATAAAGGACGAATTCCTTCTGGACATCCAGCACATAAAACAGATGATCTCGATCCCGACCGGACAACGACAAGACGATATCCGCTTTGGAAATGTCCATAATCAAATACCCTCGGTGACCGTGAGGATTTCCGGCTCGCCATCGGTTATGAGCACAGTATTTTCATAATGTGCCGCCAGTTTTCCATCGCAGGTGACTGTCGTCCATTTGTCCTTAAGCACTCGCACATCATACGCGCCCTCGCAGACCATTGGCTCGACAGCGATTACCATGCCCTTAATGAGCCGCGGCCCCCTGCCTGGAGCACCATAGTTCGGCACTTCCGGTTCTTCATGAAGGTTCTCACCAACGCCGTGACCTACGAAGCTGCGAACCACGGAAAAACCGTTTTTCTCAACATACGATTGCACCGCATGAGAGATATCGGAGACGCGTCCTCCCTGTTTGGCAAACTGCAGCCCTTCGTAAAAGCTCTGCCGGGTCACATCAATCAGCTTTTGCGCTGTTTCTGAAATCTGGCCGCAGGCGAAGGTTGCCGCGCAGTCGCCATGAAAACCATGCCATTGGGCGCCTACATCCACCGAGACAATGTCTCCTTCCTTCAGGACCCGATGATCGGGAATTCCATGAATCACCACATCGTTGATGGAAATGCAGGCGCTCGCCGGGAAGCCACCATAGTGCAGGAACGACGGTTTCGCGCCGTGGGAAACAATAAAATCGTACACCGCTTTGTCAATCTCTTTTGTTGTAACACCCGGCCGGACCATAGATCCGGCAAGCGCACGCGCGCCAGCCGCAATGCGGCCAGCTTTCCGCATGATTTCGATTTCACGGTCGATTTTTACGGAGATCATTTCATACCTCCAGAGCCGCCATAATATCCTTCGTTGCGCTTTCAATGGGCTGATCACCCTTGACGAGAGCAAGCTTGCCGCGCTTCGCATAGAAGTCTTTCAGCGGCTCAGTCTCAGCGTGGAAGGTCGCCAGGCGGCTTTTGACGGTTTCAGGCGCGTCATCCTTTCGGATGGTAAGAGCCTGACCACAGACATCACAGATGCCCGCTTTTTTCGGAGGATTCGCAACAATGTGATAGCTGGCACCGCAGCCGGGGCAGGTACGCCGCCCCGTCATGCGCTGCTCAATTACCGCATCTTCGATCTCCAGCGAGACAACATGGTCAAACTCAATGCCGGCATCCACCAGCGCCTGTGCCTGGGGGATGGTGCGCGGCATACCGTCAAGAATAAAGCCATTTTTGCAATCATCCTGCGCAACGCGCTCTTTCACGATGCCAACAATAACATCATCTGGAACCAGAGCGCCCTTATCCATATAGGACTTTGCCTTCAGGCCTACGGCCGTCTGGTTTTTTACCGCTTCACGCAGAATATTGCCTGTGGAGATCGTCGGGATCCCCAGCTTTGCAGCAATAATATCAGCCTGTGTGCCTTTACCGGCACCAGGTGCACCGAGAAGAATCAGTTTCATATCATTCTCCTCCGATCATTCCAGGAAGCCCTTATAATGCCGCATGAGCATCTGTGCTTCCAGCGTCTTAACCGTCTCAAGTGCAACACCAACTACGATGATGATGGATGTACCACCAATCGAGAGGGTATTCAGACCGGTTACACCGGAAACGATGATCGGCATCAGAGCTACAACGCCCAGATACAGTGCACCGAACAGTGTGATCTTCATAATCACCTTCTGAATAAACTCAGCAGTCGGTCTGCCCGGACGGAATCCGGGGATAAAACCGCCGTTTTTCTTCAGGTTGTTTGCAATCTCAATCGGATTATACTGAACTGCTGCATAGAAGTAGCTGAACGCAATAATCAGAATGAAATAAACGATCGCGTAAACAACGCCGTTCGGCGAAGTAAGCTTGATGAATCCCTGGCCAAAGCTGCCCCAACCAGAGGTGTTGCAGAAAGCCAGAATGGTGGCGGGCAACGAAGCGATCGACTGTGCGAAAATGATCGGCAAAACGCCGGACATATTCACCTTAATCGGCAGATTCGTGCTCTGACCGCCATACATTTTACGACCAACAACACGCTTTGCATACTGAATTGGGATTCTGCGCTCTGCATTCGTCACAAAGACAATCAGTGTAATCAGCAGCAGAACGCCAATCAGAACCAGCAGAACCGTATACCAAGCAATACCACCGCCAACCAGATTGGTAATCAGCGTGCTAATGCTGGACGGTACCCGAGAGATAATGGAAGCAAACAGAATAATGGAAATACCGTTGCCAACACCAAACTCCGTAATCTGCTCACCCAACCACATCAGAAATGCAGAACCTGCAGTGAAGGTCAAAACGATGACCGCATAGTAAACAAAACCGCTTTCAGTCAGCAAGTTGTAGTTGTGCAGCATCACCGTGTATGCAATACCCATCAGCAGGCCCAGGCCAACTGTTGTATAGCGGGTAATGCTAGCAATCTTTTTGCGGCCTTCTTCGCCGCCATCCTTAGACAGTCGCTCCAGCGCCGGAATTGCAATGCAGAGGAGCTGCAGAATAATCGAGGCGTTGATATACGGCTGAATGGACAATGCAAAGACTGTTGCATTCGAAAACGCGTTACCAGACATTGCGTTATACAATCCCAAAACCGTGTCGGACAGCGACTGTTTAAAATATTCAGACAGTGCTGCAACATCAACATACGGTACTGGGACTGCATTACCAAGCCGGTAAATCAGTAGAATAAACAGTGTAAAAAGCAGCTTCTTGCGAAGCTCAGGGATCTTCCAGGCGTTACGGATAACGGTAAACACCTCAGATCACCTCGTACTTTCCACCTGCCGCTACGATCTTCTCCTTGGCAGATTCGGAAAATGCTGCTGCTTTCACTGTTACTTTTTTGGAAACCGTACCGTTTCCGAGAACCTTGACGCCGTACTTGCAGTTCGTGACAATGCCCTTTGCGATCAGTGCTGCGGTGTCGACCACATCACCATCCTCAAATGCATTCAGCGCTGCAACATTGATCGCCGTCAGCGGCTTTGCGAAGATATTGTTGAAACCGCGCTTCGGGATGCGGCGTGCAAGCGGCATCTGGCCGCCTTCAAAGCCTGCACGGATACCACCGCCGGAACGGGCTTTCTGGCCCTTGTGACCGCGGCCCGCAGTCTTACCGTTACCGGTAGCAGAACCGCGGCCCTTGCGCTTACCGATCTGGGTGCTTCCCTCAACAGGAGACAATTCATTCAACTTCATCACTGGCACCTCCTTATTCCTCGGTAACCTGCAGCAGATAGCCAATCTGAGCGATCTTGCCGCGGGTCTGGGGGTTATCGGGCTGAACAGTTTCCTGTCCAATCTTCGTCAGTCCCAGGGACTTTGCAGTTGCAATGTGCTTGCTGAGACGGCCGTTGAGGCTCTTCACCAGCTTAATCTTAATGTTAGCCATACTTCGAGCCTCCTTAACCCTTCATCTGCTCGACGCTCAGGCCGCGGATCGCAGCAACGGTCTCCGGGCCGCGGAGAGACTCCAGGCCGGCCATCGTGGCCTTGACCACATTCTGCGGGTTGTTCGAGCGCAGGCACTTGGTACGAATATTGCTGATGCCAACCGCTTCCATAACAGCACGGACAGCACCGCCAGCGATAACGCCAGTACCTTTTGCCGCAGGTTTCATCAGGACGCGGCCAGCACCGAACTCGCCGATTACCTCGTGCGGAATCGTCGTGCCAGACAGGGTGATCTTCTTCATGTTCTTCTTCGCAACAGCGATGCCCTTGATAATTGCTTCGGAAACCTCAGCTGCCTTACCCAGGCCATAGCCAACTGTGCCCTTGCCGTCACCGACAACAACCAGTGCTGCGAACTTCATAACACGACCGCCCTTAACAGTCTTCGAAACGCGGTTCAGGTAAACAACTTTTTCGATAAACTCAGGAGCGTTGTTTTCTTCTCTGCCTCTGTTATCTCTATTGTAAGCCATTTTGTTGTTTCCTCCTCCCGCTTAAAATTCCAGGCCGGCTTCACGAGCGCCCTCAGCAACAGCTGCGACGCGGCCGTGATAGACATAGCCGCCACGGTCAAACACAACCGTGTCAATTCCCTGGGCCTTTGCGCGCTCGCCGATCATCTGGCCAACTTTCTTGGCGGCCTCAATATTACCGGTAGCACCCTCAAAACCCTTTTCCAGCGTGGATGCGGAAACAATCGTCTTGCCCGCAACATCGTCAATAATCTGCGCATAGATGTTGGCGTTACTGCGGAACACATTCAGGCGCGGTCTCTCGGGCGTACCGGAAACCTTGCTGCGAACTCTCAGATGGCGCTTCTGACGCTGCGCCTTCGTATCAGGTCTATTGATCATTATCGGTACACCTCCTTATTTCTTACCGCCGGTCTTGCCCTCTTTACGGCGGATGACTTCGTCTGCATACTTGATGCCCTTGCCCTTATACGGTTCGGGCGGACGCTTGCCACGGACTTCAGCCGCGAACTGGCCGACCTTCTGCTTATCAATACCGTGAATGACGATCTTGTTGGGATCCGGAACCTCAATGGTAATGCCCTCAACCTCGTCAACCAGAACTGGATGAGAGAAGCCCAGCGTCATATTCAGCTGGGTACCGGTCTTCTGCGCACGATAACCAATACCGTTGATTTCGAGTTCCTTCTTGTAGCCCTCCGTGACACCAATCACCATGTTATGCAGCAGGGTGCGGGACAGGCCGTGCAGGCTGCGGTTCTCTTTCTCGTCGTTCGGACGAGTGACAGTCGCAACAGCACCGTCAACCGTGATGGTCATGGCCGGATGGAAAGTGCGAACCAAGGTGCCCTTCGGCCCCTTAACGGTGACAACATTGCCGTCGCCAACCTGAATTTCAACGCCTGCCGGGATTGCGACGGGCATTCTGCCAATTCTAGACATATGCTGCTCCTCCCTTACCAGACGAACGCGAGGACTTCACCGCCGACATGCTCTTTACGAGCCTTTTTGTCGGTCATGACGCCCTTGGACGTAGAGATGATGGCAATGCCGAGGCCACGCAGGACCTGCGGCAGCTCCTCAGCACCAGCATACACACGCAGGCCAGGCTTGGAGACACGGCGAAGACCAGAAATAACCTTCTCCTTGTTGCCGAGATACTTCAGAGTAATGCGGATGACACCCTGGGTGCCATCATCAGCAATCTGGAAAGACTTGATGTAGCCTTCCTCAAGCAGGATCTGTGCAATTGCCTTCTTCAGGTTCGAAGCCGGCACATCCACAGTTTCATGCTTGGCAGAGTTTGCGTTGCGGATACGAGTCAGCATATCCGCAATGGGATCGGTGATTTGCATGAATTTTGACCTCCTTATAAGGTTACGGGAAATTTCCCGTCAAGACAGCAGGGTATCAGGTGAATGCGGGCAGAAGCTCTGCCCCATCTTCACCTGACTTCTGCAGTCGTTTTCATTACCAACTGGCTTTCCGAACGCCAGGAATTTCGCCCTTGTAAGCAAGCTCACGGAAGCAAATACGGCAGATGCCATAGTCGCGGAGATAAGCATGGGGGCGGCCGCAGATCTTGCAGCGATTGTAGCGGCGGGAAGAGAACTTCGGCTCTGCCTGCTGCTTCAGGATCATAGACTTCTTAGCCATTACTCATTTCCTCCAATCAATCGTGAAACGGTGCACCGACCAGCTTCAGAAGTTCTTTAGCCTCTTCGTCAGTCGTTGCCGTGGTGCAGATGCAGATATCCATACCACGAACGGCGTCGATCTTATCATAGTCGATCTCCGGGAAGATCAGCTGCTCCTTGATGCCAAAAGCATAGTTGCCGCGGCCATCAAACGAGTTGGGGTTAATACCACGGAAGTCACGGACACGGGGCAGTGCCACATTGAACAGACGGTCCAGGAACTCCCACATACGGTCGCCACGCAGGGTGACCTTAGCACCAATAACCTGACCCTCACGCAGCTTGAAGTTTGCAACCGACTTACGAGCCTTGGTCAAAATTGCCTTCTGGCCGGTAATCGCAGCCAGATCATGCTCAATCGCTTCAACAATCTTATTGTTGTCCTTTGCTTCACCACAGCCGCAGTTCACGATGACCTTGTCAATCTTCGGGATCTGCATAACGCTCTTATACTCAAATTTCTTCATCAGGGCCGGTGCAATCTCGGCCGTATAGATTTCCTTCAGTCTAGCCATCAATTACACCTCCTTACAGCGTTTCGCCGCACTTCTTGCAGACACGGCTCTTAGAACCATCAGCCAGAAGTTTGTGGCCAACACGGGTCGGCTTGCTGCACTTCGGGCAAACCAGCATAACCTTGCAAGCACGAATCGGGGTCTCCTTGCGGATGATGCCACCCTCTTCGCCCTGACGGCGGGGCTTTACATGGTGAGCGCAGACATTGATGCCCTCAACCAGGACCTTGCCAACCGTCGGCATGGATGCCAGAACCTTGCCCTGTTTGCCCTTATCCTTACCGGACAGGACGACAACAGTATCATTTGTCTTGATATTCATCCTGGGCATCCTCCTTAAATAACTTCCGGTGCCAGGGAGAGAATCTTCATGAAGTCACCATCACGAAGCTCACGAGCAACAGGTCCAAAGATACGAGTACCCTTCGGGTTCTTATCTTCCTTAATCAGCACTGCGGCGTTCTCATCAAAGCGAACATAGGTGCCGTCAGCGCGGCGAATGCCGCGAACACTGCGGACTACCACAGCCTTAACAACATCGCCTTTCTTTACCGTGCCACCCGGCTGTGCCTTACGGACAGATGCAACAATGACATCGCCAATGTTGCCAAATTTCCGCTTGGAACCACCCAGGACACGGATGCACTTAATCTCTTTGGCGCCGGTATTGTCGGCAACCTTCAGATAGCTTTCCTGCTGGATCATTTATGTTGCCTCCTTACTTCGCTCTTTCGAGGATCTCTACAAGGCGCCATCTCTTGTCCTTGGACAACGGGCGGCACTCCATGACCTCAACGGTATCGCCAATGTTGCACTCGTTGTTCTCGTCATGGGCCTTCAGTTTGTAGGTTCTCTTCATGATTTTCTTATACAGCTTGTGCTGTACGCTGTCCTCAATCGCAACCACGATGGTCTTGTCCATTTTGTTGGAAACGACCTGACCAACCCTGGTTTTGCGGAAAGCTCTTGTTTCTTCAGTCACTTGCGCTTACCTCCTCAGGCCTCAGGCCGAATTTCCTTTTCCTTCAGGATCGTCTTGATCCGGGCAATGTCCTTCTTAACGCCCTGGATCTGCATGGGATTGTCGAGCTGATTGGTGGCATGCTGCATACGAAGGAAGAACAGGTCCTTTTTCAGCTGCAGCAGCTTGGCCTCCAGCTCGGCAGTGGTCATTTCACGAATTTCTGCTGCTTTCATCACTGTTCACCGCCATCCTCGTTAACTTCCTTGGCAACAAGCTTGCACTTGATCGGCAGCTTGTGCATGGCCAGTCGGAGTGCCTCACGAGCAACTTCCTCAGACACTTCACCAATCTCGAACATCACCTTACCGGTCTTAACAACAGCGACCCAGTACTCCGGGGCGCCTTTACCGGAACCCATTCGGGTACCAAGGGCTTTGCTGGTAACCGGCTTATCCGGGAAAATCTTGATCCAAACCTTACCGCCACGCTTGGTGTAACGGGTCATGGCGACACGGGCCGCCTCAATCTGATTGCTGGTGATCCAGCCGGGCTCGCAGGCCTGAATGCCCCACTCGCCGTAGCTCACCTTGCTGCCGCGGGTCACAACGCCGGTCATACGGCCTCTGTGCACTCTGCGGTACTTTACTCTCTTAGGCATCAGCATTTTAGCGAGCGCCTCCTTCCCTGCTGCGGCCGTTGTAGCCACCGTTCTGGCGGTCGCCACGATTGCCGTTATAATTGTTTCTCGGACCACGACCGTTTCTGCGGTCGCCACGGTCATTGTTTCTGCGGTCGCGGCGCGGAGCAGCCGGTTCGGGGTTGCTTGCACGCAGCGTAGAATTCAGAACCTCACCCTTGTAGATCCAGACCTTGACGCCAATGCGGCCATAAGTGGTTGCAGCCTCAGTGAAGCCATAGTCAATGTCAGCACGGATGGTCTGCAGCGGAATGGTACCCTCATGATAGGTCTCACTGCGTGCAATTTCTGCACCGCCAAGACGGCCGCCGCACTGAACCTTGATGCCCTTTGCGCCCAGGCGTGTTGCCTGCTGCATCGCCTTCTTCATTGCACGGCGGAAAGAAATACGCTTTTCGAGCTGCTGTGCAATGTTCTCAGCGACCAGCTGTGCATTCATGTCAGGGCTGCGAATCTCAACGACATTCAGTGCAACAGACTTGCCAAGTTTTTTCTCCATCAGCTGACGGAGCTTCTCGATCTCCGCACCGCCCTTGCCGATAACGACGCCGGGACGGGAGCAATGAATATTGATGCGAACCTTTTCTGCACTGCGCTCGATTTCAATCTTTGCGATGCCAGCGGAGTACAGGGTCTTTTTCAGATATTTCCGAATGTTATAGTCTTCTACGATCAGGTCGCCGACCTTCTCGTTGGACGCGTACCAGCGGGAGTCCCAGTCCTTAATGACGCCGACGCGCAGACCATGGGGATTAACTTTCTGTCCCATAATTGCCTCCTTACGCTTTCTCGCTCACTGCAATGGTGATATGCGTCGTTCTCTTGTTGATACGGAACGCTCTGCCCTGAGCCCGCGGACGCATCCGCTTTAGAATGGGGCCGGGATCGGCGACTGCCAAAGAGACATAGAGCTTATCAACATCCATCGAATGATTGTTCTCAGCATTGGCAACAGCGCTGTTCAGAACCTTCAGCATCGGCTCAGAAGCAGCCTTGGGAACCTGAGAAAGAATCGCTGCTGCGGTCTTGACATCCTTGCCGCGGATCAGATCACACAAGATCTTCACCTTGCGGGGAGAGATCCGCAGATAAGTCAGTTTTGCTTTTGCTTCCATTTCTGCAACCTCTCCTTACTTCGTGTTAGAGGTCTTGCTACCGGAGTGACCTCTGAATGTTCTGGTGGGGACGAACTCGCCCAGTTTATGGCCAACCATGTCCTCTGTCACATAGACGGGCACATGCTTGCGGCCGTCATGAACCGCGAAAGTGTGGCCAACAAAGGACGGGAAAATGGTGGAGGATCTGGACCAGGTCTTCAGCACTTTCTTCTCGCCCGCGGCGTTCATCGCATCGACGCGCTTCAGAAGCTCCGGTGCAGCGAACGGGCCTTTCTTAATGCTTCTGCTCATTTCCGTTCCTCCTTACTTTGCATTTCTGTGCTTGACGATGAACTTCTCAGTCTTGTTCTTCGTCTTGCGAGTCTTGAGACCCATCGCAGGCTTGCCCCACGGGGTCATAGGACCAGGATGTCCAACCGGGCTCTTGCCTTCGCCGCCGCCGTGCGGATGGTCATTCGGGTTCATAACAGAACCACGAACCGTCGGACGCCAACCCATGTGGCGCTTACGGCCAGCCTTACCAATGTGGACATTCTCATGTTCAATGTTGCCAACCTGGCCAATGCAGGCACGGCAATTCATGCGAATATAGCGGGTCTCGCCGGAAGGCAGACGAACCTGTGCAAGCTCGCCGTCCTTCGCCATCAGCTGTGCGGAAACGCCAGCAGAGCGAACCAGCTGTGCGCCGCGACCCGGATTCAGCTCAATATTGTGGATAATCGTACCAACCGGAATTGCAGAAATCGGCAGGCAGTTGCCCGGCTTAATATCCGCATTCTCAGAAGAGACAACAACGCTGCCAGCCGCAAGGCCAACCGGGGCCAGAATGTAAGCCAGCGTGCCATCCTCATATTTAATCAGTGCGATATATGCGGAACGGTTCGGATCGTACTCCAGGCGGAGGACAGTGGCCGGCATATCGACCTTGTCGCGCTTGAAATCAATCACGCGGTACTTGCGCTTGTTGCCGCCGCCGCGATGGCGGACGGTGATGCGGCCATAGCTGTTACGGCCCGCATTTTTCTTAGCAGGCTCAAGCAGGCTGCGCTCCGGCTTTGCCTTCTTATCAACGCCCTCAAAACCGGAAACAGTCATGTTTCTGCGGGACGGCGTATAAGGCTTAAAAGTTTTAATCGCCATTTTGCGTTACACTCCTTACTTTCCGATCAAACGACGCCTTCGAAGAACTCAATGGTCTTAGAATCGTCCGTCAGCTTCACGATCGCTTTTTTCCAGCTGGCGCGGCGGCCCAGCGGGTAACGGCCGGTGCGCTTCTGCTTGCCCTGCATATTCAGGGTGTTGACCTTTGCAACCTTCACATCGAAGATCTCTTCAACAGCCTTGGCGATTTCCACCTTGTTTGCGTCCTTCGCAACCTCGAAAACATACTTCTTTTCGTCGGCTTCTTCCATGGACTGCTCGGTGATAATGGGCTTAATCACGATATCGTATGCGGTAGCCATTATGCGAACACCTCCTCAATCTTGGAAAGAGCTGCCTTGTCAACAACAAGGTTCTTGCAGTTCAGAATGTCGTAGACATTGATCAGGTTGGCGAAGGTCGTCAAAACGCCCGGCAGATTACGCGCACTCTTGACAATGATCTGATCCGGCTCAGCGGTCACGACCATCGTCTTTCCGTCGCACTTAACAGCGCCCAGGAAGTTCTTGAAGTCCTTCGTCTTGATCTGTTCCATCTTCAGATCGTCGATCACAACGATCTCGCCAGCGTTTGCCTTGGCGCTCAGTGCGCTCTTCAGTGCCAGGCGCTTCACCTTCTTATTGAGGGTGTAGCTGTAATCGCGGGGCTTCGGAGCAAAGACAATACCGCCATGCGTCCACTGCGGAGCGCGGGTAGAACCCTGACGCGCATGACCAGTGCCCTTCTGGCGCCACGGCTTGCGGCCGCCGCCAGAAACCTCAGCACGAGTCAGCGTGCTCTGTGTGCCCTGGCGGCAGTTCGCCAGATGATTCTTAACAGCGTCATGCACAACGGATTCGTTGGGCTCAACGCCGAAGATGGCCTCGGAAAGCTCGATCTCGCCGACCTGCTCACCTGCCATGTTGTATACAGTAGCCTTAGGCATGATTCAAACTCTCCTTTCCTTACTTGTTACGGGCGGAAGCCTTCTGCGGGTTACGGCCAGAAGCCTTCTGCGGGTTGTTGCTGATTGTGGTATCCGTGTTCTTAATGCGGTTGACCTTTGTGGTGCTCTTAATGCATACAAAGCCGCCCTTCGGGCCCGGAATCGCGCCGCGGACAACGATCATGTTCAGTTCCGGATCAACTTTGACAACATCCAGATTCTGAACCGTGACCTGCTCAACGCCCATCTGGCCTGCGCCGATGTGGCCCTTGAAGATCCGGCTCGGATCAGAGGACGAGCCCATAGAGCCAGCCTGGCGATGAACCGGGCCGCCGCCGTGCGTCATCGGGGTGCGCTGTGCGCCGTGGCGCTTCACAGGTCCCTGATAACCATGGCCCTTGCTGATACCAGTGACATCAACTTTGTCGCCAGCCGCAAAGGTGTCTGCCTTGATCTCGTCGCCGACATTCATGTCAGCAGCTTTTTCAAGGCGGAACTCTTTCAGATACTTCTTCATGCCGGTGCCAGCCTTCTTCAAATGGCCCAGCTCCGGTTTGGTCAGCTTGGATTCTTTGACATCCTCAAAACCCAGCTGAACAGAGGTATACCCGTCTTTTTCTTCGGTCTTCTTCTGAACAACCACGCAGGGGCCGGCCTCAATGACCGTAACCGGAAGCATATGGCCGTCTGCATCAAAGATCTGGGTCATACCCACTTTTTTGCCGATGATGGCTTTTTCCATTGTATGGTTCCTCCTTATAGGCTATTGGTCGGGAAACATGCCGTGTTGGGTTCGGTATTGGTTTGCCGACATGACCCGCCCGCCTCGCAAGTTGGCGGGCACAGGGTGCTAACGAATGAGAATTACAGCTTGACTTCGATTTCAACGCCAGCCGGCAGTTCCATGCTCATCAGTGCTTCCACAACCTTCTGGTTGGGATTCAGCACATCGATCAGGCGCTTGTGTGTGCGGCGCTCAAACTGTTCGCGGCTATCCTTATATTTATGAACAGCGCGCAGGATGGTAACGACCTCTTTCTTGGTCGGCAGGGGGATCGGGCCGGACACGGTAGCGCCGTTGCGCTTCGCAGTCTCGACGATTTTCTCCGCACTCTGGTCGATCAGCTGGTGATCATAGGCCTTCAGGCGGATGCGGATCATTTCTTTCTGTGCCATGGTGATTGTTTCCTCCTTGATTCGTACTCAGTACATGGTTCTGGGTACGGCTGAAAGGCTGTACGCGCATCCGTGCGTATCATTCTGCGCACATGGAAAAAGGCCGGACAACTCCGGCCGTTTTGCCTGCCGCAGCGATCTACGCGGCGAACAGCATTTCACAGCCGCCCGATTCTGCAGTACCGTGGTACTGCCGGACATACTCCCCGCAAGTTACCGGCTCTCGCCGCAATCTCCCGGTTCATCGCAATAGGCGCAGCTCTCCCAGAGAACGCGCTTGATTATAATACAAGAGATCCCGCCTCCTGTCAAGGGGGATTTTGAAATATTTCATAGTTTCTGCAGGAAGTCTGGCGCAGTATTACTGCTTGTCATACCGCCATATGACAGATATGGCAGCGTTCCTCAAATTCCATCACGGGGAATAAACAATTCTTCCAAAGGTTCTAGGGGCCATCTGTACGCCGCGTTCAAATTCTTCCAATGGCATTACCGCACCAACAAACCGGCGTAGATCCACCTTCCCACTTGCCACCAGCTCTTTTGCAAGTTCCCAGGTCTCAAACATTCTTCGTCCAAAAATCCCGGTAATTGTCAATTCTTTATTCATGACGCGGTAGGAATAATTCGGGATTACAACATCCTCATTATAATTTCCCACGCAGACCAACCGGCCAGCCGGCGCCAGCGCATCAATTCCAAGATTCAAGAAACGCACCACCCCCGTCATTTCAAGCACACGATCCACACCGTGTCCATCTGTCATATTTTGCACTTCCGCCAGTACATCCTGCCTCTTGCTGTTAATGCCATAGTCTGCGCCCAATTCCTTGGCCATCCGCAGCTTTGTGTCGTCCGTGCTGACCGCTATCAGCCGCGTTACTCCCAGATTTCGCGCAACCGCTAGTGCCATCATGCCAATGGTACCAAGCCCTACAATCATCAGTGTTTTCCCCGCCGCCTCTGCCTGCTGTACCGCATGAACCGCTACACCAAATGGCTCCATCAGTGCGCCGCATTCCGGTTCCGTGTCCTGCGGCATTTTCACAGCAGCCACCGCTGGAAGATTGATATATTCCGCAAAGCAGCCGGGATGCGTGCGTCCCAATACCAGCATCGCATTGTCGCAGATGTGTGGATTTCCGGTAATGCAGGTATGGCAATAGCCGCATGGTACATGACTGTCGCTGGAAATGCGATCACCTGCCGTGAAACCAGAAACGCCCATTCCCACCGCTACCACTTCACCGAAAAATTCATGCCCCATAATCCACGGCATCTTCAATTTTTGCGCAGCAACAGATGGCGTGTAGTGATAAACATCCAGGTCCGAATGGCAAAGTGCCGTCGCAAGCACGCGTACCAGCAGATGCCCTTCTGTCACTTCGGGTCGTTCGATTGTTCGCAATTCCGCGCCTTCTGTCGGCGCCGTCTTGAATACCGCGCGCATTGTCGCTCCCCCTTATTTCATGATTTAATATTTATTTAACATTTTGATCATAGCATAGATTCGTGCATAATGCAATCTCCAATCGTAAAAAAGGGCGGCGGAACGCATGGTGTTCCGCCGCCCTTTTTCACTATATCTAATTGTACGAATCTTTTTAGTATGCGACGCCCCAATAAATCATTTTCTTTGCCGGTTTTCCACAAATGGGGCAGGTATCGCCTAAATGCTCCTGCGCAAACGGAATGCAGCGTGAAGACATTCCCGCCTCTTCCTTCATTTTAAGCTCACAATCCAGCTCGCCGCACCACATCGTCTTGATGAAGCCGCCCTTCTCCTCCTGGATTTGCTTCGCTTCTTCTAGTGAATACGCCGCAAACGAGTGATCCTGAAGATTCTTCAGTGCTTTCTGGTACATCCCATCCTGTACCGCATCCAGCTGCGCCTGCGCAGCAGCTGCAACATCCGCCAAGGGTGTTGGTACTTTTTCGCCATCATTCCGGCGAACCAGAACGCACTGTCCATTCTCAATATCCTTCGGACCAACTTCCAATCGCAGCGGAACGCCTTTCATTTCATACTGTGCAAATTTCCAGCCCGGACTCTGTTCAGAATCGTCCAGCTTTACCCGCAAACCAGCAGCCTTCAGCGTTTGTGTAAGCTCCTCCGCCTTTTCCAACACACCAGCTTTGTGTGCCGCAATCGGAATCACCACAACCTGAACCGGCGCCACCTTCGGTGGCAGGACCAAACCGTTATTATCACCATGCGTCATAATAATGCCGCCGATGATCCGCGTAGACAGTCCCCACGAAGTCTCATAGGGATTTTGCTGCGTATTGTCCTTATCGGTAAAATTAATATTAAACGCCTTGGCAAAGCCGTTGCCGAAGTAGTGAGAGGTACCGGACTGCAGCGCCTTGTGGTCGTGCATCATACATTCAACCGTGTAGGTATCTTCCGCGCCCGCAAACTTTTCCTTGTCTGTTTTCACACCACGGATAACTGGCATCGCCAGATAGTTTTCGCAGCAGTCTGCATAAACTTCCAGCATCTGCTTTGTCTCCGCGATTGCTTCCTCTGCCGTGGCATGGATCGTGTGGCCTTCCTGCCAGAGGAACTCACGGCCACGCAGGAATGGGCGGGTGGTTTTTTCCCAGCGCATTACGCTGCACCACTGGTTATATTTTTTCGGCAAATCCCGCCAGGAGTGCACCACATGGCTCCAATGGTCACAGAACAATGTCTCCGAAGTTGGGCGAACACACAGCCGTTCTTCCAGCTTTTCGCTGCCGCCCAGCGTCACCCATGCGCACTCCGGGGCAAAGCCCTCTACATGATCTTTTTCTTTCTGCAGCAGACTTTCCGGAATCAGCATCGGCATTGAAACATTTTCATGGCCCAGATCTTTGAACTTTTTGTCCAAAATCGACTGAATATTCTCCCAGATCGCGTAGCCGTATGGGCGCAGGATATACATTCCTTTCACGCCGGAATAATCAATCAACTCCGCCTTGGTCACAACATCTGTAAACCACTGGGCAAAATCGACCTCCATGTCGGTAATATGCTCCACATTTTTTTCTTTTGCCACCGTTATCTCAATCCTTTCGGCGCGTACTTCATCTTCTGAATAAGACTACTTTATTTTATCACAGCTGTCAATCCCATGCATAGGATGAATTACCGTTTCGATAAAAGGAGAATCCGATTATGAGCAGTTGTCTGAAGTTTTTTATCAAAGCTGTTTCCGGCGAGCGCGTTGAAACCGCGTTAACCATCTCGGAGGAGCATCGCAGTGCGATTGCCGGCACTGTCCGTGCAGTGGACGGGACCCCACTCTCCGGCGCACTACTGCTTTTGTACGACACCGATCCTCAGCAAATTTTACAGCAGGCCTTTTCAGATGAGGATGGCGCTTTTCAATTTGGTCCCTTAGAGCCGGATCGCCTGTACTGTATCCGGGTCAGCTATGCCAATACCCCGGCGCGCGCACTCGAAATCACCATCTAAGGAAGGAGGCTGCTCCATGGTCTATCGCATCACGCTTCCGCCGGAAGCCGCCCAATTTTATGAGTCCATCGCACAAGCTGCCAGCCGTACGCCGGAGCAGGTTCTCGCCGACGCGCTCTATCGTCTTGCCGGAGAACTGTCGCTGGAAGCACTCCACAAAAACCGGAGAGAATAATTGCGTTTTTGTATATTCTTGCGATATAATGTGTTTTATCGTATAAATCGAGCACATAAAGTAATATTGAAGAAAAGTTCAGGAAACAGGTTCTAAAATGAAAATCGCACTTTTCTTCCTGAAAATAAAGGAGAAGAAGAATCGATGAAATTGGGTATCGTCGAAAGCGAGCCTGTTTCTATAATTCTCCGCAAACGCACAAATGCCGATAAAGCTTGATAGGACAGGTATTTTCGGATGAAGTCAAAA
This sequence comes from uncultured Oscillospiraceae bacterium, assembly GCA_934561175.1. Taxonomy (GTDB): domain Bacteria; phylum Bacillota; class Clostridia; order Oscillospirales; family Oscillospiraceae; genus CAKTFW01. Next base: position 35,624 of record CAKTFW010000013.1, read on the forward strand.
CATATATGTTCCTATTACCCTACGCATCTCCACGCAGAAATGGCGTAAAAATGGCGTAGAGGAACCGGCGATACGCAGTTGCGAAAATCGCCTGCTGCAACATTACTA
>CAKTFW010000014.1 GCA_934561175.1 uncultured Oscillospiraceae bacterium
GTCTTCAAATCATGTGAGACATTGGTAATCAGCTCCGAGCGAAACCGCTCGCTCCGCATCCGCGCTTCCACTGCAGCGTTGATTCCATTGGAAATATGATTGAGCTGATCTGCATGCTTTTTCAGATCTGGCGGCAAAACTGCCAAATCGATCTGGTATTCCGTACTCCCAGACGCAATTTTTTCTGCACCGGCGCGGACGCGTGCAAAACAAGCTGCCCAATAGCAACACGCACCGCACAGCAGCAGGTTCAGTAATGTCAGTACCATACAGGAATCTCCACTCCAGAGTCCCGTTACAATCATGCAAACCAGAATATCATAGCCAAACCACAGTAGCGCGACTCGCACAACCAACGCCAGATGTTCCCTGCAGAACGCCATACCAGAACGCGCGCCTTTTGCACAAAGTGCAGCCAACTGGTAGAGCAGCGTTGTCCGCCAAAAGGTATGCGTCTTCAGCCGCACTACTGTTGTCACCAGCAAAGGGAGTCCCAGCAACAGCATCACCGCGCTCGTACTACTGATTAAGACAAGTCCCAGCAGCTTGTTTTGCCACCAATAGACGGTATGCTCTACGAAAATGGATAGTAGAATGTATTCTACAAAAAATGTAATTGTCAACAGCAGTTCCAGCCAAACTCCATCCAGCTTTGTCAGATAAATTTCGTCGCCGCGATGTCCCGCGCACCAAAGCAGAAAGCTCAGCAGCAATACCATTACCACCGCCAACGCAGCCGTGGCCACAAGCAAAGGTCGCAGCGCGTTGATCTCTTTGATATATGTTTGGTTCGCCTGCCAAAAATCATCGTGAATCGGCAGATCGGTCAAGATACCATAGTTGAATACTACCGTATCCAGAACCGTACTTTCCCCATCATCTATCACATCACTGAAATAAAACTCCCCATCTCTTTCATGCAGATAAAGTGTGGTATAAACACTCTCAGAAACATCCTGCTCAAAATTTTCGCTCATTTTGCAATTTCCACGGTCGCGCAGGCGTCCATCCTCATAAAGGACGCGATAGCGAAAATTCGTCGATTCCGGATCCTGAAATGCTTCCAGACGCTCAATCATTTTTTGCTGATCCCAAACCGGAAGATCTGTTTTCCAGTACCCCTGATGGATTTCATACAGCTGTACTACGCCGGCCTTGTATTCTTCCAAAAGATCCGTATAGTGCCGACTTTGCAGATATTCTTCCGGCTTCCATGCGCTCGCATCTAATATTCCATACCCATCGGCAGCTAAAATTTCATATGCAGACATTCCGCAAAACACGAATCCAAACATACTGACTGCCAGCAGCAGAATACTAATCCACCGTGCAGCGCTGCTTCCCCGAAGCTTTTTCATGCTCTCTCCCGCTCCTTTTCAATCTTATAACCGACACCCCACACGACCTTCAAATAGCGCGGCTCTGCAGGATTGATTTCAATCTTTCCACGCAGATGCCGGATATGAACCGCCACCGTATTATCTGCACCGCAAAAATTCTCGTTCCACACCCGCTCATAGATCTGCGCAGTCGAAAACACCTGTCCCGGATGAGACAGAAGCAAATGGAGAATTCCATACTCGATCGGCGTCAAAGCAACCGGTATGCCATCCACTGTCACAATTTTTTCCACATCATCCATCGCAATGGGACCAATCGCCAGCTCGTTCTGTGCCGCCGTTTTCCCACCCAGCGTCGTATATCGCCGCAGCTGCGACCGAACCCGCGCCAGCACTTCCATCGGATTAAACGGCTTCGTGATATAATCATCAGCACCGATATTTAAGCCCAGAATTTTATCCGTATCCTCACTTTTAGCTGTCAACAGAATAATCGGAACATTGCTCTTTGTCCGCAGCGCAGCCGTTGCCTGAATACCATCCAGCTCCGGCATCATAATATCCATCAGGATCAGATGAATCTCTTGTGATTGTGCCAGCTCCATCGCTTCTGCGCCATTATAGGCTAAAAATGTTTGATAGCCTTCACTTTTCAAATAGATATCCAATGCGGAAACAATGGCTTTGTCATCGTCGCAAACCAGAATATTGTACATAGTTTTAACCTCTCTCCTCATTGATAAACCTATCATAGCACAGGTTTCTGAAGTCGTAAGAAAGAATGAATGAAGACTTTCTGAAGAATCCAGTAAAAAAGAACCGGGCTGCTTTTCTGTCGCCGCCCGGTTTCTTTTTTAATTTTAGTGATGCCGATAAACGCGCTTTTCCAAGGAAAAAATCCGGTTGCTGACTTCGCCTGGCTGCAGCCCCGCCAGCGTCTCACGATAGATTTCCATCTTGCTGTCAATGGTATCAATCAGATAGAGCAGTTCGCTCTCAGCACAAATCGGCACAACTGCCGCACCGAACTCTGGCTGCCCATGGTGGGATAAAATCATGTGCTGCAGCAGCACAGATTTTTCCTCTGGAATTTCCACTTCTTTTGCAACCTCTGCCACTTCCTGTGCCCCCATTACCAGGTGTCCAAGAAGCTGACCACTGACCGAGTAGGCTGTTACAAGTCCCAACTCCGAAAATGAGAATTCCCGCGCTTTGGAAAAATCATGCAGCAGCGTCCCCGCCAGAAGTAAGTCCCGATTGACGGTATCCACATACTGCCGCGCCAGAAAATCTGCCAATTTCAGCATATTTCCAGTGTGCATCAACAAACCGCCGATAAAACCGTGGTGCACGCTTTTTGCTGCCGGGATTTCTCGAAACGCCTTTCCATGCCGCTCCAGCATGGTTTTGCAGACCGCCGCATAGTCCGGATCCTGCATAGACGCCACCAGCGCTTCAATCTCCGCATAGGCGCGGTCCAAATCAATCGGCGCAACCGGAACCAACGCCGCAAGATCCACCGCATCATTTGTTTCACGCAGCCGGATCCGTTCCACAATCATTTGCAGGGCACCGCGATACTCCGAAACCGATCCGCGTACTTTCACAATCTTTCCACCGTCTGCACTGCCAATGGGGCCGCTATAATCCCAAACCTTTGCCTCAATTTCTCCATCCCGATCCGCAAGTGTAGCGCTCAAAAACGGCTTTCCGTTTGCAGAGGTCTTCGGGTACACACCTTTCAAAATGTAGAATCCCTCTACGCTGTCGCCCGCCACCATATCTGCAATTCGCTTGTTATATTCCATCTTAAATGCCTCCACATTCGGTCGCCGCGCATTTTGCCGCTGCAACTCGATAAATTCTCCGTTGATTTTGAGTTCCGGACCGCTTGCGTTTGGCACATTGGAAAGTTTTTCCTGCCATCGCGCCGCGCAGCAGCGCGCAGCCTCTCTCGTCCGGTTTCACCTGTTCCGTTGCCGCCCAGTAACGGTTTACTTTATCCAATGCTGTTTCCAACCGCAAAATAACCATACCATGCTCCGGACAAGCGCTTTTACTGTAAAACAGGCCTTTTCTTTTGGAATACCAGCAATTTACGCGCATTTTTCTGCCGCAAGCCGGACACTGTGCAAGGCGCACCCCACGATTATTGAGTACCTCCTCTGTTTTTTCAAACGGCCCACGCCATCCGCCTTTCCGCTTTGGCAGATTCGCTGTCAGTTGGCGTCGACTCCGCGGAAATTCCGCCGGATTACAAACGGCTGCCGCCAGCTGCTGCGCATTGATAAATGGCAGCAGGAATGCCGCATAGGCCGCGTCATTCAACGCATTGTGAAAATCGAACGGCGTCGGCAGGCCGCAATAAGTCGCTGCTTTGTGCAGCGCAATCTGCGCATTTACGCCCAGCGTCGCGGCAAACGCTGTTTGCAGGTCTGTAATGCAATCCCGCGCCGTAACCTGCATCTTCCAGTATTCAAAATTTTCCAGCAATACCAGATAATCTGAAGCACCCCAAGCCGCAAATGGCTCGTCCCCGCTCCATGTAAGGAATTGCTCCGCCGCTGTCTTGAAATCCAAATCCGACGCTTCATAAGCAGCCAGCTCCGGCAGCAGCTTTGCAGCCGGAGAATACCGTGGGTGTACCCGCGGACGGATATATGCGCAAAAGGTATCTGTCACAACGCCTTGCTGCGGATCTACCCGCACAGCGCCAATCTGTAAAATTTCATTGAGTGCAATCTCGTCATAGCAGCCGTTATTCCACTCCAGGTCAAATACAATCATGCTTTTGAATCCTCATTGGCAATTATCACTTCTACCGTCTGTCTCACCCGGCATGGTTTTCAGTATACCATACCAAGTTTCTTTTTGCACGGTTCTTGCCGATTTTTCTTTCCGGAACAAGGAATCTGAAGTCGATCATATTGTTTTTAATTCTGCGATATGGTACAATTATTTTATAATTTCAACAGATTGCGAGGGTCTTCCATGGAAAACACCAGCCTTCCAAAATTTCGTTCGGCAATCGGCGGCTTTAACCGTATGGATGTCGTGACCTATATTGAATCCATCAGTCTGAAAAACGCTGCAGAACTGAAAAAGCTGCGGGAGGAAAACGCCACATTAAAAACGCAGCTCTCTCAATATCAGCAGGCCATTGAGGCACAGGAACCCTCAGCTGCACCGGATGCCGATCTGAATTCCTGTGAAGCAGATACCCCTACTGTGCCGGAAGAAGCTGCTCTGCAGGAGGATACCGCGGAGCTTAACGCCATGGAGCTCACGGCTTACCGCCGGGCCGAGGCAGTTGAGCGGGAAGCGAAGGCCCGCGCTGACCGGTTGAATCAGCAGATGGATGCTGTATTTTCGGAAGCACTCGACCGTATTCAAGTCTCCGGAAGCGAGGCAAATGCGCTCTGTGAGGATCTGCATGCAGCATATGAGCGGCTGCAGGAATCTTTAGCTGAAATCGGACTGATTTATGAACAGGCGACTGAGAAGCTGCAGACACTTAACGGCAGCATTGCGGCAATTCCCACTGCAGACGAGGAGGCCTGAAATTATGGCAGAATATCATATTCACACCGATGAACTGCCCGCTATGATTCAAACACTGCAGGCAGGTGACCGTGTACTACTGAGCGGTACCGTTTACACCTCCCGCGATGCTGCCCATAAGCGTATTTTTCAGCTTCTCGATCAAGGTGGCGCACTTCCCTACGCGCTGAAAGGCGCCGTGATTTATTACGCCGGACCAACCCCTGCACAGCAGGGTATGGCAGTCGGTTCCTGTGGCCCTACCACATCTGGCCGGATGGATCCTTATGCACCACGGCTGTTGGATCTCGGTCTCACCGCCATGATCGGCAAAGGGGAACGCAGCCAAGCCGTAATCGATGCAATCATTCGCAATCATGCCATTTATCTCTGCGCCGTCGGCGGCGCAGGCGCCCTGATAGCTGGCTGTGTAAAAGAGGCCGAAGAAATTGCATTTTTTGATCTCGGCTGTGAATCGGTAAAGCGTTTCACCGTAGAAAATCTTCCAGTCGTTGTCGCAATTGACAGTACCGGCCGCAATTTATTCCAGGAAGGCCGCGCTGCCTATTGCACCGAATAAATATATAAATTTTAACGCCTGTTAAGTAGCATAACTTAACAGGCGTTTTTCCATATTTTATGTCTGCATTTTGGCTTCTTACATCTTGTCCAAACGCGCCTTATTAACCGGGGTCATAAAGGAATAGATCGACCCACAATTTTTGCACATTGCAAATAACATATCTTTCTCTACCCTCTGCCTGCAGACAGGGCACCTATGTTCCGGCGTAAGCTTGATAATCGCATCTTTATAGGCAATCCAGTCATTCTTGATATTATACTCCTTGCGGTTCACAAACCCTATGCAAGTGGTGTGTTTCTTGCCCATTTCGCCGAGTTCATCCCCAGCATAGATAATAACCGCGCACTCCGAAGTGAGCGCACTGGTCAACTCACTTTTCGTCTTAGCAACTACCGGCTGAAATTCATGCCATACTGTAAACTTCATAATGCCCTCCCATTGGACTCCTATTATTTTAAAAAACATCGTAATTTCGTTATATTTTCAATATATTATGTCGAAATTATTCATCTAACGAAACCACAGCTTACCGGGTAAAATATATTCAATTTTATTGGAAGGGAGCCGATGTGATTTTGCCCGGCATGGATGTTGTTCAGCGGATCAGGGATTTGTGCACAGCCTATTCTTGGACTTATTACCGGCTGGCAAAGGAAAACGGCGTTACCTATTCCACCTTGAACGCTATGATGAATAAGGGTACCATTCCGTCTGTTCCCACTTTGGAAAAGCTATGTGATGGATTTGAAATCTCTCTGTCACAATTTTTTGCAGAAGATGAAACTGCTGCAACACTGACAGAAACGCAGAAACGGCATTTACTGGCTTGGGATGCCCTCAATGAAGAAAATAAAGCTTACGCAGAGAAATTCATCCGTTTTTTGAAAAGTCAACAGAACGACTAATCTTCTTTCAATACAATGATATATGGTGAATGTAAAGCCCGAAGCGTGCCGTTTAACACACTCCGGGCTTTATCACTGCCTCCAAATTTCTTCTTTGTATCCGGAAATGCTTTATTTTAACTGTTATCTTGCCATCAATATTCCACCGAAAAAAACAAAAAATCATGCGTCATTCTTTTTTAGGATGACGCATGATTGATCTTCTTTATTCGCTTGTTTTGGCCGCTTCCGCAATAATCTTTTGCTGAACAACCATGGGCGCTTCCTCATAGCGCGCAAATTCTAAAGTGTACTGGCCACGGCTCTGGGTCATAGAGCGCAGATCAATGGAATAACTCATCATTTCTGCCATCGGCACCTCTGCCTCAACCTCTTGATACCCTGCCCGAATCGGGTTCATACCAAGCACACGACCGCGCCGTTTATTCAAGTCACCCATAATATCACCCAGGTTCGCGTCTGGAATTACAACTTTCAGCGTACCAATCGGCTCCAATAGAACCGGGCTTGCCTCTGGCATACCAGCCTTATAGGCAAGCTGCGCCGCCGTCTTAAATGCAATTTCTGAAGAGTCCACCGGATGATAAGAACCATCCACCAAGGTACACTTCAGGTAAACAACCGGGTACCCAGCCAGCGGCCCCTTCACACATGCTTCCCGCAGACCTTTTTCCACGGCCGGGAAGAAATTCTTCGGCACACTGCCGCCAAAGACATTTTCGCAGAATTCCATGGTCTCGCTCTCGCCCGGCTCGAACTCAATCCAGACATCGCCAAACTGGCCGCTGCCACCCGTCTGCTTTTTATGCCGCCCCTGTACCTTAACCTTTTTGCGAATCTTTTCGCGGTAAGCAACGCGCGGCTCCGCCAACTCTGTCTCAACATTAAAGCGATTGCGGAGTTTGGACACCAAAACATCCATCTGAATGTCGCCCGCCGTTGTCACAACCATCTGGTGTGTTTCTGCATTATTGACAACTGTAAAGGTCGGATCTTCTTCATTCAGGCGTGCCAAGCCGCCTGCGACTTTGTCGTCCTGTCCCCGCGTCTTTGGCGAAATCGCCTTCGCATAAGTCGGCGGTGCAAACCCAAAACCCTCCAACTTAATAATATAGCCTGGATCGCAGAGCGTGTCGCCGGTCTTCAGCTTTTCCATCTTTGTAATCGCGCCGATGTCGCCGCAGGTCAACTCTTTGACCTCTTCGCTCTTCTTTCCGCGCATGATGTACATCCGGCCAAGTTTCTCCGTTGCACCGGTTGTCGCATTATAAAGCGACATATCCGGCCGAATACTGCCGGAGAGGACCTTGACAAAAGAGTATTTACCATACTGATCCGACATGGTCTTAAAAACAAATGCAGCAGGCAATGCGCCTGGCGCAACCACATATTCAACCGGTTCGCCGTCCTCGTTTACACCAATTTCCGGAATTGCTTCCACCGGATTCGGCGCCAACTCAATCAGCGTATCCAACAGGGTCAAAACACCCAATCCGTCAATTGCGCTGCCAAACAGCACCGGAACCAGAGTTCCCTCGCGAACGCCCTGCCGCAAGCCCTTGAGAACTTCCGCATAGGTAAACTCTTCACCCGCGAAGTATTTCTCCATGAATTCTTCGCTTGTTTCCGCAACGGATTCCATCAGTGCGTCATACAGTTCCTTGACAACCGGCTTTTTATTCTCCGGAATTGGAATTTCGCTGCGCTCACCATTTTTCACTTCGTATGCGCGCTTATTCACGACATCAATGATGCCAACAACTTTCTTATTTTCATCCCAAATTGGGGATGTAACCGGTGCAATATTTTTGCCGAAGTTCTCACGCAGATCGTTAAACGCGCCGTTATAGTCACCGTTCTCCTCATCTGTTTTCGAGATAAAAATCATCCGGGGCATCTTACGCTCTTCCAGATAGTTCCAAGCCCGCTCGGTGCCGACGGAAAGTCCGCCGCCTTTCGCCTCGCAGACAATGACGCCAAGATCTACCACGCGAAGCGCTTCCAGCACTTCACCGGCAAAATCGAAGTTACCTGGGGTGTCCAGAACATTGATCTTACAGCCGTTATATTCCACCGGCGCAACCGCCGTATAAAGCGAAATCTGGCGTTTGATCTCCTCCGGGTCAAAATCGGAAACGGTATTCCCGTCGACAGGTCTGCCGAGACGAACCAATTTGCCCGTCATATACAGAAAGCTTTCGACCAGAGAGGTCTTACCATTGCCGCTGTGGCCCAGCAAGCAGACATTGCGAATGTTTTGTACTGAATAAGGCATCGTTGTTATCCCCTTTCCTGCCGGCACGCAACAGGTTACGCCGGCTTACCTGTGCTTTACAGGCATGGATTCAGTATACACGATTTTGCACAAACATTCAATGAAAATATTGCAAAAACTATACTTTTTTCACAATCAATATCTACCTGCCCAAGTTGTGACAAGAAAAGACGGGATCATCCAGATCAAAGCAAAGAGCAAAAGATTTGTCGCCGTCGCAACGATAACCGCACCAGACCAGGCCAAAAAGGCCATCAGTGCCAAGCCCAGAATTCCACAAATCAGATTGACTACCGTACCAACCCGGACGACTGAGACCAGATTTCTGGCACCCAACACGGCATCCACATAAGCCGCAAAGCTGTCACGCATCAAAAATGCACCGTCCGTATCCATCTCGCGTGACTGCGCGCCAAGCTCGGTCAGTGTAGTGCGGGTATTCATGTTGGGAAATTCCAGGCGCTCTGCCGGTACCTTGAATTTGTGGTGTACCATCACCGGAGTTATCACAAAGTCCCGCAATGCAAAGATCGGATCCAGATTCTGGCTGCGCACCAACGCCTGCAGTGCACCACCGACAGAAACAGCTGGATTATAATTGATTGCAACTACACCAGCCAATACACTGTTCACCGATACATAGACCGCTTGTTTAATATTGGTTCCCTCCGGCAGATGAATTCCCATCAGATGCATAAAACTAAGGGAGCCAACCAGCACTACATCACCATGGATCTCTGCGCCAACGCCGCCACCCTCATAAGTTCGAAAATTCTCGATTGGCATCAGATGTCCACCCTGCTCCTGCAGCAGCGTGTCAAACAGCACCGATAATCCGCTGCCAGAAGCAACAACTGCCGTTGCTGCATAGCTCACCATCTGATCCACGCGAAAATCATGGTAAACCTTCAGGCCATTGAGTGAAATACTGCCCTGCGGAAATAAATCCGTATCCTGAATCACAAGCCCTGCTTCGCCGGAAAGCGCCTTTGCACCTGGCCAACCATAAAATGCTGCGCCGCTGTGCTGCATTCTCCTGGACAAGACTGCAAAAGGCCGTGCATAACAGTAAAGTGCTGCCAGCGGAAATGCACCGCAGAGCATAATGGCCCACGACCACATCAAGCTTCTTCCCGCCATAAAATGTGTCAGTACTGCAAACAGAAGCGTGACCAGCACTACCACGGCAGCATATCCCTGCATGATCTTTGTTCCGCTGTCCGTCTCATCCAAACAGGAAGGCAGAAACTGATCTGTTTTCTCCCGATAATAAATACAGGTTTTATTTTCCCATGCGTTCGCCGCCGCACTGATGCGCCGCCCGGCTGTTTTTCTGCCGGTTACCGTTTTAAGTGTTCGATAGCAACCAATCTGCCGGTTTTGCTCAGACCAAACGGCTACCAGAAGTGCCAGCTGCACCAATACAAACAGCGGCATTCTCTCGGTGCGATAAGCACCTATGCTTTCACCACAGCATACCAGCAGCATCAGCAGAAGATAAGTTTCCAGCAGGAACTCTCGCCGCGCAACCGCTTTTCCGCCCCGGAGCAGCACATCAATGGCCACCAATGCAGAAACTGCCGTCAAGGCAGCCAGCAGCCAGAATCGCATGGCGTAAGCAGACAATCCCGGAATTGCAAGCGCCGAGAATCGCTCCATCAGTGAAACGCCTGTACCAGCCAAAAACAGCAGCAACAGAAGCAGCAGTCGCAGCTTTGCCGCCCCAGCTGCCGTAGCGTAGCCCCGCATTGCTTCCTCCGGCGACCGCTGGGGCTTTTCCGCCGCCGGCCGTTTCACCCTGGGCGGCCGCTTTTGTTTTTTCGGCTTCTGTTCCGGCTGTACTACTGCCTGAATTTTCGGTGTATCTGGCGCTGCAGGCTCCTCATAAGTCCACACCTTTTCCGCTTGCTTCGGCGGAGCCGAAATTTGCTCTGTCTGATCAATGATGACAAAATGCGGTTTCTCCGCTTTCGGCTCTTCCGGTGGTTCCGACGCCGTCTCCGACTCCTCGGATTCTTCCGGCACTTCTGGCGTCTGATGTGTTTCCGGTTCTTCCGGTGTCGTCTGCACTTCGTCCGCTGTTTCTGCCTCTGCCGCAGGTTTTTCCTTCGGCTGCTTGCTCCAACCGCCAAATTCACGCATAATATCTTCCAGAGAATAGGTTTCCTCCTCTGGTGTCTGATTCAGTTGTTCCTGTTTCCCGGAATCAGGTTTCATGCCATGTTCTCCTAAACCATCATTTTTTCCGCTGGCGGACCGCTTCATAGAGCATAATTGCAGCTGCGGCCGACGCATTCAACGAAGTGATATGTCCATGCATTGGAATCCGCACTTTCACATCACATTGTTCTTCTACCAACCGGCTCATACCAAATCCCTCAGAACCGATGACAATCGCTGCCGCATCCCGCAGATCTGCCTGATACAAGCTGGTCTGCCCTTCCATTGCAGCGCCATAAACCCAGACGCCACGCTTTTTCAGCTCTTGAATTGCCTGTGTCAGGTTTGTCACCCGTGCAATCGGCATATACTCCAATGCACCAGCTGCCGCTTTATCCACCACCGCCGTCAAGCCGACGCTGCGGCGTTTGGTAATCACAACACCATGCGCACCTGCGCACTCTGCTGTACGGATAATTGCGCCCAAATTATGGGGATCCGCCAGTTCATCACAAAGCACCAACAGCGGCGCCTCACCCTTTGCAGCTGCTGCATTCAAGATGTCGTCAATACTGCAGTAAGTATGGGCAGCAACCGCTGCAATCACGCCCTGATGTGCGCCCGTCGCACTCATGGTGTCCAGCTTTCGGCGATCAACCGAAACCACCACGGCGCCAGCCTGTTTTGCCATCGCCGCAATGCGGTCGAGCGCCCGGTCCGTGCTGCCTGCAGCCACATAGACTTTATCAATTGTACGGCCAGCGCGAATCGCTTCCAGAATTGCATTGCGGCCCTCGATCAAGTCGCTGCGGCTCTCATTTTCCTCGCGTCCGGCACGGTCACTTTTGTAATCGTTCATATTCTGTTCTCCAACTTTATCTTTGTATTATTTTTGAATCATAGGATTGTTCTATTATAGCATCATATATAATGTGTCTCAACCCGAATTTACAGAAAATTCATTTTGCTTTGTTGCGACATTTTGCATTCTATGCTATATTGGACACAAAATATAGCACTATTTTTCTAACACTTATAATAGAAAGGAGGCCGTTTCTTGAACGGACAAAAACCTGATAATAACCAAAATAACGACGAGAAACGCCCTGGCAGGCAGTACCTGCCGCTTGTTGTGATTGCACTGCTCATCACAATGCTTTTCAACTATGTCTACAGCGCATTGACAACTGCATCGATGTCTCCCATTACCTATACCGAGTTTTTAACAATGATGGAGAACGACGAGTTGGATTCCGTACAGTTTCAGTCTGACCGCGTCCTGATTCTCTCCAAGCGTGAGGCCAGCAAACCAGCTGCAGAGCAGGAAATTCTCTACACTGCCCTGATTCCGAATTTGGAACTCTCTGATCTGACGAAAGCGCTGGATGCCAAGGGCGTGGAATACGAAGGAAAAATTGTCGAGACACCAAATCCGATTCTCAGCTTTATCGTTTCCTGGATTCTGCCGATCGCGATTATGTATCTGATCTTCTCGCTGCTGATGCGCAATTTGAGCAAGCACATGGGCGGTGGCGGCGGCATCATGGGCATCGGCCAGAGCAAGGCCAAAGTCTATATGGAAAAGCAAACCGGTGTCACTTTTGCTGATGTCGCCGGCCAGGACGAGGCAAAGGAAGCACTGGAAGAAATCATTGATTTCCTTCATAATCCTGACAAATACGCCGCAATCGGCGCAAAACTTCCCAAGGGCGCATTGCTGGTTGGCTCCCCCGGCACCGGTAAAACACTGCTGGCCAAGGCAGTTGCAGGCGAAGCCAATGTTCCTTTTTTCTCCATTGCCGGTTCTGACTTTGTAGAAATGTTTGTCGGTGTCGGTGCAAGCCGTGTCCGTGATTTGTTCCAGCAGGCTGCCAAGCAAGCACCTGCCATCATCTTCATTGATGAAATTGACGCCATCGGCAAAAGCCGTGATTCTAAATTCGGCGGAAATGATGAACGGGAACAGACGCTCAATCAGCTGCTCTCTGAAATTGACGGTTTTGATTCTTCAAAGGGCGTTGTGATTCTCGCCGCGACGAACCGACCGGAAATTCTGGACAAGGCATTGCTGCGTGCAGGCCGGTTCGACCGCCGTATCATTGTCGATCGTCCAAACCTTGCAGGCCGCTACCAGACGCTACGCGTCCACACCCGGAACATCAAGCTGGCTGAGGATGTGGATCTCAACAAAATTGCGCAGGCAACCGCCGGCGCTGTTGGCGCGGATCTTGCCAATCTGGTAAATGAGGCTGCCCTGCGAGCAGTCCGGCATGGCCGTAAAGCTGTCAATCAGGAGGACCTGCTGGTCTCTTTTGAAGTTGTCATCGCCGGCACGGAAAAGAAGGGCACCGTGCTGACCGATATGGAAAAGCGCATTGTCTCCTATCATGAGGTTGGCCATGCGTTGGTCGCTGCACTGCAAAAGCACTCGCAGCCGGTTTCCAAAATCACCATTGTCCCCCATACCTCCGGCGCGCTCGGTTATACAATGCAAACACCGGAAGAAGAAAAATACCTCAATTCCAAAGATGAGCTTCTGGTGGAGCTGCGTACCCTGCTGGGCGGCCGCGCTGCAGAATATGTGGTCTTTGGAACCAAGACAACCGGTGCCGCCAACGACATCGAACGCGCTACCGATTTGGCTCGGAAGATGGTCATGCAGTATGGCATGTCCGACCGTTTTGGCCTGATGGCGCTTTCCAACACCGGAAATCAATATCTAGACGGTTCCGCCATGGTAAACTGTGCAGACTCTACCGCCGCTGCGGCAGATGAAGAGGTACAAAAGCTGCTCTCCAGCTGCTATCAGGATGCGATCGATACCCTGCAGCAAAACCGTGCGCTGCTGGACGATATTGCGCTGTATCTGCTGCAGAAAGAAACCATTACAGGCGAGGAATTTATGGCTTATATCAACGCCGACACAAAGTCTTTGCCTGCTGCAAATACAGAATTCCCCGCAGAAACACATCCCGAATCAGAATCTTCTGCACCAGACGATACCGATCCAACGCACGATTCCGACACAGAATCGTAAAATAACGCTCCCAAAGCAAGGTTTGGAATTCCAAACCTTGCTTTTTTACGCCTTCAATCCTATAATACCTTCATAATGTTATGAAAGGAGCCGTTTTTCATGCTGAACCCAAGCGCAATTTCGTCCTTTTTTGCATCTCTTACCGTCTCTACTGTGATCCCCGCAATCCTGATTCTGATTGTTGGTCTTATCGCAGTAAAGCTTCTGCTGAAGTTGTTCCGAAAGGCACTGGAACGATCAAAATTAGAGCGATCTCTCCATACTTTTCTGCTCTCTACCATGCGGATTCTGCTCTATGCAATTCTGGCTTTAATTGTCGCTGGTACCCTTGGAATCAATGTCACCTCACTGGTCGCTGTCCTGAGTGTCGCCTCTCTGGCACTTTCCCTTGCCGTACAGGGCGTACTTTCCAATCTGGCTGGTGGATTGCAAATTTTAACCACACATCCCTTCCGTGTCGGTGATTATGTAGAATTTGGTGGGATTTCCGGTACCATTGCAGAAATCGGCCTTGTCTATACCCAGATCACCACTGTGGATAATAAAGAGATTTTCGTACCCAACAGTGAGGTCTCTACTTCCAAAATCATCAATTATACAACCGAAAATACCCGGCGCGTTGATCTTACCTTTACTGCATCGTATGACAGTCCAGTTGAAGATGTCAAAACTGCACTGTTTGACGCTGCAGCCAGAGTCCCGACCATTTTGAATGATCCTCCCATTTTTGTCCGTGTTCTGAAATATAACGATTCTAATATCGAATATGTTGTCCGTGCCTGGACAAGCACTGCAGATTACTGGGACTCCTACTTTGATCTGACAGAAAATGTCAAAAAGGTCTTCGATGAGAAACACATTATAATGACTTATCCGCATCTCAATGTTCACATGGATCAATAAACAATTTTGTTAATTTCTGAGCCGCTTCACATTTTTGTGAAGCGGCTCATTTTTTTCGCATGGTTGGAAATACTACGGGAGAAAAGGACGGTGATTCTATGCAACGATTTTCCTGCCCCACGGAGTTGATCTGTGGTATGCAGGCACTGGATGCGCTGCGGAACGAAACAGCCGAATCTGCTGTCTTGGTCTCAGATCCCTATTTTGTGCAAAGCGGCGAAGCTGATCGAATTTCCGCACTGCTTTCAGCAAAAGTCACCATTTTTGACAAAGTAACACCCGACCCTCCGCTGCGCACCGCGGTTTCAGGTGCAGCCATGTTGGATCAGCTCCAGCCAGAGCTTCTATTGGCCCTTGGCGGCGGCAGCGCAATTGACTGCGCCAAAGCGATGCTATGCCTGGCTGCCAAACGGCCAAGATTTATCGCCATTCCGACCACTTCCGGCAGCGGTTCTGAAGTTACCGCATTTTCCATTCTCACACACGATCGTGTCAAATATCCCCTGATTGATCCCACCATTCGCCCCGATTGTGCCATTCTGGATCCAGCGCTCGCTGCTGCAATGCCCGGTGCCTTAGCTGCAGACACCGGCATGGACACGCTCTCCCATTGCCTGGAAGCCCTAGCCGCTACCGGCGCATCCAATTTCACTGCTGCGTTGGCATTGCAGAGTTTTCATACGGTCTACCACCAACTGCCCGCATCTTACCGCGGCGATTCTTCCGCCCGCGCTGCTATTCACATCGCAGCGTCAATGGCCGGGATTGCCTTCAACAATGCAGGCCTCGGCGTCTGTCATGCACTATCCCACGCGCTTGGTGGTGCTTTTCACCTTGCCCATGGGCGGCTAAATGGCATTCTGCTACCCGCGGTAATTGCATTTAATGCAGGAAGCACCCACGCCTATGCAAGACTCGCACACTTTTGCGGCTTCTCTTCCGCTGCGGATGCCATCGCCGTTCGCAGCTTGATTGCAGCGCTGCGCCGACTGCGGCGCACACTTTCTCTCCCAGCAACACTGTCGGAAGCCGGGATCTCGGAAAACGCTCTGCAGCTAGCTGAATCCGATTTGATTACCGTGGCAAAAAAGGACGCCTGCCTTGCCACCAATCCCCGACCCGTTATGGATGACGACCTGAAACAGCTTTTGTGGGAGGCCTACCAGCATGGATGAATCGATTCTCTCTGTCGGAATTGATATCGGCACCAGCACCACACAATTGATTTTTTCCAGGCTGACGCTCGTCAACCGTGCCGCCCCTTTCACGGTTCCAAGAATTGCAATTACCAAAAAAGAAATTTTATATCGCAGCGCCATTCATTTCACACCGCTGCTGAACGACACTGTTATAGATGCAGACAGTATTCGCGCAATCGTTGACGATGCCTACCGGGACGCCGGAATTGAAAAATCCACTATTCAAACCGGCGCCGTAATTATCACCGGCGAAACCGCACGGAAAGAAAACGCACAGGAAGTGCTTTCCGCACTCTCCGGCTATGCCGGCGACTTTGTTGTTGCAACCGCCGGGCCGGATCTGGAGAGTATTCTGGCTGCACGCGGCGCTGGTGCCGACAGCTACAGCCGTGCGCACCATTGCAGCGTTCTGCATTTTGATATTGGCGGCGGGACTTCCAATCTGGCGCTCTTCGATCAGGGTGAGCTGATCCATACCGGCTGTCTCAATGTCGGCGGCCGCCTGTTAAAATTTGATTCAAACGGGCGCCTCACCTATTGTTCTCCTGTATTGGCTGGTCGGTTTCCACTAACCGTCGGCGAAATTCCATCTGCACAGGTTCTACAGTTTGTCATCCAGGAATTGGTACAGGCACTTTGTGAAGCCGCAGGTCTCGCGCCACAAAGCGATATTCTCCAGCACTATATTACAAACCATACCATCGAGTTAGCCGGACGCCAACCGGTCTTCTCATTCTCCGGCGGCGTTGCAGATCTCATCTACACGGACGAGCCGCCGGATTCAATGGCCTATGGAGATATTGGCGTTCTTTTGGGGCAAGCAATCCGGCATTCCCCTCTCTTGGCACACGAAAACCGGCGCGGGCAAGAAACCATCCGTGCCACTGTCGTCGGCGCAGGAAATCATGCCACCGACCTGTCCGGCAGTACAATTTTCTATCGAAATATTCAATTTCCCATGAAGAACCTCCCGGTGCTCTCGTGTTCTGAAACAGAGCAATCCAGTGCCAATCTGCCCCAGATCCTGCAGCAAAAGTTGCGCTGGTTTCAGGAAGAGCATGCGCTTGGCCCGGTGGCCGTCGCACTGCCCGGCATGGTCAATCCCGATTATCAGGCGCTGAAAACACTCGCTGCACGGCTCCATGACGGACTTGCACCGCTGTCGGCAGCCGGGCTACCCATCTGCATCGTACTAAAAGCCGATATGGCAAAAGCACTGGGGCAATGTCTGGCACCGATGCTCACAGCAAGTGCGCCCCTTCTGTGTATGGATGCCCTGCACCTGCAAACCGGTTCCTATCTGGATATTGGCGCGCCGGTGGCAGACGGCGCCGTACTCCCAGTTGTAATAAAAACACTTATCTTTACCGATTAGGATGTGTGCTATGATTCTGAACGCAAAACTGTTTGGAAAAGTCTATTGCTTCCACGATATCAAGGAAGTAATGGCAAAGGCAAATGAGGAAAAATCCGGCGACCGGCTGGCTGGCATCGCCGCGGAATCCGCAGAGGAACGGGTTGCAGCAAAAGTCGTTCTCTCAAATTTGCTGCTTTCAGACCTGCGGGAACATCCCGCCGTTCCCTATGAAACAGATGAGGTCACCCGAATTATTCAGGATGCCGTCAACGAGAAAATTTACAACTCTATCAAGAACTGGACCGTATCTGATCTGCGCGAATATCTGCTGTCCGAGCGTACTGGAGCGGCCGAGATTCGGCGGCTCTCCCGCGGACTCACTGCAGAAATGATTTCAGCCGTCGCAAAATTGATGAGTAACATGGATCTTGTGTACGCCGCCCGCAAGATTCGTGTCACTGCACACTGCAATACAACGATCGGACTGCCAGGCACGCTCTCCTGCCGCCTGCAGCCCAACCATACAGTAGACGATCCGGATGGCATCATGGCATCGCTGCTGGAAGGACTCACCTATGGTGCCGGTGATGCGGTACTGGGCCTGAATCCGGTGGACGACTCTGTTGAAAGCGTCTCCCGTGTTCTCCAGCGCTTTGAAGAAATCCGCAAAAAATGGGAAATTCCGACTCAAATTTGTGTACTCGCACATGTGACAACCCAGATGGATGCCATCCGCAAGGGCGCACCAACCGATCTCATTTTTCAATCCATCGCTGGAAGCGAAAAAGGAAATGACGCCTTTGGCTTTAATGCCGCGACAATCGCAGAAGCCCTGCAGATGGCATTGGAAGACGGAACTGCAACCGGCCCCGATGTCATGTACTTCGAGACTGGTCAAGGCTCCGAGTTGTCTTCAGAGTCTCACTTCGGCGCAGATCAGCTCACCATGGAAGCCCGCTGTTATGGGTTTGCCAAAAAATTCCATCCCTTTTTAGTTAATACCGTCGTCGGATTTATCGGGCCGGAATACCTCTACAATTCCAAACAGGTCATCCGCGCCGGATTGGAAGACCACTTTATGGGGAAGCTGACCGGCATCCCCATGGGCTGCGACGCCTGCTACACCAATCATATGAAAGCCGACCAAAATGACATTGAAGATTTGTCGATGCTTCTGACCTCCGCAGGCTGCACCTATTTTATGGGAATTCCTCATGGCGATGATATCATGCTGAATTATCAAACCACCGGTTTTCACGAGACTGCATCGCTCCGGGAGATTTACGGATTAACTGCAATCCCACCATTTCAGCACTGGCTTGAAAAAATGGGTTTTGTGGAAAACGGCCATTTAACACCCCGCGCCGGTGACGGCTCTATTCTGCTGCAGTAAGGAGGTAATCTCATGGATAAACAGGAACTCAGAGCAATGGTTGCAGATCTTCTTCGGGACATGGCTGTTCCCCAGGAGCCCCCAGCATGTACAAGTAATTCTTCTCCGGAGTCAGCCCCAATCAACGATGATCGCTGTCTGGACGACATCACGGAAATCGACTTGCGCAAACAGTACTTGGTAGAAAATCCAGCCAATCCAGAAGCATTTTTGCAGCTCAAAGCACGCACTCCAGCCCGAATCGGTGTCGGCCGTGCAGGCGCGCGCTACAAAACGATTACGCAGTTGCGGATGCGTGCCGATCATGCAGCCGCGCAAGATAGCGTATTTTCTGATGTACCGGAATCCTTCTGGCAGCAAAACCAGTTGGTCTTCGTCCAAACCATGTGCAAAAGCAAAGATGAATATCTAACGCGGCCAGATCTCGGCCGTCGATTTGATAAAGAGAATCAGGCCATCATCCAGAAAACCTGCGGCAGCCACCCGAAGGTGCTGCTGGTTATTGGCGATGGGCTTTCTTCTGCCGCTGTAGAAACCAATGCACCGGACTGTGCAGCCGCCATCCGTCAGGGTCTTGCAAACTTTGATATTTCGTTGGGACCGATGCTCTTCATCCGTTTTTGCAGAGTCGGTGCCATGGATGCCATCGGCGAAATTACGGACGCGGAGCTTATCTGCATGCTGGTTGGCGAGCGTCCCGGACTCACTACGGCAGAATCAATGTCCGCTTATATCACCTACCGTCCAAGACCCGGCATTTCCGAATCCAAGCGCACGGTTGTGTCTAATATTCACCGGCAGGGCACACCGGCAGTGGAAGCCGGTGCGCATATTGCGGAACTTCTCAAAACAATGCTGGAGAAAAAGGCATCCGGCATTGATCTTCGATAGGAGGCTATCATGATCGGAACACCTCTGCCAGTCAAAATTCTGTCGCTGCAAATGATTGCAAATGTTACCCAGACGCTCGCCCGCTCTCTGGGGCTTTCTCCACAGCACAGCGCGATCGGATTGATCTCTACCGACTGCGATGATGTCACCTATATCGCACTGGATCAGGCCACCAAGGATGCAGATGTGGATGTCGTTTACGCCCGCAGTCTCTACGCCGGAGCTTCGAATGCTTCCACCAAATTGGCCGGTGAAGTAATCGGTGTGATCGCCGGTCCAAGCCCTTCTGAGGTGACCAGTGGTCTAAATGCCGCTGTGCGGCTGATTGAAAGCGGCGTTTGCTTCCACACTGCAAATGAGGATGGGGATATTATTTATCTGGCGCACTGCATCTCGTCAACCGGTTCCTATCTTTCCAAGGAAGCTGGTATTCGAACCGGCGAGGCACTGGCCTATTTGATTGCGCCGCCTGTCGAATCAATCTATGCGTTGGATGCCGCGCTGAAAGCATCGGATGTAGAGCTTGTACACTTTTTTGCGCCACCCAGCGAAACAAACTTTGCCGGTGGTCTTCTGACCGGTACACAATCCGCTTGTACTGCAGCCTGCGACGCTTTTGCGGAGGCAGTCCGCTCTGTCGCCGCGCTGCCGCTGAATTATGGAGGTTAACTATGGAACTGGATCTCGATTTACGCTCCTGCCAACAGGTTCGCAACTGTGTTGCACAGGCGCAAAATGCGCAAAAAGCCCTTGATACTTTCGATCAGGAAAAGCTAAACCAGATCTGTGCCGCCATTGCCCAGGCCGCCCAGGCGCAAGCGGAGCATCTCGGCCGTATGGCCTGTGAAGAAACCGGCTTCGGGCGTCCACAGGATAAGACCGTCAAAAACACTTTTGCCTCGAAAAAGGTCTGGGAGTCCATCCAGAATCTAAAAGCAGTCGGCATCTTGCAGGAGCACCCAGAGGATCAAATCATCGATATTGGTACGCCGGTCGGCATCATCGCGGGAATTGTCCCCTCGACCAACCCCACCTCCAGTGTAATCTATAAAGCATTGATCGCGATCAAAGCTGGCAATACCATCGTTTTTTCTCCGCACCCCAATGCTGTGCGCTGCACGCTTGAGGCAGTGCGGGTGGTCGCATCCGCCGCAGAACGCGCCGGATGCCCGGCTGGTGCTATCAGCTGCATTGAAAATCCAACGATGGAAGCCGTAAAGGAGCTGATGTCGCATCCGGATGTCCGGCTGATTCTTGCCACTGGCGGCGGCGCAATGGTGCGTGCCGCCTATTCTTCCGGAACACCGGCAATTGGCGTAGGTGCAGGAAACGGTCCCGCCTATATCCACAAATCTGCTAATATTCATCAGGCAATCCGTCGAATTCTGGACTCTAAAACTTTTGATAACGGTACTGTCTGCGCCTCTGAGCAGAGCATTGTCATCGAACAGGCGCTGGAACTTCCCGTCACTGCAGAGCTTCAGCGTCAAGGGGCCTATTTTCTCTCTCCGGAAGAGGCAACGCATCTGAGCGGATTTCTGCTGCGTCCCAACGGGACTATGAATCCCGCAATCGTCGGAAAGTCCGCAGCAGCCATCGCCGGATTAGCCGGGCTAAAAAATGTGCCGGACAGCGCAGCCGTCCTGATTGCCCGTGAAACCAGGGTCGGCACGCAGTTTCCCTATTCCCGTGAAAAACTTTGTCCCATTCTCGCCTTCTATGTGGAACAAGACGAGGATGCAGCATTGAAAAAATGCTGTGAAATTCTGCACCACGAGGGCAGCGGTCACACCTTTATGATCCACGCAGAGGACCGCACAATCATCCAGCGGTTTGCTGCCGCCGTGCCGGTCTCTCGTGTGCTGGTAAACACCCCCGGCGCATTGGGTGGAATCGGCGCCACAACCAATCTTTTGCCCGCACTAACGCTCGGCTGCGGCACAGTAGGCGGCGGTTCATCTTCCAATAACATCGGTCCGCTGGATCTCATCAATATTCGCAGGGTCGCCTGGGGCGTTCGTGATAAACAGGCGCTGCCTGGGTATACTACCTCTGAATTCTTCCCCGTCAGCGAGGCAGTCCTCGATGCACTCACCGAAAAAATTCTGAAAAAACTGATCTGATTGGAGCGTAACGCATATGGCAAATACAAACGCACTTGGTATGGTAGAAACACGCGGCCTGGTCGGCGCCATTGAGGCTGCCGATGCAATGGTCAAAGCTGCAAATGTCCAGCTGGTCGGCAAAGAGCAGGTCGGCGGCGGACTGGTCACAGTCATGGTCCGCGGCGATGTGGGCGCTGTAAAAGCTGCAACTGACGCCGGTGCCGCAGCTGCAGAAAAAGTCGGCGAGCTGATTTCCGTCCATGTGATTCCTCGCCCTCATGCCGAGGTTGACAACATTCTGCCAAAGGGCCGCGAATTTCCCGCGGAAACGATCTAACAAATGGCGCTGTATACGGAAGATGCCGCCCGCGCCAACCTCCGCGTTCGTGACGGAAAGCGCGTATTCTACCTTGGTAGCAATGATCAGCTCACCCCCTCCGCCCGCCAGTGGTTGGAGCATGAACGCATTGCAATTATCCCTGCCGGAAAGGCAAAGCAGCCACAAACCTACACCACACTTTTCGGCGGAGAACTCCACGAAAAACCAGAACACATGACGCACTTGTCCGGCAATACGCTGGTTTTCAAAGACCATCCCCGCATTGCTTTTCGTGGTGCATTGGACACACTGGAGGCCGAAATTCTGCTGGCACAGAAAACTGCTGCCCAGGACGGATATCATACACTACCTGCCACACTGCAGGAAGTATTGGACTTTATCCGCAGCCTGATCCCCTGTGATGTGCTAGGGAAGCCCGTCGGAGAAATCTCTTTTGGCGGTCTGCAGCCAGAAGAACTACGGGAGCACAGCCATTACCCACAAAAATACTATCAAACCCCACACTTTATGCCAGATTATACTATGCCGCAAACCATGCTGTCCCTCAACCATCTCCGCACGGTCGTCCGGCAAACAGAACTCGCCGCCTACGCTGCATTCAAAACACCGGATGGCGCTGTCAGCCGTGGAGATATCATTCTTGCACTAAACCGGCTCTCCAGCTATCTCTGGATCCTGATGATCCGACTCAAAGCCGGATTGATCGAAAGGAGCGAGTCCCATGGATAATCTTGCAGATCAAATCGCCGCGCGGTTAAAGGCCAACGCCTTTGTTGAGGTTGAAGCATCCGGCCGTCATGTGCATCTGACGGAACAAGATGCACAAACACTGTTCGGCCACGGTCTGACCCCCCTGCGCCCATTATCCCAACCCGGTCAATTTGTCTGTAAAGAGCGTGTCACACTAATTGGTGAAAAAGCGTCCCTGACGCGTGTCGCTGTTCTCGGCCCAGTCCGGAAGGAATCCCAGGTGGAAATTTCCAAAACTGACGCCGCACTTTTGGGAATCTCTGCGCCGGTGCGGCTCTCCGGCGACATTGCAGGCTCTCCAGGTATTCGAATCCGCGGTGAGCAGGGGGAAATTCAGTTGAGTACGGGGGTCATCATTGCAAAACGCCACATTCATATGACTCCTGCCGACGCTGCACGCTTCCATCTGAAAAACGGTGATGAGGTGCGCTGCAAGCTTTTTTCGGATCGCCCAACCGTCTTTGAAGGGGTCTGCGTTCGTGTCAGTCCGGACTTTGCAACGCGTGTACACCTTGATTTTGACGAGGCCAACGCAGCAGGCTACCACAAGGGAAATCAGGGGATGATCTTCTCGTGAACAATGCACTGATTGAAGAGGTCACTGAAGCCGTTCTGCACCGCCTGGCCGTGTCCGGCCCCACCGCACTGTTAATCGGCCGTGAACCACAAACAGATACTGGCTATCACTATACCGACCGCCCGCCTTACGATGCAATTGTAATCGGTTCTCTCAGCGCTGCAGAACTGCTTCACTTTTCCAACACTGCTGTATGGAACGCGCTGCTAAACGGTACACCGGTTTACTTGAATGAAGACGGTTTGGAATACCGCGCCTATCGCGCCACCGCCAATCGCTTGCTCTGGATGCGTCTGCAGGAGCAGGAAAAACGGCTGCAGCAGTACGGCGTCCAACTGCTATCCGCCAGCCGGACACGGCGGGTCATTACCGCAGCAGAAGCGCGGCAAATGCGCAGCCAGCACAAATCGCCGCCGGCTGGGTCTGTGATTACCCCATTGGCGCGGGACATTCTGGAGGGAACAGCAGAATGAAAATTGGAATTGTAACCGGCGCTGTCTGGGCAACCAGAAAATGTGCGGAGCTTACCGGTTCAACCCTGCTGATCGTTCAAATCGGTGCAGACCAACTAGTTGCAGTTGATCTCGTCGGTGCTGGCAACGGCGAAGCTGTGCTGATCACCCGCGGCGCACCGGCCAGCCATATCTGTTCAGCACCGGCAGATGCCGCAATTGTCGCAATTCTTGATAAACAGGAGGATTCCCATGAGCATCAATGAAATCATCATCTATATCATGGTCATCTTCATGGTGCTGGGCGCGCTGGACCGAATTCTTGGCAATCGATTTGGTCTTGGCAATGAATTTGAAAGCGGCATTTTGGCACTTGGCTCTCTAGCGCTCTCCATGGTGGGCATTATTTCACTTGCACCGGTTCTGGCCACTGTCCTACGGCCAATCATCCTCCCCTTTTATCGACTCTTCGGCGCCGATCCCGCGATGTTCGCCGGATCAATTCTGGCAAATGACATGGGCGGTGCTCCCCTTGCAATGGAGCTTTGCGAAACTGTCGACGCCGGCCATTTTGGCGGCCTGATCGTCGGTTCCATGTTTGGACCGACGATTGTCTTCACAATTCCAGTAGCCCTGGGGATTATTTCTGAAGCAGACCGTCCATTTCTTGCCAAAGGGGTACTGGCAGGCGTCATTACCATTCCGCTCGGTGCGCTTGCGGGTGGTTTGGTTGCAGGGTATTCTCTCAAAATGATCCTCATCAATCTAATCCCAATTGTAATTTTCGCCGTGTTGATTGTTCTGGGTCTTCTCTTCGCTGAGCGTGCCATGATCCGCGGTTTTACCGTTTTCGGGAAAATCATTGTCATTCTGATTACCATCGGTCTCGCCAGCGCAATTGTGGAACAGTTAACCGGGTTCGTTGTCATCCCCGGTATGGCACCGATTACCGATGGCATGACGATCGTTGCAGATATTGCTATTGTGCTGGCAGGTGCGTTTCCGCTTGTCTTTGTCATCACCAAGGTGTTCAAAAAGCCGCTCTTAAAACTCGGCCGTCTATTGGGCATGAATGAGGTCGCCGCTGCCGGTATGGTTGCATCCCTTGCAAACTCCATTCCCATGTTTGGTCTGTTGAAGGACATGGACGACCGCGGCAAAATCATCAATATTGCCTTTGCCGTTTCCGCAGCATTTGTCTTCGGTGATCATCTCGGCTTTACCGCTGGTTTCGCACCGGATATGCTGCTGGCTGTAATCATTGGAAAATTAACCGGCGGCGTCACGGCAATCTTCGCCGCTCTTCTACTGACAAGGAGACAACCGCATGGAGCAAATTGACCGTACAGCGTTGAAAGCGCTGATTCAGGAGATTCTACAGGAAAAATTCAGCAGCCACGGCGTGCTGCACGCTGCATTGTCGCAGCTCTCTCTCACCGAATCCGATCGACTTGATACCGGAAATCCTTCCGATCGAGTCTACACACACGACTTGTTTTCCCTGGAGCAAAGTCCGCGTCTTGGCGCCGGACTTATGGAAATGACAAAATCCACTTTTCCCTGGACGCTGCAATATGATGAAATAGACTATGTGATTTCCGGCACACTCACCGTAAAAATTGGTGCCGACACTGTTGTTGCACATCCCGGTGAAGTCATTCTAATTCCAAAGGACAGTCAAATTCAGTTTTCCGCCCCGGATTTTGCCCGTTTTCTCTATGTTACCTATCCGGCAGACTGGCAGCACCAATAAAAAGCCCCCTGGCAGCAATCTTTCAACTGCTGCCAGGGGGTATTATTTATATTAGAACTTAGAACCAATCATTTTCGCGCGCAGCAACCTGTGCCACCAAGTTCTCCAGCACCGCAGCGCGCTTTTCATCGGCACCCTCATGGAACGCCGTGTTCAGAAAAGTCTGCGCAATATCCCATGCCATGGCCGGCGCAATGATTCGCTCCCCCATCGCAATCATATTGGCATTATTGATAAACCGGCAATTATACGCCGCCCACTGGCTCTCTACCACAGCGCAATAGACGCCCTTGTGCTTATTGGCACAAATGCTCATGCCCATGCCCGTACCGCAGCACAAAAAGCCCCGCTCTGCAGCGCCAGCCTGTACTGCTTTGGCCACATTGTCTGCAGCGTCCATATAACGAACCTCTGCATTCTTGTCGAGCGTCCCAAGATCTGTCACTTCATGACCCGCTTCGATCAGCTTTCCTTTTAAGAACTCCTTCAGATTAAACCCTGCGTTGTCAGAACCGATTACAATCTTCATAAATCAGCTTCCTCTCACAATTTCAATTCAGGTACACACCTGGGAGATTCATTTCCGGGAACTCAGTTACACATCAGGCCAACACAATCATAATAAGGCTTTGTAGCAATCAGCGCTTTCTTCTCCTTGAACGGCGTGTGCGCTAAAGTAATCACCGCATAATCACATTTTTCAATGGCTTCTTCCAGCGTATAGTTGTGGAAACCCGCCACATCCCCCTTGATAAACGGTTCGCATGCGTAGACCTCATAACCGCGAGATTTCAGAATATTCGCAAAAGTAACCGACGGGCTCTCCCGAATATCATCAATATCCGCCTTGAAAGACATACCAAGCACCGCGATCTTCGCGCCGGGCTTCACATCCTTAGCAATCCGGTCTGCAGTCCACTCCGGCTTGCCATCGTTAATCAGCCGCGCCTCATAAATCAGCGGGGTGATGTCCTCAAAGACCTCATGAATGAACCATGGATCCACTGCAATGCAGTGGCCCCCAACGCCAACACCCGGCATATGGACATTCACGCGCGGATGGCAATTTGCCAGACGAATCAGATTAAACACATCAATTCCCAACCGGTCGCAAACCTTGCTCAGCTCATTTGCATAGGCAATATTGATATCCCGGAAGGTATTCTCCGTCAGCTTGCACATCTCAGCTGTCAGATCATCTGTTGTGCGAATAGTTCCCTTTGTGACAACCGGCGCATAAATCTCTTTGGCATATTCCGCCGCTTTCGGATCTTTGGAACCGATAATGCGGTCGTTCTCCCGCAGCTCAATGAGCATTCGACCGGGGATAATCCGCTCCGGGCAATGCGCCGTCATGAATCGATCCGCCGGGATGCCGCTGACCTCAGAAACCACCTGTTCAACCATTCTGGTGGAGTAAGGAGGCGAAGTAGACTCCAGCACCACAAGGTTGCCCTCGCGTACAACATGACCAACCTCTTCTGCAGCCGCGCGCACAAAGGTCATATCCGACACACGCTTGCCTGCGGGAGTATCCCGGTGTGGTGTTTGCACTGCGATAATAAAGACATCTGCCGGTTCCGGCACCGCAGAAAAGTGCAAGCGGCCAGTTGCCATTGCCTGATCCATCGCCTCCTGCAGATTGGGCTCTACAATATGGATCTTCCCGTGGTTCAGGGAATCTACCACTTCCTGCTTAACATCAAAACCGCAGACTTCGTAGCCCGCCAGCGTAAAGGTAATCGCCGTCGGCAGGCCGATATATCCGCAACCCATGATTTCTATTTTTTTCATTGTCTATCTCCTTTTGGCAGATCGCCCAGTATTGCGTAATTACAGTGCAGCGCGCAGCCGCTCGACCGCATCGGTTCTCTCCCACGGCAGATCCAGGTCCGGACGGCCGAAGTGGCCATAAGCCGCTGTCTGGCTGAAGATCGGACAGCGCAGATCCAAGTACGAAATAATTGCTGCCGGACGCAGATCAAAGCACTCCTGCACCAGTGCAGAGAGCTTTTCATCCGAAACCGTGCCCGTTCCAAAAGTCTCCACCAGAACAGAAACCGGATGTGCAACGCCAATCGCATAGGCCAACTCAATCTGGCACTTCTTCGCCAAGCCAGCCGCTACAATATTTTTGGCCACATGACGCGCCATATAGGCCGCACTGCGGTCAACTTTGGTGGGATCCTTGCCGGAAAAGCAACCGCCGCCATGGCTGGCGTAGCCGCCATAGGTATCCACAATAATTTTCCGCCCCGTCAGGCCTGAATCGCCAACAGGGCCACCAATGACAAACCGTCCTGTCGGATTGACCAGAAATTTTGTATTCTGATCCAGGTACTGCTTTGGAATGGTCGGTTTGATAATCTCCTCAATCACCTGTTCACGCAGATCCGCGATGGCAATCTCCGGGCTGTGCTGTGTAGAAACTACTACAGTATCTACGCGCTCAACCGCACCATTCTCCCCGTACTGTACAGAGACCTGGCTTTTTCCATCGGGCCGCAGCCAAGGCAGCGCGCCGGTTTTTCTGGCAGACGCCAGCTTTCGTGAGAGTGCATGTGCCATAGAGATCGGCGCCGGCATCAACTCCGGCGTCTCATCGCAGGCAAAGCCGAACATCATGCCCTGGTCGCCTGCGCCAATCTCGTCGGCATCATCGTAGGATTTATCTACACCCATGGCAATATCTGCACTCTGCTCATCAATCGCGGTCATAACCGAGCAGGATTTATAATCAAATCCATATGCCGGGTCATCGTATCCAATCCGCTTAATGGTCTCCCGCGCCACTGCCGGGATATCCACATAACATTCTGTGGAAATTTCGCCCATTACAAATACCATGCCGGTTGTTGTGATTGTTTCACATGCCACACGCGCCATTGGATCTTTTGAAAGAATATCATCCAACACCGCGTCAGAAATCTGATCGCAGACCTTATCGGGATGTCCCTCTGTAACGGATTCTGATGTAAAAATTCTTTTGCTCATTTGCGCTCCTTTCCTGAGGAAAACGCCCTGCCTTGCGGCAGGGCGTGTGTTAACGCACTTCCTCATCTGCCGATTTTCTCGCCGGATTTAGCACCTTACACATGCAGGTTGCCGGGTTTCATCGGGCCGATCCCTCCGCCGCTCTTGATAAGGGATTCACTTGTAGATGCAGTATACCATTCTTTTTCGACAAAGTCAATAAATCAGACCTGCCAACCAGCCAGATACTTTACCTGTTCTTCGCTTAACCGGTCAATTTCAAGTCCCATTGCGTGCAGCTTGGTCCAAGAAACCTGATCGTCAATTTCCGCCGGGACATCATAGACCTTTGCGTCAAGCTCCTTTCCATGGTGCAGCAAATACTCCAGCGACATTGCCTGAATGGCAAAGCTCATATCCATAATCTCTGCCGGATGCCCATTGCCGGATGCCAAATTCACCAGTCTACCCTCTGCCAACAGATTCAAGGTACGGCCATCGGGCAGTTCATAGCCCATAATCTCCTCCCGTCGCGGATATTTCCGCACGGCCATGGCCGCCAGCTCCTCACCGTTGACCTCCACATTAAAATGTCCTGCATTACACAGCAGCACATTATTTTTCATCACTTCAAAATGACGCCGCGTAATGACATCCCGGCAGCCTGTAGCTGTTACAAACAGATCGCCAATTTTCGCGGCTTCCTCCATCGGCATTACCTGATAGCCATCCATGGTCGCTTCCAGCGCCTTGATTGGATCAATTTCCGTTACAACAACATGTGCGCCCATTCCAGCTGCCCGCATTGCGATACCACGGCCACACCAGCCATAGCCTGCAACAACAACAGTCCGTGCTGCAACAAGCAAATTTGTCGTGTGCATAATAGCATCCCACACCGACTGACCCGTGCCGTAACGATTGTCATAATAGTGTTTACACTTTGCATCGTTCACATCCATCATTGGAAATGGCAGTGCACCCGCATTTTCCCGCGCACGCAACCTGTGCACACCGGTCGTAGTTTCCTCACAGCCACCGATGATATTTTCGCGCAGAGCCGCACATTTCCCGCAAAGCAGGTCTAAAAGATCACCGCCGTCGTCAATAATCAAATCAGGCTTACAGGAAAGCGCCGCTGTCAAATGCGCCTCATATTCTTCCGGTGTTGCACCATGCCAACAATAAACGCTGACACCCAGGCTGTCCAGTCCTGCTGCGACATCGTCCTGTGTTGATAACGGGTTACAGCCCGTTGCGTGTACTTCCGCGCCGCCATCTTTCAGGCACAGTGCAAGATACGCCGTCTTTGCTTCCATATGAATCGACATTGTAATCTTCTTGCCTGCAAACGGTTTCTCCTGCGCAAAGCGCTTACGAATCGCCCCCAATGCAGGCATATAATCTTCAACCCACTGGATTTTCATCCGACCGTATTCAGCCATGTTTTTATCTCGAATAATACTCAATTTCATCCCTCCCCTCTGACACAGTATAGCACGGAGCAGAGAAAAAAGAAATCGTTTACACTTTTAATATGGAAATTATCCGACAATTACGCTATGATAGAATTGTTGTATTATACAGAAAAGGAGCGATTTGATTTTGCAAAATCTTCGCAGAAATTTTGAGCGGTTCTGCTATCGCAACAGTAATAAAGGCATTCCCAATCTGATGCTTTGGGTGCTGGGCGGTCAATTGATCGTCTATCTCTTCTCGATGATTGACCCAAGCAATCTGGTTTACTCTATCCTCAGATTCCAAAAATCCGCCATTCTGCAAGGGCAGGTCTGGCGCCTGGTGAGCTATATCTTTATTCCGGAATCCACCTATATGCTCAGCTTTGTGATCATGGCGTTTTTTTATTTCCAAATCAGCCGAAGCATTGAAGCAACTTGGGGCACCTGCAAATTCAACCTGTTCTATCTGACCGGTATTATCCTCGCAGACATTGCAGCCTTTGTGCTGCCCGGTGCGCACGCTACCAACTATTACCTGCATATGAGTCTGATTCTCGCCTTTGCAACACTCTATTCTGAGACTCGGATCTTACTGTTCTTCATCCCGCTGAAGGTCAAATATCTGGCGTGGTTCTATTTTGCAGTCACTGCATTCGAGATTGTCTCCGGTCCAATGCCCGCCAGTCTGATGCCACTCTTCGCGCTGCTGAACTATTTTCTGTTTTTCGGTGCTGATATTCGCAATGTCTTTTCGACGAATCCCGTGCACACCACCTTTCACATGCCGCACCGGAAAGCCAAGCCGAAAAAGGTACATCC
The DNA here is from genome assembly GCA_934561175.1 of uncultured Oscillospiraceae bacterium. Classification (GTDB taxonomy): domain Bacteria; phylum Bacillota; class Clostridia; order Oscillospirales; family Oscillospiraceae; genus CAKTFW01. The sequence goes on from CAKTFW010000014.1 coordinate 30,813, forward strand.
CGGCGAGCCGCACCCACACTGGGCCGACGGCTACCAAAGTGCCAACGGTCAGCGGCCATATCACCACAAATGTACCGTCTGCGGCCGAACAGATACTGAGTATCCGGATTTGGAATTTCGTTACTGTTCCCGCTGTAATGGCTACTACTGCTATTGCATGGATCATATCAACAACCACACACATATTGAATAACTGCCGCACCCCGTTTTACGATAAAAGCTCCCGTGCAAGATTGCATGGGAGCTTTTCTTTTTAAGGGTCCAGCACAAATGTCATCTGTACAGGATTATGGTCTGTATAACGGAATCCTGTATCAAGCGCCTGGCACGCCGTTACATGAACCTGTGAGGAAACAAGAAAGCCATCAATCGTCAATACAAATGTCTCACCCGGCTGATAGGCCTGATCACAATTGCGGGCCGTTGGAACTGGTTTCTCTGCCCCTTCCGGCACCACCAGGGTCACATCTTCCGGCAGCAACGCCGTGGGAAACGGCTGTGACCACGCATAGTCACCCGTGACGCCAAACACAGCAGCAGAATCTCCCAACAGGTCCTGGTTGAAATCGCCGCCGCAGATCACTGCATTCCCCACCGTGATTTCTTTCTCCACATCATCCAGCAGCATTTTCAACTGTTCCACGGCAATCGCCCCATCCGCACTGTAGGCAGATAAATGCAAATTGATGAGGCACAGCTCCCGGCCAGCAGAAATCGGTATCCGACTCACACTGTAGCATCGATCCAGATCCAGCAGCTTACGCACACCTTTCTCAATGGGTAAGCTGCGGCGCAAGCTGCTGGTAATCTGCTTGTCAGAAATCGTCAAAATTCCGGATTTCGATGCGCCAATCGGCTCCGTAATTGGATAAAACAGGTAGGGTGAATCATAATTCTGTGCAAACACCGAATCGTGTCCCGGCATTCCAAGCAGCAGCATATTGCACTGGTTGACATGATAACTGCGGGTCGAATCCGTATCCACCTCTTGCAGCAGAAGAAAATCAGGCCGTTGCATCTTCAGCCGATCCAGTACCCCCTGCGTATTCTGTTTCACCGCCTCGGCAGAATATGCGCGGGATTCTGTGCCGCCATCCATAAAGAAGGAATAATCGTCACTGTAGGCGCCAAACCCAATATTCCAACTCAGGCATGTATAAGGGATCCCAGGTTCTATCTGCCCCTGAACATCTCCCTGTACTGCAAGCTCCTGATTGTCTGGAATTCTGTAATAGGCGGCCCATACATACACCACATAACCGCCTACCAGCAGTACTGCCGCTGCCAAAAATGCAGCAAAAATTCGAACGCCTCGCTTCAAGGTATATTGTCCCCTTTTTCTCGTTTGTTGCTACTATCATAACGGCTGCGCCGCAAAAGCGCAACTGCAGTTTTGACTGCTCCCTCTCCCGCAATCAAAAGCAGCGCCGGTACCAGATTAAAGCCTGTATGGAAAGCTGCTACCGACACCGCGTCTGCCGGAAACCGGTTCAAAAAAGCCAATCCCCCCACACTGCACCAAAGGCAAAACAGTAAGAAGGAAAACAAGTTAAACAGAAGATGTCCCACTGCCACACTCCGGCCCGCAGAATTTGCCGGTATCGATGCAAGCAATGCTGTCGCACAAGTACCGATATTGCTGCCTGCCGCAACCGGTGCGGCCAACGATAACCGCAGCCCGCTCTGTCCCGCTACTGCCTGTAGCATTCCAATTACGGCAGAAGAGCTCTGCAGCACTGCCGTTACCATCACGCCCAACGCCGTACCGCGCCATGGACTTTCCAGCGCCTGTGTCAGAATTTCCGGCCGGATCAATGATTCTGTACCCGCAGACATACCACGCATTCCCAGCAGCATCAGCAATAAGCCTCCCGCTGTCCTCCAACTCCGTGTCAGGCAAAAAATAACTGCGCTCAATAGCAGCGGCATCGCCACACCAAACGCACCAGGAAGTGTACCAATGGTCAAAATCCAGGCTGTGATACAGGTTCCGACATTCGCTCCAATAATCCATCCAAAAGCATCCATCGCCCACATCATGCCTCTTGAAACCGCTGCAACCAGCAACGCTGTCATCGCTGACGAGGACTGTAAGACAACTGTCATACTCGCCCCTAAAATCGCACCGCGCCACCATGGAAGGTGACCTTCTACACGCCGCTGCACCGTTGTACCATTCGTCAACAGCAGCATCCCGGCAAGCAGAAGGAATACCCCTAGTCCTACCATGGCAATCACATGCATCACTCCTTGTCCCCCACTATATGCAAAGGCGATGTCTTCCATTCATATACTGAAAGAGCTTGGTCTTTCAATCGCTCTTTTAGAAAATCTCGATTTCCTGCTCTCGGCTTTCATCTTCGTGTTCGATTACCTCATAGACGGTAATCTTTCAAAAGTGTATTTGTCAATTTTCGGGGGCAATCTTCCTATAAAAATTTTTAAGCCAAAGTGTGCGTTATATCAAATGATATCTTTAATCAAGCGACTTCCCCGGATTCCTTGCATGCAATGCCGCTGCCTGCTATAATAAATTTTATCACAGCTGAATCGGAGGCACCCTATGCAAGTGATTGACGCACATCTGCACCTGTTTGCGCCAGGTCCGGAATCCGATGCTATGGCACAAGCAGTTGGTCACGAAAATACCACAGCATATTTAGCGCAGTACTATGCGGCGCACGGTATTTCTCATGGAATTGTTATGACCAATCAAACGCTGCACCCATCCTTCCCCTCCTTTTTACACTACTGTCTTGGACTGGACCAGCATCGAATCGATGAAAATACCCTGTCCTGTGTAGAGGAAAATTTGAAATCCGAACAATGCGTTGGGATTAAGCTCTATCCCGGATATCACCGCATTCTCGTCACCGATCCGTGCTTTGATCCAATCTATGCGTTAGCCGCCAAATACCATAAGCCTGTTGCAATCCATACCGGTATGACGGCGCACGCCCGCGCACTGCTGCGTTACTGTCATCCGCTGACGCTGGATGATGCTGCAGCTG
>CAKTFW010000015.1 GCA_934561175.1 uncultured Oscillospiraceae bacterium
CATGGGCTACACGCATTTCAGGTTCCCCCAATCCTAATGGGTATTTTCATAATATAGTACGAAATCAGACAGTTATCAATCAAAACAAAAAGAAAAGCGCTTGCTACGCTTTTCTTTTTGTTTTGATTGCAATACTTGAACAGGCTGCTGCAGTTTCCCTATTGCCTACTAGATTATGCCCCCACATAGGAGCGCAGATCCGAAATTGCACTCTTGATCGTCCGTTCTTCTGAAGATCTTCCATATTTATTGACCTCTGCCTTGTCCCGCGGCGCATGGGCAACACAAGCCGGTCCGCCGATGCAACCATTCTCGCAGCACATTCCCTCTATAAAATTGCCATCCAGAACCCCATGCTGCGCTTTGAGCAGTGCAGCTTTACATTCATCCAATCCATTGCAAATTACCGGTTTGAATGTAAAGCGTTCCTGTGTCACGCCCTGTTCCCGCAGCGCCTCTGTAATTGCCTCGCTAAGCCCGCCGCTGCGTGCAAATACGCGTCCAAAATAAGACGCATTGGCAAGTGGCGTATCCTCCAGCGTCTCAAGATCAATATTCATCGCCTCAAAGAATGCCTGAAGCCCTTCAAAAGTCATGACCGCATCGACATATTGCCCGGCATCACCGCCGACTTCCGACTTTTTTGCAATGCATGGCCCAATGAAGACGCACTTACAGTTCGGGTCCATTCTCTTCAAAATCTGCGCCATCGTCGCCATAGGAGAGAGATTATGTGAAATATGCTCCGCCAAATCCGGGAATGCAGTTCTGACATACTTGACAAACGCAGGACAGCAAGAAGAAAACAGTAGTCCTTTCTCTACCAACTCTTTTGCTTCCCGGTATGCCACAACATCAGCACCCCAAGCCGCCTCCACTACCGTGCCAAATCCCAGCTTCAAAATGCCGGAAATTACCTTTTCTGTTGTGATGCCCGGCACGGTATCATATTGCGCCGACACAGATGGGGCGACAATCGCATAAACTCGATACTTCGTATTATTCTCACTGTTGCGGATCAAATTGATGATATCCACCACATGGCTCTTATCAACCATCGCACCAAAGGGGCAGCGGTAGACACATTGCCCACAGGTCAGGCACTTATGATAATCAATCTGCACCTTCCGTGTCTCATAATTGATGCTGAGCGCACCAGATTTGCAAGCATTCATGCACGGGCGAATCTGTTCTACAATCGCATGGTAGGAGCAGGCGTTAATGCAGCGGCCGCACTCCACACACTTACTTTTATCAATTACCGCACGGCGATTTTCTTCGTTAAAAGAAATTGCCCCTTTCGGGCAGGCTTTCATGCAACGATGCGCCAAACACCCGCGGCAAGTCTCTGTCACCTTAATGCCATCCGCCGGACATTCATCGCAGGCAATCGGCATTACCTGTACAATTCCATTCGGGCTGCGGTCCGACTGCAGCGTCACACCGACACGCTCCGCTAAAATCGCCCGCTCTTTATAGATACAGCAGCGCATGGTCGGCTTGCTGCCATCCGGAATAATCTCCTTTGGAATCGCAAGTACTGAAGTCGGTGTCAGATTCCCCGCATATGCAAGCTGGATGATCTGCCCCAAAACTTTATTCCGGATCACCTGAACATCTGTATCAAAATAACTCATAATTGCCCCCATCATCCACCGCGGTCAATAACCCAATCCCGCGTCTTTCTTTGTTAATTCTTTGACACTATCGTTAATATTTTAACAAAGCAATTCAAAATTGCAAGCGTGTAACTTCACAAACTCTTACTGTGTTTCTGCTATGTCTTTATGCAAAAATACCGGATCATCCCAGTTCTACTGTTTCAGATGTCTGATATCCTTCATCTGTTAGAAATAACGGCTCAGACGCCAAGACAAGTTATCTGTTCGCGTATTTATGCCCAATAAAAACACCACCTGATGCAGCCTTTTCTGCATCAGGTGGTGTTTTTATTCGACTGCTTTTCGCAGGATAGTGTATGGCGGAACCGCCTCCGGAAGCCGCATATGCAGCAGCATTGCTGCATGATTCGCACATTCCACCGGTGCGCCGTCTTCATCCGTCATATGCTCTACTGTGAAACGAACCGGTTCCCGCCCCGGAGCAATCATCTCCAGCTCGTCTCCCTGCCAGAACCGATTGCGTTGTGTAATCAGTGCATTTCCATCCGCATCGCAGCTGCGCACCAGCCCACTGACCTGCCAATCGCGTACATAGCGGGCATCTGCATAGTACTGCCCTGCCACCGGCCGTTCAAAGTAGAATCCTGTATAATAATTCCGATGGCTGACCTTTTCCACTTCCGCACGCCAGACCGGCTCCAGTGGCCTGCCTTTCAGCGCTGCCGTCACAGCGTGCTGGTACGCATTGGTCATCACCGCTGTGTAATAGGAAGACTTCGCCCGGCCCTCGATCTTCAGCGCATCCACGCCCGCTTCCAGCAATGCCGGAATGTGGTCGATCATACAAAGATCCTTAGAATTCATAATATAGGTACCGTCGTCCTCTTCACCAATCGGAAAATACTGACCCGGCCGTTTTTCCTCAACCAAGGCATATTTCCAGCGGCAAGGCTGTGCACAAACGCCACGGTTTCCATCCCGTCCTGTCATATAATTGGACAGCAGGCAGCGACCGGAAAAGCTGACGCACATAGCGCCATGGACAAAAGTCTCAATCTCCAATTGCTTTGGCGTATCGCGCCGCAGAACGGCAATCTCCTCCAGGCTCATCTCCCGCGCCAGCACCACACGGGAAGCGCCAAGCTCGTACCAGGCTGTCGCCGCTGCAGCATTCATAATTCCGCTCTGCGTAGAAATGTGCAGCTCTGCATTGGGGCACCTCTTCTGCGCCATGCGGAATACGCCCAGATCTGCCACAATCAGCGCATCCGCACCGATACTATCCAGAAAATGCAGATAATCCGGCAGCGCTTCCAACTCCTCTGCACGGGGCAGTGTATTCACAGTTACATGCACCCGAACCTGCTGGGCATGGCAAAGCTTTACCGCTTCTCGCAGTTCATCTTCTGAAAAATTTGGAACGCCGCCGCGCATTCCAAATTGCTTACCTGACAGATATACTGCATTCGCGCCAAACGCCACCGCCATTTTCAGCCGCTCCATATCTCCAGCCGGAGACAAAACCTCAGGACGCTGCATTTTGACTCTCCAGGAATTGCTGGTGCTGTGCATAAGTTTCCGAGAAATGATGTGCACCATCAGATTCCAACGCATAGAAATAATAGGGTGTATTCTCTGGGCTCAGCGCTGCTTCAATCGAAGCCAATCCCGGATTCGAGATCGCGCCGGGCGGCAGTCCTCGATACTGATAGGTGTTATAGGGATTGTCGATCGCCTGATCTTCACTGGTCAGGGTCTCCTTACGCTCCTCCAAAATATACTGAATCGTCGCGTCGATCTGCAGATACGGATAATCCTTGCTGCAAAGGCGGTTGTAAATGACCGACGCCACTGTTGCCCGTTCCGAAGACAATGCTGCTTCTTTTTCGATCAGAGAAGCAACAATAATCACTTTATTGAGATCCATCTGCCCTGCTTCAATTTCTGCAGAAGAGAAACCGGCCGCTTGCATCTTCCCGGTCAGCATTTCATTCAGCGGCGCAATCTTTGCCTGCAAGTCTTCATCCACACGGCGCTCAAAATTATCCAGGAATTTTTCCAAGACATTTTCCGGCTTATCCGTCAGATAAAATTCATAGGTATCCGGGAACAGATATCCCTCCAGACGGTTCTCATTTCCCTTCGGCAACTCCAGCAGAAAATCATAGTCAAAATCATAGTCAAAATCATAGTTCGCCGCCGCCTCGTAGAGATCCTCCTTCGGGCAGACACCGTTTTCATCCAACAGCTGGAAAATCTGCGCGCACTCATAGCCCTCCGGCACTGTCAGTGAAATCGTTGCACGGTTGCCATATCCCGGCGTCATGCCACTCACCAGGGCATGGTAGTCAAAGGTATTATTCAATGTATAGGTGCCAGAACCGATTTTACTATCTGCATGTGCAAACATTGCGTAAAGCTTAAAGAGCCATTTATAGCGAATCAGGTCATTCTCCTTCAGCATATCGGTCACATCATCAATGGTGTCATGCTCACCAACCGTCACCATAACCTCCTGATCCGGTTTTGTGAACGCACAAACATCGTCAGCACACAGCCACATGCCAAGTCCCAACAGCGCGGAAGCAACCAGAACGCCAACTACATATAAAAAGGCTTTCAAGCCGCTTGGCAGGCGCTGACGCTCCACCGTGTCTTCTTCGTCCGGCTCATAAACCGGCGTACTGGTCACATGCCGCACCGGCTCCGGCGTATGTTCCTTTTTGTGGGGAGGTTCCTTCGCCTCCGGCTGCACCGGTTCCTCCGGCTGCGCCTGCTCAGTTCTTCCCGGCTCTGCATACAGTGCATCCAGCCGCGCAATCTCTTCTTTTGTACTGCGAATCAGTTCGTCCAGCTCCCGGTCGGAATCCACCGGATCAAACCGCTTTGTTTCATCTGACATAAGTCCACCTACCTGTCTGTTGGCTCTACAATTCCGTGCTCCGTGCAGATCAGATCCGCCGTCCGATCATGCAGCGCACACGGCACTTCATCCAGTAAAAATATTGAAAAACAAACCCCAATCGTTCGCCCAGTATAATGTGCCAAAAAGCGATCATAGCAGCCCGCGCCATGTCCAAGCCGATTTCCACGGCGGTCATAAGCCACTGCCGGCATTAACAACAACGGGAAATCCATTGATTCCGGAAAGCTCTCCGGCGGCTCCATAACGGAAAAAGCCCCGCTCTGCAATTGAGACAGATGGGTAACCTGTCGAGGATGAATCTGCATTTGCGCATCCGTCTGCGGAAGGAAGAGCCGTTTCCCCGCTGCAAGCGCATCCTCCAGTACCGGGATTAAATCCGGCTCGCCAAACAGCGGGTAATAGGCCATCAAGGCATCCGTTTGCTGATATTCCGGCAAAGACAAAATCTGATTGCAGAGCATTTTGCTCTCCTGCGGCCGGTCGCAGAGCTGCTGGCGGCACCACTGCCGCAGTTCTTTCTTACTTTTCATAGCTTTGTAAACAACGCTGCACCTGGGTGTAGACATCACGATGAATGTCCTCAATCGTACGCAGCGCACCATTTTCAGTGCAGGGAATCACCGTCCAGCCATAGTGTGCCGCCGCCTGTGCTGCTGCTGTGCGGCAGCGTTTCAAATATGCCGCATCCTGCTCATGAATATCGGCCGTGGTATGTGTCTGCTGCTGCCGCTGCTGCATCAACTGCTCAGTCAGCTCTGTCGGCATATCCAAATACAGCACCAGATCCGGCCGCGGTAAACCAAGCTTTCCATATTCAAAATCATCCAGCCAGGCAAAATACGCCGCTCTGTCTTCCGGGCGTTCTTTCGCCCCCTGATGCACCGCGTTTGAAGTTGTCCAACGATCCGCCAACATCAGGCCGCCCTGTTCATAGTAGCTGCCCCACACCTGCCGATAAGAAGCATATCGGTCTACCGCATAAAAGGTAGAAGCCGCATAGCTATTAACATCCTCTGGCCGGCTTCCAAAGTCGCCATTCAGATACATCCGCAGCAAAGTCGAAGACGGTTTATCATATTGCGGAAATACAATCTTCTGAAACTGGGTGCCATCCTGCGCCAGATGCGCAGTCAGGCGGGCAAACTGTGTCGATTTTCCAGAGCCGTCCGTTCCTTCCAGTACAATCAATTTTCCCATATTAGCCTCCCCGTAGCCGACAGCCAATAACTGCCAGCAAAAATTTGGGCAGCCGCAGCATCCGCTTAAAGCGCCGCGGTTCTTTGACCAGCCGATAGAGCCACTCCAGCCCCGCCCGCTGCATCCACAGCGGCGCGCGTTTTACCGTTCCAGCAAATCCATCCAGACTGCCGCCAAGTCCAATCATAAAATGCACCTGCAGCTCACGCTGATGCGCTGCCATAAACCGCTCCTGCTTTGGCGCTCCAAGGCAGACAAACAATACCTCCGGCGCTGCTGCGTTGATTTTCTCAACCGCTTCCATGTCATCCTGAAAATAACCGTCAGCAATGCCGACAATCTGCAAATTGGGATGCTTCTGCCGCATCTTCTCTGCCGCCAACTCCCCGATTCCCGGCTTCCCTCCCAGCAGATACAAGGTCTTTCCCTGTTCACTGAGATAGGACAAAAGGTGCGCAGCAAAATCCATTCCAGCCACCCGTTCTTTGAGCGGGCGTTTTAGGAGCTTTGCTCCCAGCACAACGCCGCTGCCATCCGGCAGGATCAAATCTGCCTGATTGACAATCTGCAGCAGCGCATCATCCTGCATACACTCATAGACAATCTCTGCATTCGGTGTCACCGCATAACTGGCTGACGGTTCCTGAATCAGCGCCGCCGCTTTTGCAATTGCCTCATCCATTGTCACATTGTCAAAGGTTACGCCCATGACATCCATTCGCATTGCAGATCCCTCCATATCTGTGCTATTTTAGCACATACCTATCTGTTTGTCCACGAAAAGCAAATTGAAAAATGCGCCGGCATTGAAATGCCGGCGCATTTTTCAAGATAGATGATACCGTTCTGCAAAGCGTTTCAAAATCACGGCAAGCGCTTGCCGGCTCAGATTTTCCTTCCATGCATAGTCGCCTTCCTGATCTCCCTGAAACAGCCCCTGCTCCACGGCCCAGGCTGCTGCCGCACTTGCCCAGCCGCTCGGCGGTTCCGATGCTCTTTTTTCCGGTTCCTCCAGCTGTGCCAAAAACGCTTTCCAAGCCGATGGCTCGTCCACAAAGGGGGCAGGACATTTTTTACCCGTTACATCGTAGTGCCGCAGTACATGTGAAACTGGAATATCATAGCGCGCCATACAGTCGCGTACAAATGCAACTGCCCGTGCAACCGTCTGCGGCGCGAATTCATAGGTACCGTTTGTATTTTTACGCGAACACAGTTCAATTCCGATGCTGTTTTCATTGCGGCACTCTGGATGACGATAGCTGGAAGCGCCGCAATGCCACGCAATATCCTGCTCCGGCACCGAGCGTCCCACCTCCTGCGCATCAATAAAATAGTGTGCGGATGCCTTCACTACATGATTCGCAAAGTACTTCAAATTATCCTGCGCCGTGTCTCCATCGTTTGCCGTGTAATGAATCACCAGGTACTTGATTTTCCGATTCGTCGCCTTCCTGTAATTTTCAGCATTACACAAAATTTCTTTCATTCGCCGCTCCTTTCATTCTTCTGTGTCTGCGTTCCAAAATAGAATGCAACTACGACAGAAAAAATCGTCAAGAACTCCTGCGAGCTGATCCACCCACGCATTGCCAAAACCGCAAACGCGCCGGTAAGAACCAGGGTAACAATGCTCTTAACCGTAAGCAGCGCTACAAGTCTGTTCAAAAATCGATCCATATGGGCCTCCTATCCCTGCAGTCCAATTTGTGCCAGCATCAGTGTTAGAATCGCACCAACCAAAACCATCAGTGCTTTTTCCACCATAGTCTCCCACCGCTTTGCCGGTTTCTGTTCCAATGCGTCTACTTTTTTTGTCAGTGTATCCACACTGTGCTCAATAATTGCCTGCTTTGCCGCGATCACTTCAACCGAGGTTGCAATTCGGTTCAGCGTATCCTGTGCTCCTTCCAAGTCCCGAATTCTCCCTTCATTTCGTTTACTTCGCTCCTCTATTCGGACAATCGCTTCGGCCATATTTTCATTTGTCATACCCGCACCTCCTTTCATCCCATCCTGCGCGGTTTGCAGACAATTCCCACGCAAAGGCCTGTTCACTTCTATTCTCCAATCGCCCAAAAGTTGCACGATTCCGTGCAACACGCGCGAAATTTTTTTGATTTTCTGCTTTTTACGGTGATATGCAGATTTGATTTCACATCCCTGCAATCCATGCATACACTGTCATGAAAGCATTTCCGCCTTTCAAATCAACAATTAGGAGGTAGTTCGATGTCAGACAAAAATCAGGGCGGTGCCGCACTGGATGGCATCCGCGAGGCAGTCTGTATTCATACGAAGAAAATTACCGATAGCTGCCGCGACAAGGACTGTATTGAGGATCTCCGCGTCTTTCTGACCAGAGAATCCCAGGCAATTCTCGACCGTTCTACAGCAGTAAGAGCACGCTGCGCAGAATTGCTGCATGTTTCCATTGAAGTAGAACCGGTTTCTTACAACCAGGGCTATTTCACAATCGACAGTACTTATTTCTATCGAATCGTTGCCGACGCAACCGTCGGCGGCGTCCGCCCCAGCACCGTCTGCGGCCTTGCGATTTTTACCAAGCGCTGCATTCTCTGCGGCGGAACCGGCAGTGCCAAAATTTTCACCAGCCGAATCTGCGACTGCAACCAACAGACCATGATGCACCGAAATTGTCCGGAAGCTGTTGTCGAAGTGGTCGACCCGATCATTTTGGCCGCCACAATTGAAGAAACTTGTAATTGCTGCCGGCCCGAAATGCAGTGCGGTGAAATTCCAAGCGGCATCTGCTCCTGCTTTGATGACGAGCTTGTGCTAAGCGGTGAAACCAAGCGGCTTCTGATCACGCTCGGTCAGTTCTCCATCGTTCGACTTGAGCGGGAAACTCAACTGCTCATCCCGGTCTTTGACTACTGCATCCCCACCAAGCAGTGCAACGATACCGCCGTTAACTCTGATGAAAATCCCTGTGATATGTTCAGTCGGATTGAATTCCCGGTTGACGAATTTTTCCCCGCATCCTGCGAGCCGCTCACCGGTAACACCTCCGGTAACCAATGCGGCTGCGGCTGCAGCTATCGCACCAGCGGTTCCTAACCGTTATCCCTTTTCTATGTAAAGAAGGCCCCGGTGATGTTTATCCATCACCGGGGCCTTCTGATATTCAGTTCGCTCATAAACCGCCGAGGCAGTCATGTTTACTGTTTGCGCTTACGCCGTTCATTCTGGACTTCACGCAGCTTGTCCAGAATCTCCTGATTCTGCGGAATTTTCAAATTTGGGAATGCATTCAAAATTCGGCGCTGCAGCCGCCGGATCTCCCCCAGCTTTTCCTGCAGTTCCCGCCGCGATGCTTCCTGCCGCTCTGCCTTCCGCTCGCGTCCCTCTGCGCGAAGTGTCGCCAGCAGCTTTGCCTCTTCTGCACGGTTGGCCTCAACCAGCATCTTTTCTGCGGCGCGGTGCTTCTCACACAACCCCCGGTATTCATCATAGCGCTCTGCAGTTTCGCTGACGCGCTGCTGGGTTGAAAGTACTGTTTCAGAAATAGCATCGCCAATCCGGTCAGACATATCGTGGATTTCTCCCGCCAGCGTATTGAGAATTTTGAGTCGCTTCTGCAGGTTGTGAATGGTTGCAACCGTCACCACCAGATCTATCACGGTCAGGACAATCGCAGTCACCAGAAGAACCAAGCCCAGCACATGCGGCACTGCATTGATCAACCGAAACACAGCAGGATGCACTAATTTCATGACAAAGGTCGCTGCAAATCCCCATATCAAAGAAAATTCCAGGCAAATATAGCCTTTTACATTAAAGCGATTCCCAGAGTAGTCCCACCATTTTGCGTGAAAAACCTTCTCCAAAATCCAGCCTGTCAGGAACTCCAATGCTGTTGTTAACAGCATGGAACCAATCACCAGTACCGGCAAATTGTCCGACAGCGGGGTCAGCGCCAAAATGACCAATACCACACCAAATCCATAAATCGGGCAAATCGGTCCATTCAAAAATCCGCGGTTGACAAACTTTCCATGTTTGACTGCCGCAAATCCAACTTCACTGCACCAGCCAAGAAAAGCATATGCAAAAAACATCCATGCAACTTGATAAGCAGTATAAATCGTGCTCGCCCCTTTCTGTTTTTCCTATCATAAAGAAACTGTCAAAAAAAGTCAACCAGCCGATTTTCTCACTTTTATTGTGTTTTTCGTGCAAACACGCTATCATAGGCGCAGGAGTTGATCGTCATGGGAAAATTTGATGGTGTTTTGCTCGCCACTGATTACGATGATACACTGATGCCCTTTGGATGCCACGCACTCTCTGCAGGCAATTTGCAGGCAATCAACTATTTTTGTTCAGAGGGCGGCCGTTTTACTCTGTCAACCGGCCGGGACCTGCGCAGCTATCAAAGCATCCGTCCTATTGTCCCTGTAAACGCCCCTGTTGTGCTCAGTAATGGCGCCGTTATCTTTGACGCACAGCAGGAGAATATCCTTTACCAATGTGAACTGCCTCTGGATTTCCGGGCAGATTTGGCGAAGCTGATGACATGTTTTCCGGAAATCGGCATTGAGGTGCACCGGGACGACTGTATTTATGTGGTTCGTCACAATGCAGGTGTGCAGGCACATCTGGATAACATTGCCGCCGCGGTCGTGCCTGCAGAACTTGACACGCTTCCACCTGTCTGTACAAAAATCGCGTTAATTGCACCAATTTGTTTTGAGGAAACACCGCTCAGCCGTGCAATTGCCGCTTACTGTGCGGCAACCTGGCCGCAAAAATATGAAGCTGCACTCTCCCATGGAATTCTGGATCTCTCCCCTGCCGGCGTACACAAGGGCAGCGGTGTCCTCCAGCTATGTGAATTATTACAGCTGTCACCTAGCCAACTCTACTGTATTGGCGATAATTGGAATGATCTTCCCATGCTGCGCTGCTGCGCGCAGGGTTTTGTTCCTGCCTCTGCCCGCCCGGAACTACTGCAGGCGCCAAATCTTTCAGTTGTTCCAGCCTGCAGCGCAGACGCCGTTGCCGCGGTCATTGCCTGGTTGGATCGTCGCTTCTAAGTTTTGGTTGAAATGCCGGATTTTGTCAAATCGATGCTTGCGATCATGCAAAAGCATGCTATAATGACAGATAGTGTGCAATTTTCAAAACTATGGGCAGCACGGCGTGCTGTGGGAGGGTTTCACCATGTCGATCATTGAGATATTTCTGCTTCTTGGCGGAATTGCGCTATTTCTTTATGGTATGCACATTATGGGTGTCGGGCTGAAAAGTGTTGCTGGCAACCGGCTGCGTGACATTCTGGAGCATACCACAAACAACCGCGTTCTTGGTGTGTTTGTGGGTACCGCCGTCACGGCACTGATCCAAAGTTCTTCCGCCACAACGGTTATGAGTATCGGTTTTGTAAGCGCCGGCTTAATGACCCTGACACAGGCAATCGGCGTCATTATGGGCGCCAATATCGGCACAACTGTTACTGCTCAAATTATCGCCTTCAGTCTGGGCGATTATGCACCGCTGATTCTCTTCGCCGGCATGGTCATGGTTTTATTTCTCAAAAACACCAAAGTTCAGAATGTCGGTCTGATTGTGCTTGGGTTTGGCATGCTGTTTATGGGGATTGACACCATGGGCACCGCCATTGAACCATTGCGCTCCTCTTCAGAGTTCGCCGCATTTCTGGTACGAATGAACCGTCCGATTTTGGCAGTATTGGTCGGCATTATTTTCACCGCAATCGTGCAAAGTTCTTCCTCTTCTGTAGGTATTATTCAAGCGTTTGCAATCCAGGGACTGATTGACTACTCCATGGCTGTCTACCTGGTCATCGGCACCTCCATTGGTGCCTGTATGCCCGCTGTCATTGCCATGTTTGCCTCAAATCGCGACGGAAAACGCACCGCATTGCTGAGTGTCATTTTCAATGTAATCCGCACTGTATTCTGCTTCGCCCTCGTCTCGCTTATTCCTGCTGTCACCACTGGCATTGCTGCACTCTCCCCGAACGATATCGGGCGGCAGATCGCCAATGTACATACACTGCTTGCAATCGCATCCGTATTGGTAGAGCTTCCCTTCACCAATCAGATTGTCAAACTGACTTATAAATTCCTGCCGGAGCGGGAAGATGAACACCATGTTGCAGAGAAAAAGATGGTCTATATTACGAACAGCGACAAAGTTCCGGCAGCTATCGCCCTGGCACAAGCCAAGCGCGAAGTCTGCCGGATGGGAAAAATTGCACTGGAAAATCTGAAGTTGTCGCTTTCCTCTTTCTTTGATCGCAATCTGGAACAGACAGAGCTGGTCGGCAACACAGAAGAAACACTGGATTACCTGAACCACGCAATTACAAGCAGCCTCTGCACCCTCCGAACCCCGGAGCTAACCGAGAAGGAGCAAAGCGAACTGGGGCTGATGCTGCTGGCCGTTACGGACATTGAGCGCATCGGCGACCATGCACAGAATATTGCGGAATATACTGCTTCCGCTCTGCAGGACAATGTCTGGTTTTCAGAAGCTGCTTTTCAGGAGCTGTCTGATCTTGCTGCCTGCGCAACCGAATCCGTCCGCCTTGCACTGGATATTTATGAGAATAACCGCTTCGACGCCATTCAGGAGGCCACCGCGCTTGAGGCACAGATCGACCAAATGCACGAGAACTGCATTCAAAACCACATTGCCCGCCTGATGAACGGCGAATGCGATCCTATCGGCGGTCTGATCTTCACCGATATTGCCAGTGACCTTGAACGCTGCAGTGATCACGCTTATAATATTGCAGAGACAATCAATGGCCGCAGCAATACCTGATCTATATCTATGTTCGAAAGCGGGAGCAATAATGCTCCCGCTTTTCATACCAGCTCATCCGTATAAAGGCCAAAACTGGAAAATACACTTTCCATCTGCGCAGTATAATGGACTGCCTTTTCTGCCGTTACAGAAAAAGTCAGGACATAGGCGCAATCAGTGTCCTCCAAAATTGCGCCGCGGTGCATCAGTTTGTCTTCCTCCGTATACCAGACAAACTGATACAGCGGCATCCCAAAGCGCTCTGTACAAATCGTTGTCTGACTTTGCAGTGACCGCCCAGTCATTGACAACGCCAGTGTTTCCGCCGTCTGATTGGGCAGTGACTCACTGGTAATTTCATAGTCTCCCTCATTCTGAATATAACGCCGCAGTTCTGTCGGAACCGAAAAGGCCTCCAAATGCGTATCAGCCGGAATGGCAAACACAATACTGTACGGTGCAGTTTGTGCTTTTGCCTGCACTGTGTCCGAATTTGCGCATCCACTCAAAAGAAACAAACAGACTGCCATCATGATCCCATACTTTTTCATAACGCCTCCGAAAGGACTGATATTTTTGGAATTGGTTGTCCTCTACCTGCTTCTATTTAATGTGCTTGGTCTTCTACTTATGTACCTTGATAAGCATTTTGCGCGCCGTCATCTGCACAGAATTCCAGAATCCGTACTGATGATGAGCGCAGTGGTCGGTGGCTCCATCGGCGCCTGGTGCGGAATGTATCTGTTTCACCATAAAACCCGCAAGCCAAAATTTTATCTTGGTATTCCCACTATTCTTTTTATCCAGATTGCACTGGCCATCTGGCTATGGCGAAGCGGAATCTTTACTTAAAGAAAAGAGAGCGGCTGCAATATTGCAGCCGCTCTCTTTTTCTTCTTTACTTCGTGCCAAAAATTCGGTCACCTGCGTCGCCAAGGCCCGGAATGATATAAGCATTTTCATTGAGCTTCTCATCTACCGCCGCAACAAAAATATCCACATCCGGATGTGCTTTCTGAATCACAGCCACACCCTCCGGCGCCGCAATAATATTCATCAAAATGATATTTTTACATCCATATCCCTTCAGGAACTGGATTGCTGCCGAAGCAGAACCGCCAGTCGCCAGCATCGGATCCACAATCATAACGGTCCGTTCCGAAATATCCGGCGGCATTTTGCAGTAATATTCCACCGGGCAATGCGTCTCCGGATCACGGTACAGGCCAATATGTCCCACCTTTGCCGATGGAATCAGATTCAAAATACCATCCACCATGCCAAGTCCAGCCCGCAGAATCGGTACAATGGCAATCTTCTTCCCCGCCAGCACGCGGCAAGTCGCCGTAGCCACCGGCGTCTCTATCTGCACCTCTTCTGTCGGCAGATTACGCGTTGCTTCATAACACATCAGCATTGCAATCTCACCAACCATTTCCCGGAAGAGATTAACGCCTGTGTTTTTATTCCGCAGATAGGCCAGCTTATGCTGCAGCAGCGGATGATCCAAAATGTGTACCGTTCCCATAATTGTTAGCTCCTTTCAGTCTGTTGCAGCTTTTCCAGCCGCTCCCGCTCTGCCTGCGACAGACGGAGATAGTTTGGTTTCAATTCAGCAGCATCGGCAGTAGCCCCCTGCAAATACATCTGCTGCGCCACCAACGCAACACCGCTCGCCCGCTGCTGACGCAGATGCTCCGGCAGCAGCCGCAGCCCTGAAACACGCTCTGCCAAAGTATTGGCGCAAAGCATTGCGCCATCACCAACCAGATACTTCGTTCCCGGATACTGCCCCAATTCCGTCGCCAATTCCTCCAACGAAATTGCACAATCTTCCACCAGTCTGGATAATCTTCCATCTTTCCGGGAAAACAACCCATGATAAACCTGCGCACGACGAGCGTCCATCACTGCACAAATTATGCCTTCTGCTCCAGTAAACGCCGCCATTGCCTCCAAAGTCGAAACGCCGTAACAGGGCAACTGCGCGCCCCAGGCAAAGCCCTTTGCCGCCGCCACACCGATTCGCACACCCGTAAAGCTGCCCGGCCCTGCCGCGCAGGCCACGGCATCTACATCCGCAACCGTGCGATCACAATTTCGCAGTAAGTCCTCAGCCATCCGTGTCAAGGTTCGACTATGGGTCTGGCCGCTGTTGGCATAATATTCCGCAACCAGCACACCATCCTCCAGCAATGCCACAGAAGCCGCCTTTGCGGATGATTCAAATGCCAGAATCTGCAAAGCGTTCATCTCCTTCTACAGTGATCCGGCGGCAGTCATCTCCGCCGGGTGCATGGGAAATCGAGATTCGGATTGCGCCGGTCATCGCCTCCGGCGCATTCTCGCTCCACTCTACAGCACATACGCCGTCCTGCGCCAGATAGTCCTCCCAACCGATGTCAAATAATTCGTCTTCCGATCCCAATCGGTAGAGGTCAAAATGAAACAGTGGCAGGCGACCACTGCGATATTCGTTCACAATTGTATAGGTTGGGCTGGTCACGCACTCTGTAATTCCAAGTCCAGCCGCAAGTCCGCGGGTAAACGCAGTCTTGCCCGCGCCCAAGTCTCCGGTAAACGCAATCAAATCCCCCGGCTGCAGTTTTTTTGCAACCGCGTACCCGACCGCTTCGGTCTCCGCTGCTGACGATGTATACCACTCCATAGATTACACCCCAATTTCGCAGCTCTTATTGTAACACAGTCCACGACATTTTCCTAGCGCGATTTTGATACCCGAACGCGACAATTGTTGTTTACTTGCTGGCAAAGCAATGGTAGAATAGGTCTGTTATGAAAGGAGGTCCGCCTATGCGTAAAGTCTTTCAGGCTGTTTATCAGTTTGTCCATGAGGCGGATATGCTGTTGCTGGGTCTGTGCCTGTTGGCCTCGATCTTTGGCGTCGTTGTCATTTCCAGCGCCACCCAATATCTTGGCGCTTCCCGTTATGTCATCGTACAAACAGCGGCAATCTTACTCGGCGTTGGGTTCTATGTGCTCTTCTCCCTGATCGACATCGATATTATCGCCGAACGCAGAGAGCTGCTGATGCTTTTTAACATTCTCTTTATCTCCACCCTGTTTCTCTGGGGTGTTGAGGGTAACACCGGTAACCGCAGCTGGCTGGAATTTTCCTGGCTGCCTTTCAATATCCAGCCCGCAGAAATCTGTAAAATTTCTTATATCATCATTCTGGCAAAAACTATGGCCATCAACCGAAATCGAATTTCTTCCATCATCAGCGTCGGGCAGCTTGTACTGGTTGCCGTTGTTACGATGGGCATTATTCTTGTCGCCTCTTCAGATGCTGGCGTCGCGTTGGTTTTTGCATTTCTGTTTGTATTGATGGCGTTTGTCGGCGGTGTCGGCATTGGCTGGTTTCTCCTGGCTGCCGGCATCATCGCCGCTGCAGCGCCTGTGCTCTGGCAGTTTTTTATGCGTGAAGACCAGCGTCAGCGAATTTTGATGATTTTCGATTCTTCCATCGATCCCAATGGAACCGGTATTCGATACCAGACGCACCTCAGCCAGGTCTATCTCTCTGGCGGCGGTTTGGCCGGTCAGGGGCTCTATGAAGGCGTGCAGACACAGTCCGGAATTATGCCCGCTCAGCACACCGACTTTATTTTCTCCGTCATTGGCAACGAGCTTGGTACCATCGGATGTCTATTTACTTTAGCATTGCTCTCCATCATTCTAATTCGCTGCATTTATGTAGGTGTCAAATCTGGAAACTATCTGACCCGGTTAATCTGCATTGGAATTGCCGGTATGCTGCTATTTCAAATTATGGTTAATGTCGGTATGTGTCTTGGCCTGTTTCCGGTCGTCGGACTGACGCTTCCCTTTATCAGTTATGGCGGCAGCTCAATTGTTACCACTTTTGCGGCTATGGGAATTGTTTCCGGTATCCGAATGCGTCCATCGCCAGAAAATGAAATGCGCTATATTCGCCCCCCGATCCGTTAACAGCTGCCGCTCAAAAAGCAATGTGCTTTTTGAGCGGCAGCTCGCATATTTCTCTCCAAGAGGCAGATACTACCTCCGCAGAATTCTTTTAGGAGGTAACAAAATTGTTTGCCAAAACGAATCGTTTCCGCTCTATGGCGCTGATGATGTTGCTGTGTCTATGGCTAACCGCATTATGCAGTGCCGCTGAGATCCCGTATGATGCCCAATATAATTATCAGGAAACAGACTTTTCCACATCTTCTCTGGACGGTATTTTCATCACCGAAGTGCCGGCTTCTTCTATCGCACGCATTCAATATGGCAGCCGGACGCTGCGCGCCGGTGATGTACTGCCCGCTTCCGCACTTTCCACCCTGTCGTTACAGCCGGTCTGCCTGGACGGCGCAGACGCAGTTCTGACCTACCTTCCGGTCTCAAGCGGCGCTATTCAGCCCCTGTCCACCGTGTCCGTCACCATCGGCAAAAAGGGAAACGAAGCACCGATGGCGGAAGATCAAAAATTTCAAACCTATAAAAACATCGCCAACAGTGGACAACTCACTGCCACTGATCCAGAAAATGACGCGTTGACTTTTACACTGATCACCAGCCCCAAACGCGGTGAGGTTTCCATCGCGGAAGATGGTACTTTCACTTATACCCCAACAAAAAACAAAGTCGGTACCGACCGCTTCACCTTTGTTGCGACTGACACTGCCGGTAATGTCTCCAACGAGGCCACCGTCTCCGTTGAAATTCTCAAGCCCACCAGCAAGCAAACCTATGCAGACATGGTAGATGATCCCGATGCGTTCAGCGCCAAATTTTTGCAGGAGCAGGGCGTCTTCACAGGAGAACGCGTCTCCGGCCAGCCCTGCTTCAATCCAGAAAAATCTGTCACCCGCGGTGAATTTCTCTGTATGCTGATGGATCTGTTAGAGCTTAAGCAGGATGACGAGACCACATTGACTTCCGGCTTCGCAGACGAAGCCGAAACACCTGCCTGGATGCGTCCCTATGTGGTTGCCGCACTGTCAGACGGCATTATTTCCGGCGTCAACTCCGACGATGGTCTGGTTTTCCGTCCAACCGCTGCATTGACCCACGCCGAAGCTGCTGTAATGATCCAGAACATTTTGGATCTTCCCGCTGCACAGACAACTGCCGATGATTCTGAAGTGACCCCCGTCTGGGCAGAAAACGCCGTCAGTGCGCTGTCTGAGGCTGGAATTCTCGCACCTGCTGTAAATGCAATGTCGCCTGTAACCCGCCGTGAAGCTTCCCGGATGCTGTACAGCGTCTGGGCGCTGAAACCCGACTATCACTACGGCCTGCTCGCCTGGGCAGCAGAATAAAGAAAAACCGGAACGGTTCTCCGTTCCGGTTTTCTCTTAATTTACTTTCTTTTAGACTTCTTCCGTCGGCGTTTCCTCTGTGTCTTCCGGCGTTTCTGGGTCTACAACTTCAACCGTAAACTCCGCTTCGTCCTCATCTGAAATGTCGCCCTCTGCCCGCAGTGCTTCAATCAGCGCCTTCTGCTCATCGATTGCCTTCTTGGAAGCTGTGATTTTCTCACACCAGGGCAAATACTCTGCTGTATCCTGTTCTGCACCTGCGGCAAAATCGCGATAATATAGTTTCCCAAGCTCTGTCTGCGCCTTTTTAATCTTATCCTCTTCGCTGGCAATGCTAACCTTCGCCTTGACAATTGCAGCCAACTCTTTCGACTTTGCCGCCGCCAGCTGCGCTGCATCCAGTGCTTTATCCTTTAACATGTTGAACTCATCAGAAAATGACATTGCAAATTCTCCTTTCATTGACAGCGGTCAAAACAGACCGGTAATCACACCTGCATCATCAATATCAATTTTTTCCGCGGCTGGGACCTTTGGAAGTCCTGGCATGGTCATTATATCACCAGTTTGCACAACAATAAAGCCTGCACCAGCAGAAATTTTCACCTTACTAACGGTAATGGTAAAATTCTCCGGCCGCCCTAGCTTTGTCGCATCGTCCGAGAGCGAGTACTGCGTCTTCGCCATACAGACCGGCAGATTGCCGTAGCCCAGCTGTTCCAGCTTGTCGATCTCCTTCGCTGCCGCTTTGGAATAGCTGACATCGTTTCCGCCATAGATCCGCTTGACCAGCGTCTCAATTTTCTCCCGAATCGGCAGATCCAGCTCATAGGCATAGTGGAAGTCACTGGGCTTTTCACATAGTGCCAGCACTTCATTTGCCAACTCCATACCGCCATCGCTTCCTTTGCCCCACACCTCAGACAGCGCCACATTGACGCCATACTCCGCACACTTGCTGCGAATCAGCTCCAGCTCCGCGTCGGTATCATTGACAAATCGGTTGATGGCCACCACTGCCGGAAGGCCAAAGACCTTCGTAATGTTCTCTACATGCTTCAAAAGGTTCGGCAGGCCCTTTTCCAGCGCCTCCAGGTTTTCAGTGCCAAGTTCCGTCTTCGGAACACCACCGTTGTATTTCAGCGCCTTGACAGTTGCTACAATCACCACTGCATCCGGTCGGATCCCAGCAGCGCGGCACTTGATATCCAGGAATTTCTCCGCGCCGAGATCTGCACCAAAGCCGGCCTCTGTCACGGTATACTCCGCCAATTCCATTGCCGTCATAGTAGCAGCAACCGAGTTGCAGCCATGGGCAATATTGGCAAAGGGCCCGCCATGAATAATCGCCGGTGTATGCTCTAGTGTCTGTACCAGATTCGGCTTAATGGCCTCCTTCAGCAGTGCTGCCATTGCACCATTTGCATGCAGCTGCGCTGCTGTAACCGGCTCCTCATTATAGGTATAGCCGACAATAATCCGTCCAAGACGCTCCTTCAGGTCCGTCAGTGAAGTTGCAAGGCACAGCGCTGCCATCACCTCAGAGGCCACCGTAATATCAAAGCCCTCTTCGCGCGGGACACCATTGACGCGTCCGCCCAGTCCAACCGTGATAAAGCGCAGTTGCCGGTCATTCATATCCACACAGCGGCGCCAGGTGATCCTGCGGGGATCAATATTCAGTGCATTGCCCTGATAAATATGATTGTCCAGCATCGCCGCCAACAGATTGTTCGCCGCGCCGATTGCGTGAAAATCTCCGGTAAAATGCAGGTTGATCTCCTCCATCGGAACCACCTGTGCATAACCGCCGCCTGCTGCGCCGCCCTTCATGCCGAAAACCGGCCCCAAGCTCGGCTCGCGCAGGCAAAGGCATACGCGTTTATTCAATTTGGAAAGGGCGTCCGCAAGACCAACCGAAGTAGTTGTCTTCCCCTCACCTGCCGGCGTCGGATTGATTGCCGTCACCAAAATCAGCTTACCGCGCTTTTCCGCCTTCGGCAATGCCGTGATGTCAATCTTCGCTTTTGTTCTTCCGTAGTATTCCAAGCAGGACTCCGGAATGTTCAGTTTTGCCGCGACCTCACCAATCGGCGCCATTACACATTCCTGTGCGATTTCAATATCTGTTTTCATCGTTTCTACTCCATTCCCTGAAATTCTCTCGATCATTCGTGTGCCCAGTTACAAAAAAAGCCAACGATCCGGACACACAGCCCAGACGGTCGGCGTTGCAGCGGGCTATACTCCATGTGGTCGCCCCACTTCCGTCAGTCGTATAACCGTTTTTAGGGTAACATATCCCGCCAGAATTGTCAATTCCCAGTACAAAAGTGGCCGGATTCCAACGCTGGAATCCGGCCACTAAACTCAGGCACGATCCGCTGCCATCTCCGCAGCAGTCAAAGTATTCCGCAGCAGCATCACCCGCGTCATCGGGCCAACCCCTCCCGGCACCGGCGTAATGTAAGAGCACTTCGGTGCAACCTCATCAAAGCAAACATCACCGCACAGCTTCCCGTCATCCTTACGATTGATCGAAACATCAATCACAACAGCGCCCTCTTTCACCATGTCCGCCGTAATCAAATTACGCTGACCAACTGCACAGACCAGAATATCCGCACGGCGGCACTGCTCTGCAAGATCCGGTGTTTTAGAGTGACAAATTGTCACTGTACCATGGCGGCGCAGAAGAAGCAGCGCCTGCGGCTTGCCAACTATGTTGCTGCGCCCCAGTACCACGCACTGCTTTCCTGCAGGATCGATTCCGTAGTAGTCCAACATTTCCATCACACCTGCAGGCGTACAGGGCAGGAAACGGTCTTTTCCAAGCATCATATTGCCAACATTAAACGGGTGGAAAGCATCGACATCCTTATCCGGATCAATTGCTGCAATGACACGATCTTCCTGAATATGCTTCGGCAGCGGCAGCTGAACCAGCAGGCCATGAACCTGTGCATTCGCATTCAATTCCGCAATCAGCTTCAGCAGCGCTTCTTCGGTCGTCTCTGTCGGAAGCTTATACTCTTTCGATTCAATGCCACATTCCTGGCAATCCTTTTCTTTATTGCGCACATAAACGCGGGATGCCGGGTTATCACCCACCAGAATCACCGCGAGGCACGGCGTCAGGCCGCCCGCACGCATCTGCTCCACCTGCTTGCGGATCTTTTCCTTCATCTCCGCCGCAATTTTCTTTCCATCAATCAGCATCATGTTTTATCTCTCCTTCTCGCTGCGCCGTTTGCGCCGCTTTTTTCGGCAAATAGAAAAAGCGCACCCAGCTCCAAATTCCAAGTGCTGTAAGGCAGGATAGCCCCGCCAACAGTTGTGATACCCGTATACCGGTACCAAACAGGTACAAGCTATCCGTCCGCAATCCTTCAATCAGACAGCGTCCCAAACCATACCAAGCCATATACAGGGTGAAAATTTCACCCTTAAATTTCCGGTGCTTCGAATAAAGATGCAGCAAGACAAACCCAATTGCATTCCAGAGCGATTCATACAAAAAAGTGGGATGGTAGTAGGTCACAACACCGTCGGCATTTTCAATGCCCATCCGGAGGAAACTCGCCGTCTCGCCTCCGTGTGCCTCCCGGTTGATAAAATTTCCCCAGCGGCCAATACTCTGACCGATCAGCAGTCCCAGCGCACCAATGTCCATGTAGTTAAGCGGTGACATTTTTTTCCATTTCGACACCAGCAACACACCCAGTACCGCACCAATAATGCCGCCATAAATTGCAAGGCCGCCCTCCCAGATGTAGAGCACCGAAATCGGGTTGTCCCGGTAGAGATCCCAATAAAAGATACAGTAATACGCACGCGCACCGATAATCGCCAGCGGGACTGCTGCAAACAGCATATCCAAAATGTCGTCCCCGCTCAGGGCAAACTCCTTTGCCCGCTTCATGCCATAGAACACTGCCAGTGCAAAGCCCAGCGCAATAATGATACCGTACCAGTAAATCTCCTTGCCAAAGACGGAAAACGCAACACGGGACGGATTGATTGCAATGCCAAGTGATGGAAATGTAATAGCTCTCATCAGCGTGTTTCCTCCCTCTCCAGCGGCGATACAACTGACAGCGCCATCCGATCCTCCCGCATGGATTCGTCCAAGAACCGTGCTATTTCATCCAATGTGATCGTGTCATACAAATCCGGGAACTGATAATACTCCGCCCCTTCAAACCAGCTTTCACACATTGCACAGCAAATGGATTCAAAGCTGTCAAGCTCCAGCAGGCGGCGGCCGATCATTGCTTTTTTCAGCCGCGCATAACGCTTTGGATCCAATCCATCTCGCCGAATCCGGTCCGCCTCCTGTAGGATTGCGTCCCGTACTGCCTGCGGATCCCGGCTGTCGCCGCTCACAGAGAGCAGGCAGGCACCCTTGATCCCTTCATAGCCAGCACTAAATCCAGCGTCAATCAGCCCCGCCTCATACAGCCGGACATACAGTGGTGTGGACTCTCCCACCAACAGCTCTGCAGCCAAATCGCCCATCAGCGCAGTCCGCAGCCGCTCTGGCCCACGCGGCGGTGCCGGAACACGGAATCCCAGTGAAAACAGTGGCATCGAAACTTCCATCTGGTCCCGTACCAACGCGCTCTGCACCGGGCCTGTCTCCGTTTCGCCGTAATCACGCCGTGGAAGCGAAACCTTGCCCGCAGGCACCTGTTCCTCTGCAATCGCCGCCACCATTTCCGGATCTACATCGCCCACCACACAGAGCATCATGTTGCCGGGCTGATAAAATGTATCGTGGCACCGGTAAAGGATCTGCGGTGTGATCGCCTGAATGGAATCTACCGTTCCGGCAATCGGCACTCGAATTGGATGATGCTGAAACAGTGCGGCAAAAAGGTTCTCATAGACACGGGAGCCGGGACTGTCTTCATACATTCGAATCTCCTGTGCAATAATGCCTCGTTCTTTTTCCACACTTTCTTCTGTAAAATACGGTGTTGTCACCATATGCAGCAGCAACCGCAGATTCTCCTCAAAGCGCTCTGTACATTCAAAATAATAGGCTGTCATGCTATAGCCCGTAAACGCATTGGGGCTTGCACCACACAGAGAAAACTGCTGCATCGCATTGCCATCCGGCAAGTCAAACATCTTATGCTCCAGATAATGTGCAACGCCATCCGGTGTGACAATCCGGTTGCCCTGCTGAATGAAAGTCGTGTCAATCGCACCATAATCCGTTGCAAAAAACGCATATTTCTTTGTAAAGCCCGGCTTACAGGTCACACGCACCGTCAAGCCGTTCGATAATACCGTTTCGCTAAAGCGCTCCGCAAGCCGCGGATAGGAAATCGTATTCACGCATTCATCCCCTTCAAAAAGTAAATTGTATCCAGGTGTAAAGTATTCGCTGCGTCAATCACCTGCTGCACTGTGACGCCACGCACCAGTTCTGTCAAGTCCTCCATCGTTCCCATACAGCCGGAAACTACCTGTCCCAGGGAATAGTCGTCCATCCGGCCTGGACTGTCCATGCCTGCCTGCAGCGCGCTGACGGCTGCCTGACGCGCAGTTTCCAATTCCTCTTCGGTAATCCGTCCTGCTTTACAATCTTCCAGCTCTGCCAGAATGGCTGCCTTCGCCTTTTCATAGTCCGCACAGTCAATCCCGGAAGAAATTGCCATAACACCCTTATGCTTGTCCAGCGCGCTGTTGGCATAATAGCAGATCGAGTGCTTCTCCCGTACATTGCGGAACAGCTTGCTTGCTACACCGCCGCCATAGATCGTATTCAGAAGCAACAGTGCCGGATAGCGTGCATCCGCGCCGGTCACGGCGGTCCGCAGCCCCATACAAAGCTTGCCCTGCGTCACATCCATGGTCTCTTCCACCGTTCGAACCGCTGCAACCATATCGCGAACCACGGTTCCCGTTTGGGTCTGTTCTGCGCGTGGAATCGATGAAAGCGCCGCTTTCAAAAGTGCTGCAGCAGCTTCTGGATCCGCTTCCCCCACATAGAACACTTCCACCTGAGAGTGTGCCAATACCATTTGATAATGTTCATAAAGGGACGCCGGTGTAATGGCTTTCACCTCATCCGGCTCTCCCAGCCGGTCGGTCGCATAGGCTTCTCCAGCAAACATTGCCCGCAGCATCTGCCGTGAAGCATACCCGCGCTTATCGTTGATTCTGGAGGCGATGGTATTAAGCAGATTCAGCTTTTCACCTTCCACAAATTCCGGCACAAACGCACCGTCCTGCAGCACCGGCTGCAAGAGCAGCTCGCCGAGAAACGAAATCATGGATGCAAGAACCGGCATACCGTCCGGCGCCAGCCTGTCATTGATAAAGTCCGCATAAAACCCCAGCGTTTGTACCTCGCCTTTTTTTCGGATCAGGCCGCCAATCCCCGCACCATAGCAGGTATCCAAAAAATCAGAAATCGCAGCCATATCCGGGTGATCCTTTGTGCCCCGGAGCAAAACGCTGGGAATCAGCGCATTTCCCGCCGCCTCTTCCGAACAAAGAGGCCGCAGCAACGAAATGCTGAGGCTCGCTGTCTTATATTTTTTCGTCTGAACCGCGCGCAGCGTTACGCCCGGCAGAATTTCGATGGTGTTCAAAGATGTTCTCCTTCCAAATGCTTGCATTCTTATGGGGGCTATTATAACATTTCCTTCCAGAAAGCGATAGTGCAAATCCGCCAAATCCTCCCGCCAGAAAATAATTTCTTGTCATTTGGGAGCCAGTATTGTAAACTAAAGCCATTGAATACGGAGGGATGATTATGCAGTGGCTTGAACTGACCATCAAGACATCTTCAGCCGGTATGGAAGAAACGGCTGCTTTTTTAACTGCCATCGGCTATGATAGTTTTATTATGGACGACCAGCAGGAGTTTCATGAATTTTTAGAGCAGAACCGCCAGTATTGGGACTATGTTGATGAATCTCTGGAACAGCAGATGCAAGGCATCTCTCAGATCCGGCTCTATCTGGAAGACAAGCCCGGTGCACTGGAAGAAGTGGCCGCGCTGCAGGAACGCCTGCAGCAGTTTCGCAGGCAGCATTCATCAGAAAATTTTGGCCCATTGACCATTACGGTGCAGAATATGCAGGACGAAGATTGGGAAAACAACTGGAAACAATACTACCAGCCAATTCCCGTTGGTAAGCGCCTGCTGGTCATCCCGCAATGGCTTTCGCCGGAAAACGAAGAACATCGCCTGCCAGTCATTCTTGATCCCGGTATGATTTTTGGCACCGGCGCGCATGCCTCCACCCAGATGTGCCTGGCGGCGTTAGAGACACTGGTACAGGGCGGCGAGCAGGTTTTGGATCTCGGTTCCGGCAGCGGCATTCTTTCAATCGCAGCACTGCGCCTTGGTGCCAGACATGCCACCGGCGTCGATATTGATCCAAAAGCCGAAGATATCGCCCGCGAAAACGCTGCTATGAATGATCTCGATGGCAGCCAGTTTACCGCAGTCACCGGCGATGTCATCGGAGATTCCCAAATGCCGGCCCGCTTGGGAACAGGATATGACCTCGTACTGGCCAATATCGTGGCAGATGTTATCATTCCGCTCGCTCCGGTCGTTCCCACCTACCTGAAAGCCGGTGGCCACTTTCTTTGCTCTGGTGTACTGGAAACCCGGCTTGATGAGGTCGCGCGTGCAATCACACAGGCAGGCTTGACCATCACCGCCCAGTTCCAGCAACAGGACTGGTGCTGTCTGATCGCTGTACGCGGCGTCTGAACCGCAGGAGGTCCTTGCATTGCGCATCTTCACCTATCGAAATAAACACCGCATGAAACGAGCTGCCCTCTTGCTCTGCTTCATTCTTCTTGCCATTGTGGTGGTGTTTTTCTGCCTTTTTCAATATCTGCAGCGTTATCTTGTCTACACGGAAAACGGCGTACAACTGCAATTCCCAGGTGCTACGCAGCCGTCCGATCCCGTTCCGGAGGTCAGCGGAGAATATGTCGTTGGCGATCCCGTTCAGGCACCGGTTTCCGGCAAGATTGACCAACTTCCCACTACCGAACAAACGCTCAATCCCATCTCCGGCTTTTTTATCACCTACGATATGCTGCTGGATCCGGATGCCGTACAGGCCGCGTTGGAGGAAGTCCCTGATGGCAGTGCCGTCCTGCTGGATCTGAAAAGCATTTATGGCAACTTTTATTACTCCAGCACGATAAGCGGCACCAGCAATGCCGCAACCATTGACACCGCCGCAGTGGATTCCCTGATCCAGACGCTGCAGCAGCGTGACTTATATCGGATCGCCAGAATTCCCGCATTTCGGGACAATGCATTTGCATTGGCTCACCAATCCGAGGGCTTACCGCTCTCCAGCGGCGCGCTCTGGATGGACACGGACGGTTGTTATTGGCTGAATCCGTCCAGCACACAAGTACAGGACTATTTGAAACAAATCTGTCTGGAATTGAATGCACTGGGATTTGATGAAGTGGTTTTGTCCGATTTTTATTTCCCACAAAGTGCCAACATTGTCTTTACCGGCGAACGCTCCCGCCGCGAAACGGTCACTGCCAGTGCACAGGCTTTGTTAGACGCGCTCTCTGATCATCAAATTACGCTCTCCTTTGACCTGACGAATTGTACAGAAGACTATCCGCTTGTCGCAGAAAAAATCCGCCGTTATTTTCCACTCTCTGACGGCAGCGCCGTGCAGGCAACCGTTTCGCTTTACGGCGCAGATCTTACGGATTCTACAGCACAGTTGGTATTTTTGACCACCTCTCGTGACACCCGATTTACAAAATACAGTTATCTTCGTCCGTTGATCCCATAAGTCCTAAAGAACAGCCACCGGAAATTTCCGGTGGCTGTTCTTTTTCTAAAATGCCTCCAGGATGCATACAGTGTAGCGATGAAAGGAGGGCATTTCCATGTCCGCACAAGGTACGCTCATTGTTCGTGTCTATACCTCCGACGCCTGGATTCCTGTTCCTGGCGCTGTTGTTTCCATTTCCCAGCGCAGCACCGATGAATTTACTACACTTCTTGGGCTGCGAAAAACTGACGAAAGCGGTTTCACAACGCCGCTGACAGTACAAACACCGGATTCATCTGCAAGTCTCACCCCAAGTGACACCTCCCCCTATGCGCTTGTGGACATTACCTGTGACCATCCCGGTTATGAGCAGGTGCTCATTGAAAATGCGCAGGTTTTTCCCGGCATTATTTCCGTGCAAAATATCGCACTGCTTCCCCTCCAAGCATTCCCGGATCAATTCAGCCAGACCGAGCAGATTGATATTCCACCGCAAAATCTCTAGGAGGCGCAAACATGCCAACTGTGATTCCCTATGTGCCAGAATCCATCACGGTTCATCTCGGTCCACCCGGCAGCAATGCCGCCAATGTCACCGTCAGTTATTCCAACTATCTGAAAAATGTTGCTTCCAGCGAAATTTATCCAACCTGGGGCGAAAGCGCCTTACGCGCCAATATTCTGGCCATCAATTCCTTTGCGTTGAACCGTATTTACACCGAATTCTATCGTAGCCGCGGCTACGATTTTGACATCACATCTTCTACTGCTTACGATCAAAGCTTTGTCTATGGTCGAAATTTCTTTGAGAACATCTCCACCCTAGTGGATGAACTGACCACCAGCTACATCCGCCGGCAAGGCACCGTAGAACCGCTGGCCGCCAAATTCTGCAACGGCACCACGGTGACCTGTGACGGACTCAGTCAATGGGGTTCTGAGTCGCTTGCACAACAGGGCTATACCTCAATCGATATTCTTCGCTATTACTATGGAGATGATATCGAGCTGGTGCAAAACGCGCCCGTACAGGGAATCGCCCCCTCCTATTCCGGAACCGCGCTCCGACTTGGCAGCACCGGCCCGGAGGTCACTGTTGTCCAGGTCTCTTTGAATCGGATCGCACAGAACTATCCTGCTATCCCCAAAATCAATCCTGTAGATGGTATCTATGGTTCACAAACAGAGGCAGCTGTCCGCGCTTTTCAGGAAATCTTTGATCTAACGCCAGATGGAATTGTTGGCCGCGCCACCTGGTACAGACTGGTTCAACTCTATGTTGCTGTCACCCGTCTTGCAGAGCTTCAATCCGAAGGTCAGCGTTTTTACCTCATCGCCTGGACCTATCCGGAGGAAGAAACCGGTCAAGATGTCATTGCAGATGCCCGCGCGGTTCGATTGCTGCAATATATGCTCTCGGTCATCAGCCGTTTCATTCCCACGGTCTCCACGCCGCCGGTGAACGGAACCTATGATTCACCGACACGGCAAAGCATTGTTTCCTTCCAGCATCTCGCCGGATTGCCAGAGACCGGCCGTGCTGACACGGCCACTTGGGAAGCCATCTATAATCGTTTTACCGGAATTGAAACCTATATTTTTCAAGATCTCAATCTCTTTCCCTTCCCACCCGTCGCACCAGCAGACACCATTGCAGAGCTTCAGCAGCAATTGACCGCGCTCGCTTCCGCCGGAATACCCATTCCCGCTCCAGCGATCACCGGCGTTTGGGATTCTCAAACCGAGCAAGCGCTTTCTGCTTTTCAGCAACAATTCAGTCTTCCCGTAACCGGACAGGCAAATGCAGAAACCCGGCTGGCATTAGCAGGTGCCGTTCAGGCTCTCGCCTTTTCCACCACTGCACGGACGCTGCAATTTCCGGGCGGCACCCTGCAGCTGGGAGACAGCGATCAAGGAGGTGTCGCCGGATGAGTACAAAAAAACAATCCATTCGCACACTACAGTCCATGCTGCAACAGATCGCCAAGCAAATGCCCGGCACACCGTCTCCGCGGCCCACCGGCTTTTATGATGACCAAACCAGACTCTCCGT
This sequence comes from uncultured Oscillospiraceae bacterium, assembly GCA_934561175.1. Taxonomy (GTDB): domain Bacteria; phylum Bacillota; class Clostridia; order Oscillospirales; family Oscillospiraceae; genus CAKTFW01. The sequence continues at coordinate 28,692 of CAKTFW010000015.1, forward strand.
CCTGCATTTTCAGCGTCTGCACGGTCTTCCAGCCACCGGCGTCACAGATCTTGCCACCTGGCAGGCCATCACAGCCGCCTTTCGGCCACTTGCAAATCTAGATGTTCCATTGACACCGCCGCTTCTCAATGTGGGTGAAACAATCCCGCCGGGAACAAACCGCGCAGTTATTTCCACCTTACAGGCTCAACTTCTTGCGCTCAGCGCTATCTACGCAAATCTTCCCACTCTCACCGTTACCGGCATCGTCGATACGGAAACCATCGCTGCAATTCAGGCATTTCAGCTTCTTGCCGGGCTTCCGGTTACCGATACTTTCGACTCAGTAACCAGCAGTTATCTGACCGCGCTTTCCAGAATTCAGCTGCGTTCCGATGCCTAAAACAAAAATACGGCGAGGCCCAAGTGCCCCGCCGCTTATCCTTTTTGCATTTGTGTATGTTCCCGATGCAATTCCAAAAACAACTGCAGGCCACTCCACCCGGCGTTCGTCGGTGTCAGTACCGCTTTGTAGTCCACCGTTCCCATTTGGCGGAGCGCATAGAGCATCCGATCTGTCAGGCTGTCTGTCAAATGGCACATCACCAGCATCTCTGCCGGCCGCGGCGGACCATCATAACACTGCCTCTCTGCCGGATAATCCAGCCCCGCCAACCGTCCAACCGGCTGCAGATAATCCTCCGGAGGAACATTTTTTATGCGAATCTGCATGGCTTTTGCTGCAGTACGCAGTTGCTTTAGTCGCACAGGTTCCATTTGAAATGTAAGCAAAATTGGCTGCATTCTGTCCCACCTTTCCACAAAAAGCGGGCGGAATTCCGCCCGCTTTTTCTATTTTTATCGGTCTGCCATCGGCACATACTGCCGCTGTGGCGCAACCGCCTTATATGCCGGACGAATAATCCGACCACCCGTCATCACTTCTTCAATCCGGTGGGCGCACCAGCCTGCCACACGGGCAATCGCAAACAACGGCGTAAACAGTTCCGGCGGAATGTTCATCATCTGATATACCAGGCCAGAGTACATATCTACATTAGCACAAATCGCTTTTTTATTCCCCGTCACTTCCGCAAACAGCCCTGGCGTCAGCCGCTCGATCGTCTCAAGGAGTGCAAACTCATCTCCAAGTCCGGTGGCAGCCGCCAGCGACCGTGCATTCCGCTTAAGCACCAACGCACGGGGATCCGACTTTGTATAAACCGCATGTCCCATGCCATAGATCAGGCCGGAGTGATCTGAAACCTCTTTGCGCAGAATCCGCCGCAGATAATTTGCAACTTCTTCTTCGTCCTTCCAGTCACAGACATTCGCCTTAATCTCCTCAAACTGTGCCATGACCTGCCGGTTCGCGCCGCCGTGTTTCGGACCCTTCAGAGAACCAACCGCCGCCGCAATGGCCGAATAAGTATCCGTACCCGTGGAGGACAAGACGCGGCACGCAAAGGTCGAGTTATTACCGCCGCCATGTTCCGCATGAATTACCAGACAAAGATCGAGCAGGCGTGCCTCTTCTTCTGTAAACTGCTTATCATGCCGAATGGCATGCAGAAAGTTCTCTGCAATCGACAATCCTTCCTTCGGGCGATGCAGATAGAGACTGTCATAATCAAAATAATGCCGTTTGACCGCATAGGCATGCGCTACAATCATCGGAAAGCGCGCAATCAATTCGATACACTGCCGCGTAATATTTTCCAGTGCAATGTCATCCGGATTTTCATCAGAAGAGTATAGAGCAAGCACAGAGCGGGCAAGCTTATTCATAATGTCCCGGCTGGGATGTTTCAGGATCATATCCTCTGTAAAGTTTTCCGGCAAAGTCATATAACTGAACAGCAGATCACAGAACCGTTCATACTGTGCTTTCGTGGGCAGTTTGCCAAAAAGCAAAAGGTAGGCTACTTCCTCAAATCCAAACCGTTTTTCATGACTATAGCCTGCAATCAGCTGCATGATATCGTAACCACGATAGATCAGTCGGCCTTCCATCGGCGTTTTTTCGCCGTCGATCATTGCGTAGCCCTGTACATTACCAATCTGCGTATAGCCGGCCATCACACCGGTTCCATCTTCATTTCTTAAACCACGCTTGACATTGGGATTCATGCGCGGATCCAGAGAAAGTGCGTTATCAACCGCATAATTCTCACATAGAGTGTGGATGAAGTCCAAGTTGTCAGTTGCAGAATATTTTTGATTTTGCAACTCCATCACCCCCAAAATTGAAATTTTATTTTTCTATTTTACCGGTATTTAGGCTCCGTGTCAATCGCAGAAATGCCCATATTTTCGCTATTTTTAGAAGTTTTGTATTTTTTTACAGTTTCAAAAACGAATTATTTTATGCATAAGAGAAAGTGAGATTATTCATTGTTATGAGATATTCCGTGTTAAGAAATTGCAAAGATCGCCTTATTTTTCATTTTCGTCAATGCCAGCCACGGCCCGTCATCTCCTGGCTTCTGCTCAGCGCAGCGCTGTTAACCGCCGCCAGTCTCCCCGGATATTTCCTGCAAAACACAGCTGCATCGACACCAGCAGTCGTGCAGTCTGCTCAGCAAACACAAGCAGGACCTCAATCCATCAGTCCAGATG
>CAKTFW010000016.1 GCA_934561175.1 uncultured Oscillospiraceae bacterium
TTTTGTGCTTTTTCCGCTTGTTTCCAGTTCGCATCGGGCAGCTGTTTCGCAAACATAGATAGAAGAATAGATAGAGATCATACCGAATAAGAGTGTGAAAGAAATGAGTATATTGGAATCGCTGAACTGTCGGGACGACCTGAATGCACTCAGCTGGAAACAGGATGAGCAGCTTTGCGGGGAGATTCGGCAGTTTTTAATCGAACATGTTGCGCGTACAGGCGGTCATCTGGCATCCAATCTTGGCGTTGTGGAACTGACCGTGGCAATCCACAAGGTGTTTGATACAAGCCGGGACAGGCTGGTATTTGATGTTGGTCATCAGGCGTATGTGCATAAATTGCTGACCGGAAGGCGCGAGGCGTTCGACCATCTGCGCAGCTTTGGCGGAATTGCGGGATTTCCAAAGCCGTCTGAGAGCTGCCATGATGCGTTTATTGCCGGACATGCCTCCGGTGCGGTCTCTGCAGCGCTCGGCATGGCGCGTGCGGCGCGGCTGCAGGGGGAAAACTATACGGCAATTGCGCTCCTGGGAGACGGTGCGTTGACCGGCGGCCTGGCATTTGAGGGACTCTCTGATGCCGGTGCCAGCGGAGAGCCGCTGATTGTGATCCTGAACGACAATAATATGTCGATTACCCACAATGTGGGAGGAATCGCCAATCTTTTAGGCCGACTGCGATTGAAACCAAGCTACCTTGGCTTCAAAAAGATTTTTCACCATGTGACTCAGGTTATACCGGGTGGAAGAGCGATTGATCAGATTGTCCATAAAGCCAAGGAGAAGATTAAAACGGCATTGTTGGGCCGCACCATCTTTGAAGAACTGGGCTTTATTTATTATGGTCCGGCGGATGGACATAATTTAAAGCAGCTGACACAGCTGCTGGAAGAAGCAAAACGGCAGCGAAAACCGGTATTGATCCATGTACTGACCAAAAAGGGAAAGGGTTACGAACCTGCGGAGCGGAATCCGGATCAATTCCATGGTGTTGGGCCGTTTGATCCCAAAACCGGTTTGTTGCGGAAGCATTCTGAACCAGGTTTTGCGGAGGTTTTCGGTCAGCAGCTGTGCGCACTGGCAGAAGAGAATTCGAAGATCTGTGCGATTACGGCGGCAATGCAACAGGGAACCGGTTTGACACCGTTTTCCAAAAAGTTTCCACAGCGCTTTTTTGATGTGGGAATTGCAGAAGAGCACGCAGTGGTTATGGCTGCCGGGATGGCAGCACAGGGAATAGTTCCGGTGGTAGCCATCTATTCCACTTTTTTGCAGCGGGCTTATGATATGCTGCTGCAAGAAGTTGCGCTGCAGAAGCTTCATGTTGTCCTTGCCGTAGACCGTGCAGGCCTTGTTGGAGAGGACGGGGAAACACACCATGGCGTCTTTGATGTGGCGTATCTCCGGCAGATTACAGGGATTACAGTGTACTGTCCGGCGAGTTTTGCAGAGCTGCGGCAAATGTTGGAGTTTGCGATTGGTGCAGCAGGGCCGGTGGCAATCCGCTATCCGCGCGGCGGCGAGGGTCGTTATCGGCTGTGGAGCAAAATACCGCTTTTGAAGGCCGGAACAGACATTACCTTGGTCACCTATGGCACCATGATTAATTCTGTACTGGATTGTGCGGACTTGTTGGAAGCGCAGGGAATTTCGGCAGAGGTTTTAAAATTGCCGACGATTGCACCGCTGGATTTGGATGCGGTATGTGAATCGGTGAAGAAAACCGGGGGCCTTCTGGTGGCGGAAGAGACTGCAGAGCAGGGTTGTGTTGGAAGGGATTTGTTAGCTGCGCTGGAGCAGCGTGGAATTGCTGCAAGAACGCGCCTGTGTAATCTTGGCAGCGGAATTGTAACCCACGGGAAAGTGGATATTTTGATGGAAACACTGCAGCTGGATGGCGCATCCCTGGCGCAAGCTGCAAGGGAGGTGCTGAAGGATGAGCAAGCAGCGGATTGATCTGATGATGTTGGAACAGGGCTTGGCAGAGAGCCGGGAAAAAGCGCGTGCGCTGATTATGAGCGGGGAAGTATTTGTAGACGGACAGCGGGTGGACAAGCCCGGTACATCTATTGCTGTGGATGCAAAGATTGAAGTGCGGGGAAATCCATGCCCCTATGTCAGTCGTGGCGGACTGAAGCTGGAGAAAGCGCTGCGCTTCTTTGGCGTTGATCCTACTGGCTATGTTTGCAGCGATTCCGGTGCCTCGACCGGCGGCTTTACAGACTGTCTGCTCCAGCAAGGAGCAAAGAAAGTATTTGCGATTGATGTTGGTTACGGCCAGCTTGCCTGGAAAATTCGCAATGATCCGCGTGTTGTTACAATGGAGCGGACGAATATTCGTTATGTGACACCGGAACAGTTGGGTGAACCGTTGGATCTTTCCGTTGTGGATGTTTCTTTTATCTCCTTGAAGCTGGTACTTCCGGTGGTTTTACAGTTATTGAAGCCGGAAGGCCAGGTGCTCTGCTTGATCAAACCGCAGTTTGAGGCCGGCAAGGAGAAAGTCGGAAAAAAAGGCGTGGTGCGTGATCCGGCGGTACATTTGGAAGTTTTGCAGAATTTTGTAAAGACTGTAGCAGAAATTGGTTTTACGATTCGAAATTTGACTTTTTCTCCGGTCAAAGGCCCAGAGGGGAATATTGAGTTTCTGGCACACTTGACAGCTGGCAATGCCGAATCGTCTATTCCAGATCTGGCACTGCTAGTAGAGCGGGCGCATCAGACCCTGAAAGGGGATTGAATATGAAACGAATTCTCATTACGCCGAACCCGTATCGGGACAAGAGCTTTCAATATGCACTGGAAGCGGAAATGGTTCTGAAAGAAGCCGGAATTGACACGCGAATTTGCCTCCCCTTTGGCGTTGATCGGAATTTAGATTATCCCAAACAAATTCAGTTTTTTAATTTGGAAAACGCGATGAAAAAAGCGGAGTTGCTGATCTGCTTTGGTGGAGATGGTACAATCCTTCATGCGGCGAAGCTGGCGTCAGAAAACGATCTTCCGATTCTCGGCGTCAATTTGGGAAAAGTTGGTTTTATGGCGGAACTTGAGGTAAGCGAACTGCAGCAGCTCCGCCGGTTGGCAGAAGATGACTTTCGTACGGAATTGCGTATGATGATGGAAGTATCAGTAGAGCGCAATGGAAAACAAATCTACTATGATACCGCGTTAAATGATGCGGTGATTACCAAAGGCGCTGTGGCGCGGGTTGTTCAAATGAATGTGCAGTGTGATCATGTGGACGCCTGCGATATTTCCGGGGACGGGGTGATTATTTCAACACCGACCGGCTCCACAGCTTACTCCATGGCGGCTGGCGGCCCAATCGTGGAGCCAACAGCCCGTAATTTAATTATTACACCAATCTGTGCCCATGCGCTGCAGGCAAAATCCATTGTACTATCCGACCAGCGTGTTGTAACGGTACGGATTGGTCGGATTGGCCGCAAAAACGCATATCTATCTGCAGATGGTGGGAAAGCATTCCGCTTGGAAGCAAACGATGTTGTGACTGTTCAGGCAGCAAAACGGGGAATTCAGCTGGTACGGTTGAAAAATACAAGCTTTTATGAGCGGATCAACCAGAAATTGCGTGTGAGGTGAGAGGATGAAATCAAAGCGACAGTCCATGATCCTGGAGATTATTGGCAGCAAGGATATTGAAACACAGGAACAGTTATTGGATGAGTTGCAGCAGCGCGGCCTGGTCAGTACGCAGGCGACAATTTCCAGGGACATTAAGGAACTGCGAATTGTGAAAGAGCTGACGCATAATGGAATGTATCGATATACTTCTTCTCTCAAAGAGGCAACCGGCGCTTTTTCTGCAAAGTTGAATACCATTTTTCGGGAATGCGTGACCTCTTATGATGCTGCGCAAAATTTGGTGGTTATTAAAACCTTACCGGGACTCGCCTCTGCGGCCTGTTCTGCAGTGGACAGTATGAAAATGAATCAAGTGGTTGGCACCTTGGCCGGTGATGATACCGGGGTGCTCATTATGCGGGACAGTGCGGCGGCGGCGGACTTCTGCGCGCAGATTAAACGACTGTTTCGGGACTGAGAGGTGCAATCATGCTGACAACGCTGCATATTGAAAATATTGCGGTTATTGAACAGGCGGATATTGACTTTGCTCGTGGATTCCATGTACTGACAGGTGAAACGGGTGCAGGTAAATCGATTGTAATCGACGCGATCAGTGCCATTCTCGGTGAGCGAGCCTATCGGGAATCCATTCGTACAGGCGCCAATAAGGCGACGGTACGGGCAGTATTTTCTGAGGTTCCGGAATATGATTGGTTTTCGGCCAATGGAGTGGATTACAGCGGTGGTGAGGTCCTGGTTCAGCGGGAGCTGTATGCCGATGGGAAAAATATTTGCCGTGTCAATGGGGTACCGGTGACCGTTACCATTCTGCGTCAGCTTGGTGCACAGCTCATCAGTATCCACGGCCAACATGATTCGCAGCAGCTGTTTGATGAGAATACGCATCTGCAATTTTTGGATTTATATGCGGCAGACGGTTTGGAGCGAGAGCATTATGAGGCTGCGTACAGCGTAGTGCAGCAGCTGCGTGAAGAGATTGCCAGACTGTCTATGGATGAAAGTGAAAAACTGCGGCGGACAGAAATGCTGAAGCATCAGGTTGCGGAGATTGAGCGGGCTGCGCTGAAACCAGGAGAAGAGGATAGGCTGGAAGAACGCCGGAAGCTGCTGCAGAATGCGGAAAAGTGGATGTCTGGCCTGCATGGCGCGGCGGCGGCATTGGGCGGCGATGACGAATTTCCGGGTGCGGTGGCGATGTTGACAGACGCAGAGCGTCTGCTCGCAAAATTGGCGGATTATGGCGATTCTATCGCTGCGCTTCATACGCGAATCAAATCGTTGATGTATGAAGCGGCGGATCTGAATGATGAGCTTCGAACGATGCAGCAGTCTTTTGAATTTTCTGGAGATGAACTGGAATCCGTGGAATCCCGGCTGGACATCATCTATCGTCTGCGCAAAAAATATGGCAATACAACACAGGAAATTTTAGATTATTGCGAAGCAGCAAAAAAAGAACTCGATGAAATGGAATTTGCGGGCGACCGGCTGGAAAAACTGGGCGCTGCACTGGAGCACGCGCAGAAGGCTGCAGAAGAGGCTGCGCTTGACTTACGGAAATGCCGCGCGGAAGCTGCAGAGCGTTTGGAAGCACGAATCTGTACAGAGCTGCAGCAGCTGGATATGCCGAGCGTACGCTTTTCCTGCCAGTTTACAGAAATACCACTCAGTGCTTCTGGCATGGATGCGGTGCGTTTTTTGATGTCTGCCAACGCGGGCGAATCGCTCAAGCCTATGAGTAAGGTTGCCTCCGGTGGTGAGCTGGCCAGAATTATGCTGGCAATGAAGAATGTGCTGGCGGAACAGGATTCCATAGCTACTTTGATTTTTGACGAAGTGGACGCTGGAATTTCAGGGCGTGCGGCACAAAAGGTTGCCGAGAAGTTGCTGGCGGTTGCGAAGAATAAGCAGGTGCTCTGCGTGACACATCTTCCGCAGATTGCTGCAATGGCGGATGTGCATTATCTGATTTCCAAAGCCGAAATGGGCGGCCGTACCTATACCAGCGTCACGCCGCTGGATCGGGAGGGACGGAAGCACGAGTTGGCTCGCATGATCGGTGGTGCTGAGATTACAGAAATTACACTCCAGAGCGCGGAACAGATGCTTCGGTGTTGATCTGCATTTTGATGGTTGACAATCCCTGCAGCCTTTGCTATAATCTGGCTATATGTGATTGCAATGATGGGAAGAAGTAGTTCAGCACAGTCCCTTCAGAGAGCCCTTGGTTGGTGCAAAAGGGCAGGAATGGCGGAATGAATACATCCCGGAGCAGCTGCCTGAACGCGTAGCTAGTAGGGACAGTCGGGTGCGCCCGTTATTGCGCATGGGTTTTCCCGCTGAGGCGGCTTTTGCCGCGAACAGAGGTGGTACCGCGATCAAAGTCCATCGCCCTCTGCTCCGTTTGGAGCAGAGGGCTTAGTTTTTTGCAAGGAGTTTGAGATATTTGACACTGTACGACGAACTGGTAGCGCGCGGGTTGATTGCGCAGGTAACAAATGAGGATGAGATTAAAGCGCTCATCAATAACGGAAAAGCAACTTTTTATATTGGATTTGACCCGACAGCGGATTCGCTTCATGTGGGGCATTTCATGGCGCTTTGCCTGATGAAGCGGATGCAGATGGCGGGAAACCGGCCGATTGCTTTAATTGGCGGTGGCACCGCAATGATCGGCGATCCTTCCGGACGGACGGATATGCGCCAGATGATGACACCGGAGACCATTCAGCACAATTGCGACTGCTTCAAGAAACAGATGGAGCGGTTTATTGAGTTTGGCGAAGATAAAGCGCTGATGGTCAACAACGCCGATTGGCTGTTGAAGCTGAACTATGTGGATTTTATCCGTGATATCGGCGCCTGCTTCTCGGTAAACAATATGCTGCGGGCAGAGTGTTTTAAGCAGCGGATGGAAAAGGGACTGAGCTTCCTGGAGTTCAACTACATGCCGATGCAGTCTTATGATTTCTACTATTTGTATCAGCATTACGGCTGCAATATGCAGTTTGGTGGCAACGACCAGTGGTCAAATATGCTGGGTGGCACGGAGCTGATCCGTCGAAAGCTTGGCAAGGATGCGCACGCCATGACCATTACACTGTTGCTTAACTCAGAAGGAAAGAAAATGGGCAAAACGGCCTCTGGTGCAGTGTGGCTGGATCCGAATAAGACGAGCCCGTTTGAGTTTTATCAGTATTGGCGCAATGTGGAAGATGCGGATGTGCTTAAATGTATCCGGATGCTGACTTTTCTGCCTTTGGAGCAGATTGATGCGATGCAGGACTGGAAGGATGCAAAGCTGAATGAAGCAAAGGATATTCTGGCCCATGAGCTGACCAAACTGGTGCATGGTGAGGAAGAGGCGGAGAAGGCAAGAGCTGCATCAAAGGCGCTGTTTGGCGGCGGCGGTGCAGATGATGCCAATATGCCGACGACAACAATTCTGCCGGAACAACTGACAGATGGCAAAATCGGCGTGATTGATTTGCTGGTTGCTTGCGGCCTGTGTTCCTCCAAGAGCGATGCTCGCCGGAATATTCAGCAGGGTGGCGTCTTTGTGAGTGATGAAAAAGTGAATGCCATTGATGCGGTCGTTACAGATGCGCAGCTGCGCGATGGTGTGAAAATCCGGCGTGGTAAAAAAGCATTTAACAAGGCAATTCTTGGATGATAGAAAAAAGGACCGTTCCTGAGAATGTTCAGGAACGGTCCTTTTTTATTTTTAAATGAAAAGTTATTCAAATGGGACTTCTTCCGGTGTTGGATCAAAGGATTTGCGGCAGAGCTCCAGTGCTTCTTCCAGATCGTGCTCCATCACCAGCAGAGAAATATCCACAGTGGAAGTGGTAATCATGTAAACCTGTACGCCAGCCTTGGAGAGCGTGGAAAATACACTGGCTGCAACGCCGGGCGTTTTCACCATGGCGGCATCAAAGAAATTGATCTTTGCGGCGCCATTCATAATATCGCAGCGCAGCTCCGGATATTTCGGCTTGAAGCTGTTGATCAGCGGCAGCAGGGTTCCGATGGAGTCGGAGGATAGGGTAAAGGAGATCCCAATGCTTCCGCCCTGCGGGGCTGTTTGACTGATCATATCCAGATTGATGCCGCGATCAGAAATCGCAGTCAAAATTTCAGAAATGATTTGGCTGTCATGCGGGACAGAGGGGAGTGTGACAAGCGTAATATTTGGACAATAAGTTACTTTAGAAATGGACTGATTAGGCATGGGATACTTCCTCCTGTACCAGATTTGTCATATTGTACATACCGGGCTGTTTATGTCCGGCCAGATAGATTGCTGCTTTGACGGCGCCATTTGCAAAGATCTGCCGAGAAAGTGCGGTATGTTTAATTTCAATCAATTCATCCGGGCCGGCGAAAAGTACCTCGTGTTCGCCAACGATGGTACCGCCGCGGACACTGCTGATACCGATCTCTTTTGGATCACGAGGGCGGCGTACGGATTCGCGCTCATAGATATAGGCTGCGTCGTAATCCACTGCAGAAGCGGCGGCGTCTGCAATCATAAGTGCGGTTCCACTGGGGGCATCGAGCTTTTTATTATGATGGCGTTCGATGATCTCAATATCATACCCGGACAAAATTTTGGCGGCAGAGCGGACAAGCTCCATCAGCACATTAATGCCCAGACTCATATTGGCAGATTTGAAAATTGGAATTTCCTGCGCTGTTTCCTGAATTTTTTCCAGCTGCTCATCGGAATAGCCGGTAGTTGCCAACACAATGCCGATTTTGCGCATTTTACAAAATTGCAGCAGGCCGTCCAGCGCCAGCGGAGAAGAAAAGTCAATCACAACATCAGCGTTGCCGGTATATTCCAACGGGTCGGCATAAACAGGAAAAGTATCCAGCTTTTGTGGGTTTGCATCAATTCCGGCAACGATGTGGACGGATGGCTCCTGCCGGCACAGCTCTGCCACGACTTTGCCCATCCGGCCATTGCAACCGGAAATTACAAGATTGATCATTTGGGTCAACTCATTTCTTTTGTAGCGTTACGGATCAGCGAATAGACAGGCCAAAATTCCGCATAGCGGTTTTGAGCACTTCCAGATTTTTGGGATCCATTTCACACAGTGGCAGGCGGAGCTCTCCAGCCTCCATCCCCATCAGGTTCAGCGCGGTTTTGACTGGAATTGGGTTTACCTCAATAAACAGCGCATCGATCAATTCCATCAGGCGGCATTGCATCGGACCAGCCTTGGCGTAATCGCCGGCCAGGCAGGCATGGGCAAGCTCAGCGGTTTCCTTCGGAATGATGTTTGCCATGACCGAAATGATACCCTTACCGCCAAGTGCGCACATCGGCGCAATCTGATCGTCGTTACCGGACCAAACATTAAACGCATCGCCGCAAGCTGCAAGGGTGCGGGCAACTTGACTCAAATTGCCGCAGGCTTCTTTGACACCGTTGATGAGCGGATTCTTACTCAATTCCACATAGGTGGAAACCGTCATGGAAAATCCCGTGCGGCTTGGAACATTGTAGACAATCGCTGGAATCCCTGCCTGCTCGACAATTGTATTGAAGTGTTTGATAACTCCTGCCTGGGTGCATTTATTATAGTAAGGGGTTACCAGCAGAAGACCATCTGCACCTGCGGCTGCGGCAGCCTTACTGACATCAACGGCGTGTTGGGTGTTGTTACTGCCGGTACCGGCAATTACAGGAACGCGGTGATTTACATAGCGGATTGCATGCTCAATGCAGCTAACATGCTCCTGCTGCGTCATAGTAGAGGTTTCGCCGGTTGTGCCGCAGATGACAATCGCATCTGTGCCATTCTCCAACTGGAAATCAATCAGGGCGTCAAGCCGCGCATAGTTGATAGCGCCATTTTGAAACGGTGTGGCAATCGCAACTGCGGAACCAGTGAAAAGAGGATTTTTCATAGCAATTTGCTCCTTATTTCTTATCAATATAACCTTCAGCGCACAGCAGTTCGGCAAGCAGAACGGCACCGCCGGCCGCACCACGGAGCGTATTATGCGAGAGGCAGACAAACTTCAGATCGTACTGGGTGTCGGGACGAAGACGGCCAATAGAGATTGCCATGCCGCCTTCCAGATTGCGTTGAAGCCGGGTTTGGGGCATATTATCTTCCTCAAAGTAGTGGAGGAACTGTTTAGGGGCATGCGGCAGATTCAACTCCTGAGGGCGGCCGCGATATTCTTTCCACAACTGTTTAATTTCATCAAGATCCGGTTTGCGTGCAAAGCTCGCAAATACCGCAGCCATATGGCCGTTGGAAATCGGCACGCGCAGGCACTGGGCGGTAATAGCTGGACGGGGGGCCTTTACAATTTCGCCATTCTGGATGGAACCCCAGATTTTCAGCGGTTCCTGCTCGGATTTTTCCTCTTCGCCGCCGATGTATGGAATGACATTGTCAATCATTTCGGGCCAGGTTTCAAAAGTTTTTCCGGCACCAGAGATTGCCTGATAGGTGCAGACAAGCACTTTTTCAAGCCCGTAAACATCCTTCAGCGGATGCAGGGCGGGAACATAGCTCTGCAGCGAGCAGTTGGACTTTACGGCAATGAAGCCGCGGCGCGTGCCGAGACGCTTTTTCTGCGCTTCAATGATCTGCAGATGGGAAGCGTTGATTTCCGGGATAATCATCGGCACATCCGGTGTGAAGCGGTGGGCAGAGTTGTTGGAAACAACTGGGCATTCGTACTTGGCGTAGCATTCTTCCAATGCACGGATTTCTTCTTTCTTCATATCTACAGCGCAGAAGACAAAATCAACCTGTTCTGCAATCTGTTTAGCGTCGGCAACGGCGTCGTGAATCCGGAGCGTTTTCGCCCAGTCAGGCAGGGGAGTTTCCATAGCCCAACGGGAGCCGATGGCTTCCTCATAAGTTTTGCCGGCAGACCTGCTGCTGGCAGCCAAGACGACGGTGTCAAACCAGGGGTGATTATCGGTCAGCGTGATAAAGCGCTGTCCGACCATTCCGGTAGCACCAATGATGCCCACTTTATACTTATCCATTGTATACGCCTCTCAATCCATTTTATTAGGGTGCGTGACAATACGCAAAAAATAAACCGACAGGTTGCAATACCGGTCGGCTTTGTAATATAATGTCGATATTGCACAGCGCAATGAACGACTATATTGCAAAGCAGAACAGCACTCCATCAAAAAGATGACAGTCGACAGGTTTTTCACCATGCCGCCCAGACAGCATGTGTCCGACCACCTGCCTCTTCGGCGGAAAGCCCTTTCGCAACCGGCGCAATGGATAATTCGGAATCCTTACCGTGCTACTGATGCGTTCCGCACCTCTATCCTGCATTTTCAAGTCATTTTACCACATCATTACAGCGCTGTCAATGAATCGAATGTCAGAAATTCCCGCCTTTTTGGAGGTTTCATCATGCACAATGCAATTTGTTTTCGACATGGTCGAGGATGGCTCGTAAGCGTTTTTACAGCAGTGTTGCTTCTGCTGCTCTGTTCCGGCGTATCAGCAAGTGGACAAGACGGAATGCGCGTCGGCCTATATTATGGATCCAATACACTCACTACAGCCAACCTTGCAAATGAGGTTGGAAGCGGTTACCGCTTTGGGACTTACGACGCCAGTGGTGTGTTCACTGCGGTTGGAGAAACGGATATTGAAAAAATCACAATCTGCCGAGACAGTAACCTCTATGTTTCCGGCGGTACTTATTATGAGACGCCAACGGTATCGGATTATACATTACTTGGTGCCTATCACTTGCAGATGCCGGAATCATACAACAGCTTTGCCGCCGCCGCCGCTGCTGCAGAAAAGTATCCTTATGGATTTCCAGCCTATATAAATGGCAGCTATGTGGTGCGCTTTGAATATTACTCAACTTCAGCAAACGCTGCCGCAGATGCCCAATCCTATGGCGCAACGGTGGTGGGCGGAAGCAGCAGCGGATATACGATTGTAAAGACCGGTACGAATACGATCCTGTTTGAGTATGACTGTGGAAGTGGACAATATCTCGGCGTTCAGCCGCGGGGCACGGATACGCAGACCTGGTTTAAGGGTTACCAGTATAAAGGCGGGTTCCAGTACTGCCGCAGGAGCGGCGGCGATATGACGATTATTAACTTTGTAGGTCTGGATGACTATACGGCCGGTGTGCTGCCCTATGAGATGTCAGCTTCCTGGCCGCTTGAAACACTGAAGGCAGGAGCACTGGCAGCCAGAACTTATGGGCTGTATACCAGTAAACATGGCACATTGGGGTTTGATGTCTGCACTTCTACCGATTGCCAGGTGTACCGTGGTGTGTATACCGGAACCGGGGCAGAGAATGTCTGGAAAGCGGTACGGGAAACGGCGGGTGAGTGCATCTACTATGATGGAAAACTGATCGAGGCGGTTTACCATTCGGCGGATGGCGGTGCAACGGAATCAAGTCTGAACACTTGGGGAACAGCCAATGGGTATCTGGTTGGAAAATTGGATCCGTATGAGGTACAGGTCACCCATCCGTCTACTTCCTGGTCGTATACCATCACAGGAGAACAGATGGCAAGTATGCTTCGGGGAATGGGATATTCCTGCCAGACAATTGTAAAAGTGGAAATTTTAGAGTATACTGCCACAGGGAATGTTAATCGTATTCTTCTGACCGATGCGGCTGGTGAGACCTTCACCTTTACGAAGGATAATGTCCGCGTGTTTCAGAATATTCCGTCTGTTACTTATTTCAGCCGCCATTTTACCGTGACGGCGCCAGGGCAGACAACACAAACGCCGGATGCCGCAGCGACCGGCGGATACTATGTCTATGAAAATGGCAGCGCGGTACAGAAAGATGAAATTTATGCGATTACATCGGATGGTGTCGCTAAGGTATCGGCGGGGAATACTTCCTACCTGACACAGAATGGAATTGTCTCCAGCACAAAACCGTCAGGAGAAATTACAACCAGCAGCACAAGTGGCTGGACCTTTACCGGTTCTGGTTACGGACATAATGTGGGTATGAGTCAATACTGGGCCTATGCAATGGGGAAACTTGGCTATTCCTATGATGAGATTCTGAAATTTTACTATACAGGTATAACAATTCGATAAAGCGGGTGCAAATGTGAAAACGAGTGACTTTTATTATGACCTTCCGGAAGAGCTGATTGCGCAGACACCGCTGGAACAGCGCGATCAGTCCAGACTGCTGGTACTGGATCGTAAAACCGGCGCGTGGGAACATCGTCATTTTTTTGAATTGCCGACAATGCTGCGGCCCGGTGACTGCCTGGTGATTAACGATTCGCGGGTCTTGCCGGCACGACTGCTGGGACATCGGGTTCCGTCCGGCGGCGCGGTGGAGGTGCTGCTCTTAAAGGATCAGGGAAACGGCGTTTGGGAGTGCTTGACGAAGCCGGGGCGTAAGACGCAGCCGGGCACCGAGCTGTCTTTTGGAGACGGCGCGTTAACGGCGACGGTGGTTGGCGCAAGCGATGATGGAAATAAAATGGTGCAATTTCACTATACCGGTATTTTTCTGGAAGTGCTGGAACGGTTGGGAAAAATGCCGCTGCCGCCCTATATCAAACAGGAGCTGGAGGATGGTGAACGCTATCAGACGGTCTACGCGAAGCAAAATGGTTCTGCCGCAGCGCCGACGGCAGGTCTGCACTTTACGACGGAACTGCTGGAGCAGATTCGGAAGATGGGGGTTACCATTGCACCGATCACACTCCATGTAGGGCTTGGAACCTTCCGACCGGTCAAGGCGGAAGAGGTAACAGATCACCATATGCACGCGGAATTTTGCATGATTTCGGCAGAAACAGCGGAAAAACTGAATCAGACACGCCGCTCAGGTGGGCGGATTATTTGCGTTGGAACAACATCCTGCCGGACCTTGGAGTCCTTTGCGCAGGAAGACGGCACATTTACAGAACGCTCTGGATGGACGGATATTTTTATTTATCCGGGTTATCAATTTAAGGCTGTGGATGCACTGATTACCAATTTCCATCTCCCGGAGAGTACCTTGGTCATGCTGGTTTCGGCATTTGCAGGGCGAGAGCATATCCTGAACGCCTATGCAGAAGCGGTGCGGGAACGCTATCGGTTCTTCAGCTTTGGCGATGCAATGTTTATTCGTTAAGGAGCGTGTGAGATGTTTGAATTGATCAAAACCGAGGGCACAGCGCGGCGCGGCCAATTTACGACCAGTCATGGAACCGTACAGACCCCGGTATTCATGAATGTGGCGACACAGGGTGCAATCAAGGGGGCACTGAGTGCGGCGGATCTGAAAAATATTGGCTGCCAGATTGCGTTGGCCAATACATACCATCTGCATTTGCGGCCTGGCGATACGCTGGTGCACGATTTTGGTGGTTTGCACAAGTTTATGACCTGGGATGGGCCGATCCTGACGGACAGCGGCGGATTTCAGGTGTTCTCGCTGGCTGGGCTGCGAAAAATCAAGGAAGAGGGTGTGACATTTGCCTCTCATATTGACGGACATCGCGTTTTTATGGGACCGGAAGAGAGTATGCAGATTCAGTCACATCTTGGCTCGGACATTGCAATGGCGTTTGACGAGTGCATTGAGAATCCGTCGCCCTATGACTATGTAAAAAAATCCACAGAGCGTACATATCGCTGGCTTGTCCGCTGTAAAGCGGAGCTGGAACGGCTGAATGCACAGCCGGATGCAGTGAATCCGACACAGGTATTGTTTGGAATCAATCAGGGCGGCACTTATGAAGATCTCCGGGTTGCGCATATGAAGATGATTGCGCAGCTGGAACTGCCGGGTTATGCGATTGGCGGCCTTGCGGTGGGCGAAAGTACGGAGACGATGTATCAGATCATTGAGGCGGTTGAGGTTTATATGCCAAAGGACAAACCGCGCTATCTGATGGGCGTTGGTACGCCGAGCAATATTATCGAAAGCGTTGCGCGCGGCGTGGATTTCTTTGATTGTGTTCTGCCGGCGCGCAATGCGCGGCATGCGCGGCTGTTTACCTGGGACGGCGCAGTTAACTTGAAGAATGCAAAATATGCAAGAGATGCGCGGCCGATTGATGAACAGTGCGATTGCCCTGTGTGCCGCAGGTATTCTCGTGCTTATCTGCATCATTTGTTCAAAGCGGAAGAAATGCTGGCGATGCGCCTTTCCGTTATGCACAACCTGTATTTCTATAATAAGCTGATGGAAAAAATTCGTGCGGCATTGGATAATGGAACATTTGCAGCATTCCGTGCAGAATACAGTGAACGACTGAGCCGGAAAATTTGAAGAATATTCCTTGCAATTCACCATGATTGCCGATATAATGAAAGCAATATACTTGAAAGGAAGATTTGAATGGATTCCACAACCTCAACAATTTTGATGATTGTCGCAATGATCTTCATTTTTTATTTCTTCTTGATCCGTCCGGAGAACAAGAAGAAAAAAGAAGTCGAGCAGATGCGCGAGAGCATGAAAGTCGGCGATAAGGTTACCACGATCGGCGGAATCGTTGGCGTCATTTGCCATCTGACGGACGATGCAGTTGTAATTGAGACCGGCGCAGACCGTGTCCGTCTGGAACTGACAAAATGGGCAATTTCCACGAACGATACCGCGCTTGAGGCCAAGAAAGCGCAGGAAGCCAATCAGCCGCAGAAGCGTGGCCTGTTTGGAAAAAAGTAAAAAGGATTGTGAAAGCGCGGTACCGAAAATTCGGTGCCGCGCTTTGTTTGTTCTGATCCTGCATAGGTTGTACCATCAAGGGGGGGGGGGACAACGATGGCACAAAAAGAATTGAAGGCGGTGAAAATTGGAAAAATAGCTGCAGTGCTTGGAATGGCTGCGCTGGCGGCGGCGTTTTTACTCTGCTGCCTGGTTGGCGTGTTGATGGAGTGCGGTGCGTTTCCGGCGGGCTGGATGCGTGGCATCAGCGGGATGATTCTGTTTTTGACGGTATTTTGCGGCTGCATACTTTCGGTTAAAATTGTGGGAGAAAAGCGGATGATCGTAGCGCTGCTGACAGCAGGAGTCTATTTGCTGGGTGTTCTGGTGATTGCATTGGCAGCGTTCCCGGACGCCTTTCCGGGGATCCTGGGAAGCGTGGTGGTTGGTGCAGCGGCGGCTATTTCCGCGGGACTTGTCGGTTCCAGACGGAAAAAACATCGGAAATATTGAAAAATTCCAGATGCTGTGTTATACTAAAAAAAATCTTGAAAGAGGGGGAGCAATTATGGAACATATTAAAACGCTCAACGGTGCTACGCTGAAGAACAGCGCTGCAAAGGGCGGCTGCGGCGAGTGCCAGACTTCCTGCCAGTCCGCTTGCAAGACATCCTGCACCGTCGCAAATCAGAAGTGCGAGAACCGGAACAAGTAAGAAATTCGTTCCTGTACGGGAGGGGAGAATCCCCTCCCGTTTTATCTGTCTAATTACGGAGGAAACCAAGATGGTACATACTTTTTCCGTCCTGGGCGTCAATATTGCCGTGGATGTTAACAGCGGCGCCGTCCATGTGTTGGATGATTTAAGCTATGAGCTGCTGCAAGCGGCAGGGGACTGTGCGGACCGAATGCCGGAACTGCCTGGACGCAATCCTGAGGAATGCCGCGCCGCTTGGGCAGAGCTGATGGTATTGAAAGAGCAGGGGTTGCTGTTTACCGATGATGACTATGTCGATCCGGCGATGGCTGTGGTGAAGAACGCACCGGTCAAGGCACTCTGCCTGCATGTAAGCCATGATTGCAATTTACGCTGCAAATACTGCTTCGCCTCGACGGGTGATTTTGGAACCGGGCGCAAAACGATGCCGCCGGAGATTGCGAAAAAAGCGATTGATTTTGTAATTGCAAAATCTGCGGGTCGTCAGAACATTGAAGTAGACTTTTTCGGCGGCGAACCGCTGATGGCAATGGAGACCGTGAAACAGACGGTGGATTATGCCCGCAGCATTGAGAAACAGTATAATAAGCACTTCCGCTTCACGATTACAACCAATGGTGTTGGACTGAATGAAGAGAATATTGCGTACATCAACCGCGAAATGGGCAACTGTGTTTTGTCTTTGGATGGTCGAAAAGAAATTAACGACCGCACGCGCATTACGCCTGCCGGTACTGGCAGCTATGATATTATCGTGCCGAAATTCAAAAAGCTGCTGGAGACAAGAGGGAAGGAAAAGGACTACTATGTCCGCGGCACTTTCACGCGTGCAAATTTGGACTTTGCAGATGATGTGCTGCATATTGCAGATTTGGGCTTTGACAGTGTGTCTGTAGAACCTGTGGTTTCGGAACCCGGTACGGATTACAGCTTGCGCGAAGAAGATCTGCCGACAATTTTTGCGGAGTATGAGAAGCTGGCAAAAACAATGTTGGAACGAAAAGATTTCAACTTTTTCCACTTCAATGTTGATCTCAGCCAGGGGCCTTGCGTGATTAAGCGGATGCGCGGCTGCGGTGCCGGCTGTGAATATGTGGCGGTCACACCGGAAGGAGATATTTATCCCTGCCATCAGTTTGTGGGGAACCCGGAATATCTCATGGGCAACATCAACGATGGAACTTTTGATATGTCGATTTCTGATCGCTTCTCTGCGCTGAACATTTATACCAGAGAAGATTGCAAGCACTGCTGGGCGAGGTTCTACTGTTCTGGTGGATGCTCCGCATCGAATTTGCTGGTCAACGGTGATATTGCAAAACCGCATTTTGTCGGATGTGAGATGGAACGCAAGCGCTTGGAATGCGCGATTGCAATGAAGGCAATTGAAGCTTTCGAAGCGTAAAAACAAAATGCAAGTTTTGAATTTGAATAATTCAAAACTAAAACCGCAAGATTTAGGGCATAGTTAAACATCAAGTACAGAATATTGTAATTTTGGCGCCGCGAAGCAATTCGCGGCGCCTTCTTGCGTTACGAAGTTTACATAATACAATTTACATAATATTTTTCATAAAATCAGCAAATTTCACAAATTCGGGTAAAAAGCTTGATATTTCAGCGATAATCGGTTATATTAAAAAAGCAAAATTTTCCGAAACGATTTTTTGCATAACTGATTCGATTACACTTGCAAAGTTGCATTGTGTTTTTGCCCTTTACTCACCCGACGATCTGTATTGTGGTGACTTTCCCTTACCTGGGGTTGAGATTGAGATGTTTGTGTCGATTTTGAATCTGGCCACATCTTGATTTTGCATATATTTTTAACCACAGCATCTTGTATACAGCGCAGCCTGGGCTCAATTGATTCCAGGCGGCGTTAATGATTAGAAATGGAAGACACCACAATGGCAGACTATGTTTCTCGCTACGAGCAGTATCTCGTGGCCGAAAAACACGCCTCTGCGAACACGCTGAATTCTTATCTGCGTGATATTCGCCAGTTTGCGTCATATCTTGCGTCCGTTTCGGATATTCCGCTGACGATGGTTACTCGTGATACCATTTGTACTTATTTTTCCTGGATGGCGGAACGAGGAAAATCACCGGCGACGATCTCCCGTTGTACAGCATCGCTGCGCAGTTTTTTCGGTTATCTGGTTTCCTGTGGAGATCTCCCGGCAAATCCGGTGCGGGATATCCATGTTGTGAAGACAGAGAAGAAGCTACCGCAGATTTTAACGGGAGAAGAAGTGGAACTACTTCTCTCTCAGCCGCGGTGCACTGATATGAAGGGATATCGCGATAAAGCGATGCTGGAACTTCTCTACGCAACCGGGATCCGTGTGACGGAGCTGATCAATCTGGATGTGACAGATGTCAGTCTCGCTGGTGGCTTTATCCGCTGCGTCAGTAAGGGAAAAGAGCGGATTATTCCGCTGTATCCCGCCGCAGTGCGTGCGCTTGCGGAGTACATAAATAATATCCGTCCCAATATGATTGCGGACAGTTTTGAACAAGCGCTTTTTGTAAATGTGAGCGGAGAGCGGATGTCACGCCAAGGCTTCTGGAAGATTATCAAATACTACCAGGAAAAGGCGAAAATCAACAAGGACATTACACCGCACACCTTGCGGCACAGTTTTGCCACACACCTTCTGGAGAATGGCGCAGATCTGCGGTCGATTCAGGAGATGCTGGGACACAGTGATATTTCTTCCACGCAGATTTATACACAGTTGGTCAAGCAGCATCTGAAAGTTGTCTATAATAAATACCATCCAAAAGCATAAAAGCCGTGATGAGGTTATCATCACGGCTTTTTGTATATCATTACAGAGATTGTGCATATTATCCAGTATAATGGAGAAAGTGAAAAAGAAAATTGACAAAAATGGACAGAATTGCTATATTATATTTAGATTTAGAAGGTACCGAGCGTTACATTGCAATGTATAGACCTCAGAGGAGGATGAGTTTATGCATCAATTGTTGATTACGATCAGCCGCGAATTTGGCAGCGGCGGCGGTGAAATTGGAGAAAAATTGGCCGAGAAGCTTGGAATTTCCTGCTATGACCGCCAACTGCTGGAACACGCGGCGGAGCGTCGCGGCTTGAATATGGACAAAGCAGCAAAGTATGACGAACGGTTGTCGTCGATGCCGATTTCGTGGCTGACAACAGACGGTGGATCGGTATCCAGCACGCTTTATACGGCACAGGCGGCATTGATTCGCGAGATTGCAGAGCGGGAATCGGCAGTATTTGTCGGCCGCTGTGCAGATGATGTGCTGGAAGATTTGCGCCCAATTCGTATTTTTCTCTATGCCAGCAAAGCGGTCAAAATTGAACGGACAATGCGAAAAGAAAACCTGACGGATGCAAAGAAAGCGGAAGCACTGGTGAATCGGTATAATTTGAACCGGAAAAATCATTATGAGTTCTTCACCCTGAAGAAGTGGAAAAATCCGGATAATTATGATCTGATGGTGGATACAACACGACTTGGAATTGACAGGACGGTAGCATTGCTGGCTGCTTATATCCAGCAGATGACAGCTTAAAAAATAGCGATTTTCTATTTTCTTTTTCATAACAAGAATGCCCCGATGAATTTCATCGGGGCATTTTATTTATTATGCTTTTTCGCGGAACAGGGCGGCACTGGAGAGTGACATCTCGGAAGCGCCGGGGAGCGGAATTCCATCTGCGGTGCAGAGTTGGAAATGATAAGTTTTCTCTGGGTCTGGTGCAGTGAAAGCATACTCTGCTGTGGAACCATCACTGATTGGGACCTGCTGAGCAGTTTCTGGATGATTCGCATCAGAAATTTGGAGCAGCAAGGCTTCTCCAGTATAGGCACTGTCCAGAGACCAATGCAGCAACAAAGAGCTTTCATTTGGTGTAGAAGCTTCAAAAGCGGTGACGGAATAAGTGGGGAGTGTGACAGTGAGTGGCACGATGGAAGCGGTAGACATTCCTTCGCAGGAGACTGTGATTTCATAGGTTTCTCCGGCGGTCAAATCCGAAATTGTCAATGTTGTGTCTGCCGTGGTCAGTGTCTGGCACTCACTGTTGGCGCTGTCTACCGTTACGGCCCAGGATTCTGGTGCGGTACCGGTATAAGTCCAAGCGAGCGTAAGGGCATTCAACTGTGTCGCGGTGACGGTGACAGCGACATCGGTTACACTTTCTACCGTGGTAAAGCTGCAGCTGCGGACACCGCTGAGCGTATAATCTGCGAGATCCAATAATGTCAGTGTATAGGTTTTCCCCGCGGAAAGCCCAGTGATTCTGGCAGTGTGTCCAGAGAAACTCAGCGTTTTGGTGGTACCATCTTCCGCTTTGACTTCCAAAGACCAGTTGACAGGTTCAGGACCGCTGGCGGTCAACAGAATTTCTGCACCGGTTTCATAAACTTCGCTGACATTAAAACTGAGAATTTCGGTCAGCCCCATGGTGGAGACTGTGATAGAGTTGGTGCCGTTGAGCTTTTTACCGTTAATCTCAGAAACAGTAATTGTATACTGCGTTGCACTGTTCAGGCCGGAAAGAATGAAAGTGTCATTCTCACGCACTGCCGTGTAGGCGTTGCCGTAGGCGTCCGTTGCGGTGACAGTCAAATCTTTTGATGCGGCGCTGCTATCGACCGCAACCGTGATTGAGTCGGTTGTCCGCGCGGTGCTGCTGAAACTGTATAGATCAACAGGCAGACTGCGGTAAAACAATAGTGCACCAACAATTGCAGCGGCAACAAGCAAGCAGGGGATCAAAAAGAACAACCGCCGTTTTTTGGAACTTTTTGGTTTAGCACTCAGTGAGTTATCCAGAACACTGTCTGATGTGTCTGGCGGAAGATCTGCGCTATCAGCTGGCTCTAATGCAGAACCTGCCGCCGTCTCTTCCGGATTCTCCGGCGCAGCGGATTCATTCGTTTCCTCCGAGACAGGGGTAATCGATTCGGGCGGAGCAGTGTGTTCTTCCGGCGGTGTTTCAGCTTCCGGCTGCTGCGATGCCAGTTCCGGTGCGCTGCTGGGTGCTAAATGCTCAATAAAATCTTCCTGCAGCTGCGAAACATCGGCAAAGCGTACCGGCTCGATTACTTCCTCCAGCGCTTCTTTGGTCAATCGGCTCTCGTCGTCTGTAATGATAGGTGGCACGATCAAAGTGTCGGAAACCGCGTTGCGGTGCATGTAGTCGATTAGTGCCTGCTTAAGTTCCGACGGTGTCTGATAACGATCTTCCGGCTTGTTGGCGCAGGCTTTGAGAATGATGTCGGAGAGTTCGTAGTCCGCATAAATGGGGACAGGAAGCGGTTCGCCGCCAAGGCGGAGTTTTTCCGCAGCCTTTCCTGAAGTTTGCTCATCTTCAAACGGTGCGTGATGCCCGTTGAAGATACGATAGAGAATCATGCCGACACCATAGAGATCTGCGGTGGGATTCAGACTGTTCAGAATATCGGATAGCTCTGGCGCAGTGTACTCACAGAACTGGCTGTCCGGCATTGCGGTGTAGTCCAATTCGTTGAGCGGGACATAGCCCAGATCGCCAAGCACAAAATGCCCGGCAGGGGTCAGGAACACATTAGAGGGCTTGACATTCCGGTATAATAGGCCCGCGGCGCGAATTGCTTCCAGCGAAGTGCACAGGTCAATTCCCAGGTTAATCGCCTGCAGATTCGTCATTGCGGTCTGCTTCCAGTATTCCGGCAGGCTTTGAAGCGGTTCTGTGATCAGATAGACATCGTAGCCAATGGCATTTTCTTTTTCATCAATCTGAATCGCGTGATAATAGCGAATGGCAGGGTTGCCGTTCAGTGCTGCAGAGATTTTCAATTCTTCCCGATAGGCTTCAGCCAGACGCTGAAAGTAGGATTTTGCCGCTGCTTCGTCCGGAACGGCGCCGGAGTAAATCAGTGCTTCAACCTTTGTCTGGTCGGCGGGAACGGAAATATGTTTCATTAAAAGCGTGCGGCCCGTTGTATGCTCCGTTACCAGGTAGGTCTCACTGTCTGGCCCGATACCTAACTGTTCGGAAATCGAATACAATTCAGAAAATGGTGCACGCAGGGTTGGAAATACCATCCAATGAACACCACCAATATCAAAAAATCGATTCCATTTTATGATATTTCCGAAAAAAATGCAACACAAGATCTTAACAGCGACGGTTGGAATTTGAGGAAGAATATGCTATAATAAAAAACCAAAGTCGACTTTTGTCGGATCAATGATTAAAAACACAGGGAGGAATATCCCATGGACGATATTCAGGTATGTGCCTATTGTGGGACGGAATACCCAGCGTCCCGCCGCCATTGTCCGCTCTGCGGCATGGACGCGGAAGAGGCAAAGAAAGCGCTGGAACAGGCGGATCTCAGTACAGCTGCAGCTGCAGAAGTGATGGCAGATATGCCGCACGCTGAACCACATCCAGTGAAAAATAAGCGCAAAAAAGGCGGTGCCCGTGTTGCAAAACGCAGCGATCGGGTACCGACCTGGATGACGGTATTGATTTGTATTATTCTTGCAATTGCATTGTTTGTCGGTGTTGTATTGGCGGTAATCTCGTTCTCCTCCACCAAAGAACCTACAAATCCGGTGCAGACGGATCAAAATTTGAGCCTGCCAGGGGAGGACCAACAGAATCCCGACACGGACAACTCGTCTGACCAGACGGATCATGATTTGCAGAATCCATCGGATACAACGCCGGATGACAGCAACACAGTTGTGACGACACCGACTGTAGCGTGTACGGCGCTGTCCATCAACCGTAGCGATGTTTCGCTGAAGGAAGCAGGCGAGTCCTTTGTCATTCAGGTGACTATGCAGCCGGAAAATTGCACGGAGGAAGTCGTCTGGACGGTGGAGGATCCGGAGATTTGCAGTGTGGACAATGGTACAGTTGTGGCACTGGATGGCGGTACCACAACCATTACAGTGACTTGCGGCAACCAGACAGCCAGCTGCATTGTACGCTGTAATTTCCCGCACACAGGGGCTGCTGCAAACGGTTCGAGCGGCAATTATACCCTCAGCAGTGAAGACATGACACTGTTTTCTGCGGGAGAAACTGCGCAGTTGACGCTTAACAGCGCAGCGGGAGAGACGGTCACCTGGTCGAGCAGTAATGAAGGGGTTGCAACGGTCAACGCCAGCGGCAAAGTGACTGCGGTGGATGGAGGTACCGCAACGATTAAAGCGACAGTGAACGGCAAAACGCTTTCGTGTATTGTGCGGTGCAATTTTAAGACGGTCAATGCGGCGCCATCCAACACGGCAGAGACAGGAAATGGTTATCATTTAAGTCATGAGGATGTAACGCTTTCGATCGGAGAAAGCTTTACGCTCAACGCAGTGGATGCGGGGGGCCAGACTGCTTCTGGCGCAGTATATTCCAGCTCGAACGATGCAGTTTGCACGATCCGCGGAGCGACGATTACCGCGGTTGGTTCCGGTACTGCAACGGTTACAGTTACCGCTGGCGGAAGCACAATGAAATGTATTGTCCGTGCGAATTAAAAAGAGGGGTACCGGATTAAAATCCGGTACCCCTCTTTTTTAAGACTGTGCCTGATGATGCTCGTTTGGTTTTCGAAACAGTAGGGAAATACACCAGAGACCAGCCAAACCGACCAGGGTATAAATGACACGGCTAAATCCGGCGGCCTGTCCGCCAAAAATCCAGGCGACCAGGTCGAAGCGGAAAATTCCTACAAGCCCCCAATTCAGTGCACCAATAATGGCAAGAAGCAGAGAAACAGTATCCATGGTTTTCCTCCCTGATTGTTAATCTTGATGAGGGTATTCTGCACTTTCCAGGTAATTCTTATACCTTTTGAAGATTCCTTTTTTCAAAATAATCCTGTATACTAAATTTATCATGAGTCGGCGAGGAATACCGACTTCTCAAATTACAGAGCAAAGAGGGATTCGTGTGAAATATATTCTGATTATCGGCGACGGCATGGCGGACAATCCGGTGCCGGAACTGAACGGTAAAACACCGCTGGAGGCGGCGAATAAGCCGCATATTGATGCGCTGGCAAAGAAGGCGCAGCTTGGCCATGTATTAACAGTACCCAAAAATCAGGTTCCGGGCAGTGATACGGCAATCCTTTCAATTTTTGGCTGTGATCCGAATCTTTATTATACGGGCAGAAGTCCGTTGGAAGCTGCTGGGAGCGGCGTGGAGCTGCATCCGGGGGATGTCAGCTACCGGTGCAATATGATTGCACTGGAGGATGGGGAGATGCCGTTTGAAGAGAAACGCATCCTTTCCCATTCGGCGGGTTCGATTGATGGGGAAACATCGATTACACTGGTAAAATGGCTCTTTGAAGAGCCGGAGTTTCGCGCGCGCGCAGAAGCGCTTGGTCTGCGGATTGAGCCGAGCCCTTCATTCCGGCATATTGCAGTCCAGAAAAACGGTGATACGAATGGTTTTGTTGCAGCACCGCCGCATGATCATCTGGGCGAGGTGATTGGAACTTTCCGGCTGCACGGAAACCAAAACGCAGAGGATCTCTGGGCGCTGATGGAACTGGCTAATCAAAAGCTGGATCATCATCCAATCAATGAAGCGCGCCGCGCTGCTGGCAAACTTCCGGCGAACGGTGTCTGGTTCTGGGCAGAGGGGACGGCAGTAAAGCTTCCGAATTTTGTAGAGACCTATCACCATGGTGGTTCTGTCATCTCAGCTGTTCCGCTGGTGCATGGTATTGGTGCGCTGACCGGCCTGAATATGATTTCCGTTCCGGGTGCAACCGGCGAGAATGACACCAATTTTGAGGGCAAGGTTCAGGCGGCGGTAGACGCGTTACTGGGCGGAGATGATTTTGTCTGCGTACATATCGAAGCGCCGGATGAGGCGACGCATAACGGAAATCTGGCGCATAAGCTGGAAGCGATTGAATTTCTGGATTCGCGTGTGGTTGCACCATTGACCGAGAAACTGGATCAAGCCGGAGTGGATTACCGTATTTTGATGCTCTCCGATCACAAGACGCTGATGTCCACCCGCGGCCACGATGGGGATCCGGTTCCGTTTATGATTTACGACAGCACGCGTGACAGCGGCAACGGAAAGCCCTATACAGAGCAATTTGGCGAACAGGGCCCCTATGTGGATCAGGGCACAAAACTAATGGGAATGTTGTTTGAGGTGTAACAGACATGCATGAGAATTGTTTTCGTGCGGCGGATATTCTGCTGCCGCGCCCCGGAATAGATATGGAAAAGTGGGCAGTGATTGCTTGCGATCAGTTTTCCAGCGAGCCGGATTATTGGGCGCGCGTACGCGCTGCAACAGCCAATGCTCCGTCTACAATGCACATGATTTTGCCGGAAGCGGATCTTGGCACTGCCGAAGAAGCGCAGGAGACGGAACGGATTAACCGTACGATGGAGGAATATCTCCATTCCGATATTTTTGTGACCTGTCTGGACTCTTACCTGTATCTGGAACGGACACAGTCGGATGGAAAGGTCCGTTGCGGCTTGATGGGAATGGTAGATCTGGACGCCTATGACTATACGCCCGGTTCAGAATCTGCGATCCGTGCCACAGAGGGAACGGTAGCAGAACGGCTTCCGCCGCGAATTCGTGTGCGGCAAAATGCGCCGCTGGAATTTCCGCACATTCTGATGCTGGCAGATGACCAGGAGGATGTTTTGCTTGCTTCCTTTGCTTCCAGAAAGAATCAGATGCGAAAAGTTTATGATTTTGACCTGATGGAGGGCGGCGGCCATATTACCGGCTACCTGGTTTGTGGCGCAGATGCGGCGGCCTTTGACAAACGGCTGGCAGAATATACGAAAAATGTGCTGAACAAATACCCCGATTTGCCTGGAAAACCGATGGTTTTTGCGGTTGGAGATGGAAATCACTCGCTGGCAACAGCAAAGGCCTGTTATGAGCAGTTGAAGAAGGAGCATCCAGGTGAGAATCTGGCGGATCATCCTGCACGCTATGCGTTGGTAGAATTGGAAAATATCCATACACCAGCGCTTGAATTTGAACCGATCCATCGGGTCGTGACCAATACGAATCCGCAGTGCCTGCTGGATGCGCTGCAAAAGGCCTGCGGCGCGGCGGATGGTTATCCGGTTCAGTGGAAAATGGGCGAGCAATCCGGCACCATTTATCTGGATCGCAGCAAAAGCCCACTCGCTGTTGGCGTATTGCAGCGATTTCTGGATGCCTATCTGAAGAACCATGATGGAACCGTTGATTACATTCACGATGATGATGTGCTGCTGCGCCTTTCTGCGCAGCCCAATGCAATCGGCTTTCTTCTGCCGAATATGGAGAAATCC
The DNA here is from genome assembly GCA_934561175.1 of uncultured Oscillospiraceae bacterium. Taxonomy (GTDB): domain Bacteria; phylum Bacillota; class Clostridia; order Oscillospirales; family Oscillospiraceae; genus CAKTFW01. Next base: position 26,310 of record CAKTFW010000016.1, read on the forward strand.
CAGCTGTTCCGCGGCGTCATTGCGGATGGTGTGCTGCCGCGCAAGACTTTTTCCATGGGACATGCCCGTGACAAGCGGTATTACCTGGAGGGCAGGAAAATTCGATGAAAACCATGACGGAACCGGCTTTCGGAAAATTGAATCTGTCGCTGGACATTCTGCGCAGACGGCCAGATGGCTATCACGATCTGGACATGGTTATGATCAGCTGTGAGCAGCAGGATCTTGTGACGGTAGCGTTGAATACTGGTACACCTTGGAAAATTTTGGTGGATCAGGCGGCGGTTCCATCGGGAAGAGAAAATCTGGCGTGGCGTGCAGCAGAATCATTTTTTGCCGCAACGGGGTTTTCCTGCGATGGGCTTACCATCACTTTGAAGAAGCAGATTCCGTCGGGAGCTGGAATGGCCGGTGGCAGCAGCGATGCAGCGGCGGTCCTTCGAATTTTGAATCGCTGCTTTGGCGCGCCGCTGGACCTGCCGGGCTTGTGTGCTGTCGGAGAATGTGTGGGTTCTGATGTTCCATACTGTGTTTGCGGTGATACACGGCGCGCACAGGGGCGCGGTGAAATTCTCACACCATTGCCGCCAATGCCGGACTGTGAGATTCTGCTCTGCAAGCCGCCGTTTTCGATCTCTACGCCGGAACTGTTTCGGGCGGCGGATGCGTCGCCTACGGATCTCCATCCGGACACGGATGCGATGATCTGTGCACTGGGAGACGGCAATCTTCCACAGATTGGTGCGCTGCTATGTAATGCATTTCAGCCGATTGTGGAAAAGCGATATCCACAGTGTACGAAAATTGTGCAGACTATGCGGGAATTTGGCGCTTGCGGAGCTGCGATGACCGGAACTGGATCATGCTTTTTTGGCCTGTTTTCAGATCAAAAAGCTGCTTTGGACTGCAGTCAGAATTTGAGAAGACTTTATCCGGAGACCAGATTGGTTCATCCGGTAACGACACAACAGCCGCTGGCATAATACCGGCGGCTGTTTTTCAAAAAGGGGGAAAGCGCGTGATTACATTTTTCCATAGTAGCAGCCATCGTGCTGCGACAGATGCCATTTACCGTTGCCTGCAGCAAGATGTGACGGTGGGACGCCATGCGATTCTCCTGGTGCCGGAGCACCTGTCCCATGAATCAGAGCGTCTGTTGTGTTTAAATTGCGGCAATCAATCCTCGCGCTGGGCAGAAGTTTTGAGTTTTTCCCGTTTAGCAGACCGGATTTCCAGCTTGGAGGGTGATGCAGATCTGCACGCAATCGATCAGGGCGGAAGGGTGTTGCTGATGTACCGCGCCGTGCAGGATTTACGCAGCAATCTGAAACATTTTCATCCAGCGAAGATCCGGATGGAATTTTTGCTGCAGCTGCTGGAGCTATCCGCAGAATTGGACCGCTGCGCCATTACACCGGAGCAGCTTTCCCATGCGTCAGAGCAGGTGGATGGATATCTGGCGGAAAAGCTGACAGAATTGTCGATGATTCTGCACCAATATGCGGCCATTGTAGCGGTGGATGCCATTGATCCAATGCAAAAACTGACCCGGTTGGCACGGCTTTTGCCAGACACAGAAGTGCTTTCAGATTTTTCTGTCTATCTGGATGGTTTTTCCTGCTTCTCTGCGCAGGAACGGGAGGTGGTCGAACAGTTGGGGCTTTGTGCGCACAACCTTACCATCAGTTTGGCGGACGGCACGGCAGATGTCTTTTCTCCGGCACGACAGACAGCGCGTGCACTGCAGCGCTATTTTGTATCGCAGAATGCCACGGTGGTGCACCAGGAGATTCCTGCGCCGATGAATTCTGCGCTGGATTACCTGCGGGAACAGATATTTCTGGATATATTGACACCATATCCAGCAACGGCACCGGAGGTATCTCTTGGAACGGCGCAGACGATTTATGAGGAGTGTATTCTTGCAGCCAGCCGCATTGCGGAAGAGGTGCGCCGCGGCAGACGCTACCGGGAGATTCAACTGGCATGTACGGATATTGACCGGTATAGACCGCAGCTGGAATCCGTGTTTGCGCGCTTTGGGATTCCGCTGGCTCTGCGGCGGTCGGAGCCGATTCTTGCAAAGCCGCTGATAGAGGCAATTCTGGCAGCACTGGATTGTGTCGTCTACAAGTTTGAACGGGACGATGTGCTGCGCTATTTGAAGAGCGGATATGCGCCGGTGGAACAGACGCTGATTGATCGAATGGAAAACTATGCGTTGATGTGGAATCTGCATGGCCGACAGTGGAAAACGCCATGGCTGCGGAATCCTGACGGTTTTGGTTCTGCGATGGACGAAAAAGCAGCGTCTGCGTTGGAGCAGCTGAATCTGGGCCGCAGCGCCTGTATGGCACCATTGGAACAGCTGCAGGCCTCGTTGGAGCAGGCGCGTCATGCAGAAGAAATGGTGCGGGCACTGTACGCGTTCTGCGAACAGACGGCGATTCCAGAACAGCTGCAGGCGCATGTGGATCAATTGTCCAGGCTTGGGCGGCAGACTGCCATGGAAGATGTACAGCTTTATGAGATTTTCCTCACTGCATTGGAACAGATCTACGCGGTACTCGGAACAGAGCCTGTCACGCTGGAAAATTTTGCAGAACTGGTTCGTCTGGTCCTTTCGCAGTATCAGGTTGGTACTATTCCGCCTTCGTCGGACTGTGTTGCCGTTGGAGCGCTGAATATGATGCGCCAACGAACACCGGCAGTACTGCTGATTCTGGGGGCACAGGAAGGACTGTTTCCACGCTACCGTTCTGGAGATGGCATTTTGACAGACAATGAACGGGAACGGCTGCACCGCTGCGGCTTGACTAATTTTCGCTGTCATGCCGATGATACGGAAGCGGAATTGCTGGCGATTTATCATCTTTTGGCAGCACCGACCGAGCAGCTGCAAATTACCTGCTGTACAGGAACAGACGAGCCGTCTCATCTGTTCCAGCGGATAGCGGCACTATTTCCAAATTCGGGTGCACCGCACAGCGGCGCAGTTGCACCGATTCTCTATTCTGCGGCGAGCTCTGCGGGAATGCTGATGGCAATGGCAAAGACACAGCCGGCTTATCGGGATATTGCAGCTTGCATTCATAGTCTGCAGGACGCGCCAGCAGAGGAAGCAGCAAAGCGTTATTGTGACGCTGCCGCCAATCACGCAGAAGCGCTCTCTCAAAATATGGTGCAGCAGTTGTACGGCCGTACACTTTATCTTTCTGCGTCCAGAATTGACCAGTTTGCAGCCTGTCACTGCGGTTATTTCTATCGATATGGTCTGAAAGCAAAACCGCGGAGACCGGCGAAATTTGATGCGCCGATTTATGGAACCTTTGTGCACGCTGTTTTGGAACATACAGTACAGCAGATTATGGATGAAGGTGGATTCCGGCAGGTGGATCAGGCGCAGGCAATGAAACTGACCGAGCAGGCGATTGCGCGATTTGTCGCAGAAAATCCGGATGATTGGGCTGCGCAATCGGAGCGGATGCAATATTTATTTAACCGGAATCGTACGGAGGTGCGTGGCGTTGTCACACAGCTC